>NZ_JAEBEI010000003.1:0-493830 GCF_046548775.1 Amycolatopsis sp. cmx-4-61 | reverse complement strand
GGTGGCCAGGGCGAGGGAGGCGTGGGTGGCCAGGAGCAGCAGGACGTCGCGGTCGGCGGTGTCCAGTCCGTGCCGGGATCGTGAGTAGACGTTGAGGGCGCCGCTGGATTCGCCGGTGGGGGGTCCGGTGATGAGCGCGGTGGACAGGACGGATCCCATTCCGAGTTGGGTGGCGGCCGGGGCCCACCGGGGCCAGCGTGGCTCGGCCGCGAGGTCCGGGGCGATTGCCACCGCCGGGCCGCCGGGGTCGGCGGCTTCGACGCAGGGGCCTTCCCGGAAGCGGTACTGCAGCCGGTCGAGCTCGGTGGCGACCTCGTCGGTCTCGGCGGGGGTGTGGAAGTGGCCGTCGGCGTCGAGCAGGGTGAAGCTGGCCAGGTCGGCGGCGGGGACCATCGCGGTCGTGGCTTCGAGGACGCGTTGGAGGACGTCTTCGACGGTCGGGGCGGTGACCAGGGTGCGGGTCAGCCGGGCGAACTGTTCGGCCAGGGGGCCGGGAGCGGGTTCGCCGTCGGCGACGAAGGTTTCCTTGTCGCGTTGCCAGTCCTGATCATTGCCCATGCCGGTCTCCCTGAGTTGCTGTGGAAGACGGCTGCGTTCTCAACCATCGCAGCGACCAACGTAACCCGCCGGGGCGCCGGGTCGCTACGAGCCCGTCACACCTGTGCGCCGGGACAGAACCGAGCGCCGAGAGCGATTCGTGTTTCGGTGCGCGACAGGAGGGTAAGGGGATCGTGGATCCGGATCTCCCGTACGGGCTTCTTCGGGTCTAGGCCCTGCCGGGTCTAAACGCAGGGCCGGCAGGGCCGTCTCCATCTCCACCCGGGCAATCCGGCGGGCGGCCGGCTCCGAACACCACATCGTGTGGAGTGCTGAGAGCAGCGGATCACGGCAGAAGGCTGACGCCGGGCAGGCGAGCATGAAAGGTCCTGAGTGCGCTCTGAAGCTGCTGGAGGCAGCCCGTTGACCGGGGTGTTCGCCGCCGACGACGAGATCGGACGCGACCTGGCCCGGGTGGACTGGACGTCGACCCCGCTGGGGGCGCCGGCGAGCTGGCCGCAGAGCCTGCGGACCGCCGTGAGCATCCTGCTGTCGTCGCGGTTTTCGATGTGGATGGCCTGGGGCCCGGAGCTGACGTTCTTCTGCAACGCCGCCTACCGCCGGGACACGTTGGGCCGCAAGTACCCGTGGGCGCTGGGCCGGCCGGCGAGCGAGGTGTGGGCGGAGATCTGGGACGACATCGGCCCCCGGATCCAGACGGTGCTCGCCACCGGCAAAGCCACCTGGGACGAAGCACTGCTGCTGTTCCTGGAGCGCTCCGGCTACCCGGAGGAGACCTACCACACGTTCTCCTACAGCCCGCTGCGCGACGACACGGGCCAGGTGGTCGGCATGCTCTGCGTCGTCACCGAGGAAACCGAGCGGGTCATCGGCGAGCGCCGGATGGCGATGCTGCGAGACCTCGGCTCGGACCCGAGCGTCGTGCAGACTGAACAGCAGGTGCTCGGCTTCGCCGGCCGGCAACTCGGCCAGGACCTGCGTGACCTCCCATTCACCCTGACCTACCTCTTCGACGGTCCGGGCGCGGTGCTCGCCGGGACGACCGGCATCGAGGCCGCGCCCCCAGCCACCGCGTGGCCGGTCGACACCGTCGCCGGGGGAGAGTCGGTGCTGGTCGAGCTGGACGGCGCGGTCTTCCCGGACCCGCCGGCCGGGTCGTGGCCGGAACCACCCACGCACGCGCTGGTCGTGCCGCTCCGGCAGCAGGGCAGCGCCCCGTACGGGTTCCTGGTGGCGGCGTTGAACCGGTACCGCGAACTCGATGACGGCTACCGCGGGTTCATCGACCTGGTGGCCGGGCACCTCGCCGCGGGCATCGCCAGCGCCCGCAGTTACCAGGCCCAGCAGCGACGCGCCGAAGAACTGGCAGAGCTGGACCAGGCGAAAACCACGTTCTTCTCCAACATCAGCCACGAATTCCGCACGCCCCTGACCCTGATCCTCGGCCCGGTCCAGGAATTGCGTGGCCGCTGGGCCGACGGGGACCAGCGGGCCCGCGAGGAACTCGAGGTTGTCCACCGCAACAGCCTCCGGCTGAGCAAGCTGGTCAACACGCTGCTGGACTTCTCCCGCATCGAAGCCGGCCGCATGCAGGCGAGGTACGAGCCGGTTGACCTGGCTGCGGTCACCGCCGAGCTCGCCAGCGTGTTCCGGTCGGCCATCGAGAAGGCCGGGCTGACGTTCAGGGTGGATTGCCCGTCCTTGGGCGAGCCGGTGCACCTGGACCGCGGCATGTGGGAGCGGGTGGTGTTCAACCTCCTCAGCAACGCGCTCAAGTTCACCTTCGACGGGTCCATCGCCGTCACCGTCGGCCGCGACGACGATCGCGCGGTCGTCACCGTCGCCGACACCGGCGTCGGCGTTCCCGCCGCGGAGATGCCGCGCCTGTTCGAGCGGTTTCACCGCATCGAGAACACCCGCGCCCGATCCGGCGAGGGCAGCGGCATCGGGCTGGCGCTGGTCCGGGAGCTGGTCGAGCTGCACGGTGGCACCATCGCCGCTGACAGCGTCGAGGGCGCGGGCACCGCATTCGTCATCCGGCTACCGTTCGGCTCCACCCACCTCCCGGCCGACGCCCTGGCACCGGCCGTGACCAGCGTCGCCACCTCCGCCACCGCCGAGCAGTACATCCAAGAAGCGCTGCGTTGGCTGCCGGAAGGAACTCGCACGGGGGACGCCGCGAGCCCGGTGCGGAGCAGCGCTGCTGTTCCCGCCCGAGTCCTGGTCGCTGACGACAACGCCGACATGCGCGAATACCTGACGCGCCTGCTGACCGACGCCGATTACCGGGTCACCACCGCCGTCGACGGCGGACAGGCACTCGACATCGCCCGCACCGATCCACCGGACCTGGTGATCAGCGACGTGATGATGCCAGGCTTGGACGGCCTCGCCCTGGTGGGCGAGCTGCGCGGGGATGCCCGCACCGTCGCGGTGCCGGTCCTGCTGCTGTCGGCCCGCGCCGGGCAGGAAGCTTCCATCGAAGGACTGCAGGCCGGGGCCGATGACTACCTCGTCAAGCCGTTCGCCGCCGCCGAACTGCTGGCCCGCGTCCGGGCCAACGTCGAACTCGCGCGCCTGCGCAACCACCACGCCCGCTGGCGCACCGCCCTGGTGGACTCGCTGCAGGAGGCGTTCTTCGTCTGCGACGAGAACGGCTCGGTCATCGAGATCAACAAGACCTTCACCGACATCCTCGGGTTCGGCCCGGAAGGCCTGCCGTACGAACCGAGCCACCCGTGGTGGCCCGACGCAGCCACCGATCCCGACGCCCGCCAACAGGCCACCGAAGCGTATGCCGCACTGCTCGGCAACCCCCATGGCAGCCTTACCGTTCCCGTCATCCACCGCGCCGGGCACCGGGTGTGGGTCACGGCCACCTTCACCCGGGTCGACGATCCGGAAACCGGCCGCCAGGTCACGGTCGGGACGTTCCGCGACGTCACCGCCGAGCACTACACGGTGCAGCGCCAAGCCGCGCTGGCGGCGCTCAACCAGCAGCTCGCCCAAGCCGACACCGTGACCGAGGCGGTGACGGCGTCGGTCGAGGAGCTGTGCCACGTGTGGAAGGCACGCCGCGCGCTGGCGGTGACGTTCCCGGAGGGGGCAGAGCCGCAGCTGGTGTGCGCCGGTGAGCCGATCCCGTGGAACGAGCTCGCGCCGGAAGTGCGGGCGACGATCGAGGCGTTGCGTGCAGGTGACCCGCTCACTCCCATCACGGGTGACCCCGAGGCCGTCGGCATCGCCCTGCAACACCCCGCGGGGATCCTGGTCCTGTGGCTGGAGCTGGCCGAGCGACGGCGGGTCACCTCCGAAGACGAGACGCTGCTGACCGTGCTCGCCGGACGGCTCGGCCAGGGGCTCTCGCGCGTCCACCAGCACGACCAGCAGCGCGAGACCGCGCTGGCGCTGCAGCACGCCATCCTCGGTCCGCAGCAGCTGCCGGGTGGCTTCGCCGTGCGGTACCAGCCGGCGACCCGTCCCCTGCAGGTCGGCGGTGACTGGTACGACCTGGTGGACCTCGACGGCGGACGGATTGCCCTCGTCGTCGGCGACTGCGTCGGGCACGGCCTGGCGGCGGCCACCGTCATGGGACAGGTGCGCAGCGCCTGCCGCGCCCTGCTCCTCGAACACCCGACCCCGGCCGCGGCCTTGGCCGCGCTGGACCGATTCGCCGCCAGGCTGCCCGGCGCCACCTGCACCACGGCCTTCTGCGCCGTACTCACCCCCGAAACCGGCGAACTGACCTACTCCAGCGCGGGCCACCCGCCCCCGGTCCTGGTCCACGCCGACCGCACCACGCAGCTGCTGGAGGACGGCCACTCCATCCCACTGGGCATCCTCGCCGACCACACCCGGCCCGAAGCCCGGGTGGTCATCCCGCCCCGCGGCACCCTGCTGCTCTACACCGACGGTCTCGTGGAACGCCGACGGCACCCGCTCGACGAGGGCATCGCCCGCGTCGCCGAGCTGGTCGAGAACAGCACCACCGCGACACCGGACGAACTCGCCGACAAGCTGATGACGGAGCTGGCCCCAGCGGCCGGCTATGAGGACGACGTCGCGGTGCTCCTGTACCGCCAGCCCGGCCCGCTGGCGATCGGGTTCCCGGCCGACGCCGGGCAGCTGGCTCCCACCCGTCAGGCCCTGCGCGGCTGGCTCGAGCGATGCGGACTGGACACGGAACAGATCCAGAACGTCCTGGTCGCCACGGGCGAAGCCGTGGCCAACGCCATCGAACACGGCCACCGGGACACCCCTGGAGGTGCGATCCGGCTGAACGCGGCCGCCTTCGTCGACCAGGTGCACGTGACCATCACCGACACCGGGACGTGGCAGCCCCCGCAGCCCTCCGCGAACTCCCGGCGCGGCCGCGGCATGACCATGATGCGGGAACTGGTGAACGAAGTCAGCGTGCACCCGACCACCGGCGGCACCACCGTCCACCTGCACGCGAGGATCACTGCATGACACCGCTCGCTCTGGAAATGTCCCGTCGCCACGACGGAAAACGCGTGCTGATCGCGACCGGGGAGATCGATCTCAGCAACATCACCGCCTTCAGCCGCGCCCTCGACGACGCCACGGCCGTCGGCCCCCTCATCGTCGACCTGCGCGCGGTGGGCTACCTCGACAGCGGCGCGATCAACGCCCTGTTCGCCCACGCCGGCCAGCTCAGCCTCATCATCAACCCGGTGCTCGAACCGGTGCTGGCCTTCAGCGGCCTGACCTCGCTGATCCACGTCGAACAATGACCCGGTTGACCCCGTCCGGAAGCGCGGGACGGCCAACCTGCGTTACGACGTGCCAACACCGGGGACGCTGCCGATGTGGCATTTCGATCGGACAGCGGGGCTGCACACCAGACGAGGCGTTCGCGTTGCTCGTTGAATTGTCCCAGCACACGAACACCAAGCTCCACGTCGTGGCCCAGTCGCTCGTCGACGACACGCTCCACCGCGCCGGCAACCGGGTTGGCCTGCCGACCCCCAACGCGGCTGCGGTCTTCTCTCGCGTGGAGAACAACGCCGTCGTGCAAAGTGGTGTGCTTCACACGATCGGGTCGTGACGATCGCTCGAGCGGGGTGTCGATCCGGTGTGGAAGAAACAACAAGGCTGCTTCTTCCGCCACCGCAAGGCATATCCGTTCCGTGCGAAGGAGACAACCATGACGACCGCCGCTGCCAAGGTGCCCGCGCAGACCAGTTCGGCGCAGCCCGCCACGAAGACCGATGGCGCACTGGTCAGCGCCCAGGGCTCGACGTCGATTTCCGATGTCGTGGTCCAGAAGATCGCCGGCCTGGCCACCCGTGAGGTTCCCGGCGTCCACGCCCTCGGTGGTGGTGCCGTGCGGGCCTTCTCGGCGATCCGAGAGCGCATCCCGGGCGCGACCGCTTCGGCGGGCCAAGGCGTGTCGGTGGAGGTCGGGGAGACGCAGGCCGCCGTCGACCTGCAGCTGGTCGTCGAGTACGGCGTCTCCATCGCCGACCTGGCCCGCTCGGTGCGCCGCAACGTGATCACCGCGGTCGAGCAGATGACCGGCCTGCAAGTGGTCGAGGTGAACATCCACGTCGGCGACCTGCACCTGCCCTCCGACGAGGAGGGCGAGCCCACCGACACCGGCCGGGTGCAGTGACCGCCGAGCCCGACGCCGCCCGGATCGCCGCCGCCGTGCTGGCCGTGCCCGGCGTGGCCGGCCTGCACGGCGGCCGGTTCGGGGAGATCGCCACCCTTGTTCCGCCGCAGCGGGTCGCGGGCGTCCGAGTCCGCGACGGAGACGTCACCATCGCCGTCACCGCTCGCTACCCCCTGGTGGCCACCGAGCTCGCCGCGGCCGTACGGAGCGCGGCGGGCGACACCGGGCGAGAGGTGCACGTCGTGGTCGCGGACATCGTCGAACCACCCATTACGCACGAACAACTGAAGGAGAAGGTCTCGTGACATCCACCCAGCTCGGCCTGCTCACCGGCCTCGTCCTCGGCCTGGCCGTCGCCTTCGGCGGCTTCGGCGCCTTCGCCGCCGTCGCGGTCCTCGGCGCGATCGGCTTCCTCGTCGGCCGCGTCCTCGACGGGAAGCTCGACTTGTCGCAACTGTCCGGCCGCGACCGGGGCTGAACGCCATGACCACCACGCTGACCGCCCCGGACCGCGGGACGCTCACCATCGCCGAGCAGGCGGTGCAACGCCTCGCCGCCCACGCGGCACGGGAACTCGACGACGTCGGCGGCACCGCCGGCCGGTTCCTCGGCGTCAGCCTCGGCGCCGAAGACCTCGACCGCTCCGCCAGGGTCACCGCGCACGTCACCGGCAGCGAGGTGACGCTGGACATCCGCCTCTCGATCACCTATCCCGCCTCCGTCACGCGCACGACGGAACGCGCTCGCGAGCACCTCGAGCGCCGCGTCGAAGAACTGACCGGACTCGTCGTGACCCGCGTCGACATCACCGTCACCGCCCTGCGCACCACCGTTGCCCAGCGCCGGAGGGTCGAATGAAACGCCGACCACGCCGCAGTGTCCCGGCGCTGCTGACCGCGCTCGTGTTGCTGGCCGCGTGCGTGCTCGTCTGCGTGAGCGCCGTCCAGCTGATCCTCGGCGAACGCCCGTGGATCAGCTACGAAACCGTCGCCGCCACCCTGCACAACCTGCGGTGGACCGACGTGCAACCCGCCCTCGCCGGCGGTTTTCTCGCCGTGGCCGGCTTGGTTCTGCTGCTGGCCGCGGTCATGCCCGGGGCCGCCACCGTGCTGCCGGTGGACGGCCCGTTCCACTCCGGCGTCGCCCGCGGCAGCTACCGCTCGGCCCTGCGTGCGGCTGTGGCCGGCGTCGACGGTGTCTCCGGTGCCCGGGTGAAGCTGCGTTCGCGGCGGGTGAAGGTCCGGGTCACCACCACGCGGACCCGGCCCGACGGCCTGGCCGACGCCGTCCGCGCGGCGGTCACGGACCGGCTCGACCGGATCGGCCCGGCTACCCGGCCAGCGGTGGCGGTGCGGGTCCGCGCCCCCAGGAGGACGGCATGACCGACCTCAACCGCCCCGCGCGGCTCAACCGCACGGTCCTCGGCCTGCTTGGGCTGGTTTTGCTGGCCGCCGGCGGATTCGCGCTCGCGACCCATTTCGGGCAGCTGCGGCTGCTCGATCCGGATTCGCCGCTGGTGCCGGGAACGACCCGGCCACCGACCTGGGGGCTGTACGTCACCGCCACGGCGGCCGTGCTCGTCGGGTTGCTGGTGCTGCGCTGGGTGCTCGCCCAGCTGGCCCGCCGCCCGCCGACGCGGACGTGGCGCTTCGACACCGACCCGGACCGTGGCCGCACCGAACTGTCCGCCGACGCCGCGGTCGCGCCCTTCACCGAGGAACTGAGGACCTACCCCGGTGTGCACCACGCGCGCGCCACACTGGCCGGAACCCGCGACGATCCGACGCTGGCGCTGGTGGTGACCCTGTCTCAGGACGGCGATCCGGGACAGGTCCGCGACCGCCTGACGACCGACGGCCTGCCCCGGCTTCGGCAGGCACTCGAGCTGGAAACGGTGCCGGTGAGCATGGAATTCCGCGTCAGCTCCGCGGCGGAGCGCACGGTCCGTTGAGGCGAGTCGGGGGAGCACGCATTGATCACTCCGATCCGCTGCGCGATCGGTTCGGGCCGGAATGACGCCTCGGGTGTGTGATCACCGAGATGGGCGCGGCGCGGGTGTCGGGGTCCCGGCAGGGCGTGGCCCCGAACCTGCCGAGGGGCCGCCGTGTCGTCGTGCCTCGGCCGGCCCGTCTCCCGCTGTGCAGGCCGCGGTGCCTGGTGCCACTCTGGGATCATGACACACCACTTGCTCGTCCACGCCTTGGTGACAGCGCAGGAGCTCGAAGCTAAGGGCTTTCTCGGCACCGTCGGCAAAATCGCCGCGGCCACGGTGGTCTTCTTCATAGCGATCGGATTGGTCATCGGTCTGCTGCTCGGCTACTTCATCGGCCGCTCGGTAGGCCGGCGGCAGGGGCCGCGCGCCTGAGGACCGCCCGGCCGCAGCGGCCCCCGGCGCGCGGGCCGGACCTGGTCGCGTTCCGTCGCGCCCATCGCCCCGCCGTGGCGATGGGCTGCGCGCAGCGCCGAGTCGCGCGGGTGCCGGGCGTGGCGGATGTGGTGTGTATGCCGCACTGCGGTGGGTCGTCCAGTGCGCCGAGCGCGTGATCGGCTGCTCGTCCATGGCGAAGCGGCCACGAGCGCGATGCAGGGCGGCACGTACGGGCATCCGTCCTACCAGGTGGACGATGGACAGCCCGGCGATGGAGGAGCACGAGCATCGGCATCCCCGTGAAGGGGCGAAAGAGCCCTGCCTACTGACTTCCTCTACGACACCGAGCCGCTGCTTTCCCCGGCTGCTGAAGGAGGCCGGTCGCGAATGCCGCGGTGAGAATCACCTAACGCGCGGTTGATCGCGTTCTTACCCGCGAGAAACCTCCCGGCGGTTTTCTGGTCACTGCGGTGACCACCACGATCGGGAGGCGACGTGACGAGCATCTACGAGCAGATCGGCGGCCAGGACGCGCTGGCGGCCGTGGTCGACGACTTCTACGAACGCGTCCTGGCCGACGCGGAGCTGGCCCCGTTCTTCAGCGGGACGAACATGTCGCGCCTGAAGGGGATGCAGGTCGAATTCTTCACGGCGGCCCTCGGCGGTCCGGACGAGTACCGTGGGCGGACCATGAAGGACGTCCACCGTGGCCGGGGCATCGCCCAGCACCACTTCGACCTCGTAGCCAAATACCTGACGGATTCCCTCTTGTCCGCGGGGGTGCCGGAAGAAACCACGGAGACGATCATCGGCGCCATCGCGCCGTTGTCGGAAGACATAGTCGCCCCGGTGTGAGGAACGGGTGCCCGCCGGGGTCGCGCCACCGGCGGGCACCCGCGGCAGCGGCCGCTACACCGGGTGGCTCGTGAACGACCTCGTCGCCGCGGAACGCCCCGGGTCCCGGGAGCCGTCGGACTGGGGCCGCCACCACACTTTCCGCTGTGCTGACGCGTTCGCCACCCACCCGGAATAGCGGCTGCGCGAGAGCCCCGGCCTGGTGAGAGTCGCATTCGACGAGGCAATGCGCTGGGAATCTCCGGTGCAGACGTTCTTCCGCTCCACGACCATCGAGGTCGGCATCGGCGACGTCTCCGTCCCTGAGGGTCAGGAAGTTCTGATGTTCGCCCGCCTCGAAGCCGAGACGCTGCTCACGGCGCTCGCTCGCCGGGTGCACGCGATCGTCCTGAGGCGGCGGGCATGGTGGAGAACGTTTGCGAGGGCGCCGAATCGGGGCAACGCGGCGACTACGTCGCCTGAACTGGCGTGCGGTGTGCGGGCGACGCCGCGCGTGCAAGCTTGGCTGACCGCGGTACTGCTTCGACACGTTCAACGCGGCGCAGAAGATGACGTTGACCGTGCACGAAGGTCGATCCGGTGGCGGGCCCCGCGTTGGCAGGCCTGCTGGGCTGCGGCGGTGTCGGCGACGCCGCGATCGCCGGCGCGGCCCTGGCCGGGGCGACCGCGACCATCGCGATCGACGAGCGGAAGCTCGCATGGGCGCGATCTCGGTGCCACCCACACCGGCAATGCCGCGGACACAGCATTACAGCGGTGTGGCCGGGACGGACGTGGATGAGCGCGATTGACTCGAATGGGGGTCGTGCTTCGTGTTCAGCGGCTTCGAGGTCTACTCGATGGTGGCTACGGATGGAGACGAGCCGGGGTTTCCGGATAGCGTTCCGTCGCGTGGGCGAAGTACTTGCCTTTGCCCGTGTCTTTCGCTGGATGAGTTGTGGAGGAGAAACGTGATGGTGAAGAAGGCCGGTTTTCTCGTGGCTGGGGTGGCTGCGGGTGCGTTCCTCGCCGGTGGTGTCGCGTCCGCCGACACGCCGCCCGGTCACCACCACGGCGGCGGCTTCGGCAGCCAGGCCGGTCTGCTCAACTTGAACAACACCGATCTTCTGCACAACGTCAACGTCACCCCGGGCGTCTGCGGTCTCGAAGTCAACGTTCTCATCGTGCAGGTTCCGATCCAGGACTCGCTCAACGGTATCGGCGTGCCGATCTTGTCGCCGAGCCAGGGCGACGCCGGCGATGAGGACGGTGGCAGCGACGGACACGGCGCGGCCGGGGCGAGTCCCTACAACTGCGCGTCCGGTTCCATCGCCGACGGCGGCAGCGGCAGCGGCAACTGATCGGTCCGCGCTGTGGTTGCCGTGGTGTGTCGGTAACCAGGCCGGGGCAGTATCGGGCGGGACGGCTATGTCACCACCGCGCCGAACGCGAATTGGACTTGCAGAGCCCGCGGTTGGGGCCAGCTGATCACCGGGAGCGAGCCAGGTGATCAGCCGGCGGGCGACCGCCGGGGCGTGGCGGTTGGCCCGGCGTCGAGGCGTACGCCTGTCGGGGGCTCGTCGTCTTCCATCTGCTCCGTTCGGTACTGGTCCACTGGGTCTCCTTCGCTGCGTCCGTTCGGGCGGCGAGGAGTCGACCAGGGGAGGTGGGCGGCCGAAAGGCTTGTGCCTCGGGTGTCCCGCAAGACACCGGTTCAGTGACCGGTCATACCACAATGGACAGTCAGGCATGAGCTACGCCGGCCTTGCCCGCACCGCAACGGTCGCGCCAGATCGTCGACTACATTCTGGAGCACTACGACCAGAAGAAAGACCACCGAACCGCTCGAGCGGTACCCGCTCGGCCAGAGCGCACAGATCTCGGCTGGGGCGGCGTAACCTCGGGCGTACTTGTCAAGCTTGACCTGGTTTGGGACCATTGCGCTTCATAGGGCGACCGTCCATCGTTTGGGGGAACGACGTGAGGTATACCCATGCCCGGGCCGTCATCAAGCTGCTGAGGCGGCGCACCCCAGGTACGACCCGGGAGATCAGGCGCCTGCTCAGGCACTGTGAATCCCGGTTCGCCGAGTGGCAGCTACCGCCGTCTTCCACCATCACCACCGTCGCCCAGGAGCTGAGCCGGCGCCGGGGACGGCCGATCCACCTCATTCCGCTGGCTTTGGGCGCCGACCAACCGTCCGGGCTCTCGCTGACACTGCCCACCATGGACGTCGTCGCCTACGAGGCGGAAACCAGCAGGACCCATCAGGACCACATCATCGCCCATGAACTGGCGCACATCATGTGCGGTCACACCGGCATCGTCCCGATCGACGGAAACGTCGCCCGGCTGGTCTTCCCGAACCTGGATCCCGGTCTGGTCCGGGACATGCTCAACCGCGCGGACTACGGCGACGAGCATGAACTGGAAGCCGAGATCATGGCCTCGGTGATCCTGCGGCGGATGAACGCACGGCCGGAGCGATCCGGCCCGACGCCGCCCGAAGAGGACCAGGAGGTGCTGGCTCGACTGGAGAAAACGTTTTCCACTGACGGAGACGGCTCGTGAAGACGGATCTGCGCACGGTCTGTCTGGCGTTCGGTTGCGCCATCCTGCTGTACAAGCTGGTCGGCGTGGCACGCGGCCGGCGGGACCGCGCCACGGTGGTCTTCTGCCTCTACGTCGGCCTGTCGGCACTGAGCTATCTGGTGTTGGTGCCGCCGATCGCGGCGCGCCTCGACGGGTGGACCGGCGTACCGCAAACCGCCGGGCTGCTCAGCGGGGTTTGCGTGCTGGGCCTGACCGCGGCCCAGCAGTATCTCCTCGTTCACTGGACCTACTCGCCCGAACTGGCTCGGCACAAGATGCGCCGCCGGTGCTCGTGCTGGGTTCTCGCTCTTGTCGCCTACGTGGGAACGTATCTCGTCTTCACGCCGGGGAACCAGCGGTTTCAGTACTTCTATCTGGAGAACGCCCACAAGCTGTGGCAAGCACCCTACCTCGTGATCTACGCCCTTGCCTGTGTCGTCGGCCAGGCGGACGTGGTGCACCACTGCCGGCGTTTCGCGAAGATCGCCGACCGTTTCTGGCTGCGATGCGGCATGCTGACCATGGCGGCCGGTGGGGTGCTCATCCTGATGTACGGCACGATCCGGGTCGTCGACCTGGTCGCCGCGCCCATGGGCCTCGATTTGCGCGCGCTTGAACCGGTCGCGTGGACCTTGGGTGACGCCGGCGCGCTACTCGAGTTGCTCGGCTGGGTGGTGCCGGTGCTGGGACCGCGGCTTTCCGCGACGAAGCGGTGGCTTCGGGACTACCGCACCTACCGTCGCCTCTATCCCCTGTGGCGAACGCTCCACCAGCAGGTGCCCGAGGTCGCGCTGAGGCCGTCGCGGACGTGGCTCGGCGATGTACTGCGGCTTCGTGACGTGAGTTTCTGGCTGCACCGCAGGATCATCGAGGTTCACGACGCACTACGCGCGCTGCGGCTGCGGACGGACGACCGGTCGAGCGAGGGCGTGCCGGCCGTGATCGCCGGGGCCGTCGCGCGGGCTGGTGACGACGGTCCGCCGATGGCGGCTCGGGACCGTGGACCTGACGATGACGTCACGTGGCTGATCGAACTCGCCGACGAGGTGGCCGCCTACCGACGGGGTTGGCGGCGATCGGGGTCTTCGGCGGAGTACCCGGTCGGAATCTCCCGGCGGGACGCCAGGTCGTAGATCGTCACCTGCCGGCGGGCCGCGCCCAGCGCGATCGCCGTGGTGCGGTCGTCGATCACGTCGACCGTGCTCAGCACGACCCGTTGCCCCCGCCGGTTGTAGTAGGCGCCGAGCAGGCGGGACGGATACATCCGCAGCTCGGCCGCGTGGTCGGACAGGTAGCGGCGCAGGACGGACGTGCCGCGGCCGCCGAAGAACGTCACGGCCGGTTCTGCCAGGGCGCCCGCGCGACCGGTCGCCGCCACGAAGCCGGTGACCGGCTGGGTTCCGTCGCGTGGATCGACGGTGAACCCGCCGCTCAGCCTCACCTGCGTGACCAGCCCGTCCATGGCGGCCTCTAGTGCGGGGAAGGGGACCCCTGTCCCGTCTCCGGTCAGGAGCGCGAGACCGGCGACGGCGACGCAGGTCAGTACGATCGGGCGGGACGACACGCTGGACTCCTTCCGGCGGCGGCCGACCAGTCGAACGGTGACCGCGGCACTAGACGAATGTGACATATACGGCATATCGTTGGACTGTCAGTTGATAGGATCCACCTCCTGGTACGCACTCGAAATGAAGGCCGCAAATGGTTCACGATGACGGCGAGTCCGTACTCGCCGAGCAACTAGACTCGTTGTTCCGGTCGAGCCGCCCACAGGGACGTTCCTGGACCAATGACGAAGTTGCCGTGGAACTCAAGAAGCGGAACCCGGGGCTGCGGGTCAGTGGCGCCTACCTGTCGGCGCTGCGCACCGGCAAACGTGAACGGCCGTCCTACGACCTGCTGGAAGCGCTCGCGAAGTTCTTCGGCGTGACAACGGCGTACTTCTTCGATCGTGATCACGCCGATCAGGCCGTCAAGCAGCTTGCCATGCTGGACGAGCTGCACCAGGCCGGCGTTCGCTCGATCGCTTTGCGTGCCGTCGGGCTGCCACCGGAGAGCCTCGCACCCGTCCGCGCCGTACTGGACGAGATCCGCAAGCTGCAAGGACTGCCGGAGATAGACGACTGAGCCACGAAGCCGCGCTTCTCCCGCGAACCGGACGGCAGGGATCGAGTGCCGCGCCCGCCGTCCGGTGGTGGGTCAGCGGCGCACCTCGGCCGGGCGGACATCGGCGCCCCGGTCGACTTCCTCGAACAGCTCCACCGCGCGCTCGGCGGTGCCCTTGGCCCAACGCCCGTTGGCTACCAGCCCGAGGACGACGATGCCGATGCCGAGCACCAGGATCAGCCACCATACGCCGTGTTCCGCGATCGTGTAGGCATGCCGTCCGTTGGCCAGGGACGAGCCCACGATGGTGCCGGCGATCGCCACGCCGAGCGTGGTGCCGGTCTGTCGTCCGGTGGAGATCAGCGACGCGGCCACACCGGCCATCGAACGTGGCATCCCGGCGACCGCCGTGTTGGTGATCGGCGGGTTGACAAGACCCAGGAACGCACCGAACAGCAGGTAGGTCGCGAGCACGGCGACGAGCGGGGTGTCCGGTTCGAGCCAGAGTGATGCGGCGCCGCCCAGTATGAGTGCGGCGCCGGCGATCACCAGGGGCAGCCGGGGACCACGCGAGGCGACCAGCTTGCCCGCGAACGGGGAGAGCAGCGCGATCAGGCCGCCGACCGGGAGCAGGCACAGCCCGGCCGCCAACGCCGCCAGGCCTCGTACATCCTGCAGGTATTGGGTGGTGACGAACAGGAACCCCTGGAAGGCGCACAACGCGAGCAGGGCCATCAGCAGCGCTCCGCTGAACGGTGCGCTGCGGAACAGGCGCAGCTCGAACAACGGGTCGGTCCGGCGCGGTTCGTAGAGCAGGATGCCCAGCAGGCTGAGCACGGCGACGGCGAGCAGGGCGAGGATGACCGGCGAGGTCCAGCCCAGCCAGCGGGATTCGATGATCGCGTAGACGAGGCTGCCCAGCAGCACGATCGACAGGACCTGGCCGACCGGGTCGAACCGGCGTGTCCTCGCGGCGCGGGACTCGGGTACGTAGAGCACCGTGCCGAGGATCGCGACGGCCAGGATCGGCACGTTGATCCAGAAGATGGCGCGCCAGCTCAGGCTGTCGACCAGGACGCCGCCCAGGATCGGTCCCGCCGCCAGGGCCAGGCCGGTGATCGAGCCGAACGTGCCGATGGCTTTGGCCCGTTCGCCCGGGTCGGGGTAGGTGGTGGTGATGATCGCCAATGCCACCGGGGTCAGCATCGTGGCGCCGACGGCCTGCAGCGCGCGGGCCGCGACCAGCCCTTCGATGCTCGGTGCGAGACCGCACAGTACGGAGCCGATCCCGAACAGGGTCAGGCCGACCAGGAAGATCCGGCGACGGCCGACCCGGTCGGCGATGGACCCGGCCAGCACCACGAAGCTGGCCAGTACCAGTGTGTACGCGTCGACCGTCCACTGCAGGCCGGAGATCGTGGTGTCCAGGTCACGGCGAATGGACGGCAGCGCGATGTTGACGATGGAGATGTCCATCATCGCGACCATCACCGCGACGCAGCAGATCGCGAACACCAAGGACCGCCGGCGCCGGCCGATCCCGTCACTCTTGGTGTCTGGCGCTGTTGAATGAGTCATGACATCGATGCTAGAATTTAGAGCGTGCTCGAAGTCAAGTCGGCAGCCGAGGCCCTTCCCGCCATCCCGCCGGAGGGTGTGAGTATCGCCGAGGCCTCCCGTCGCACCGGGGTCAGCGCACACACCCTGCGCTACTACGAACGCGCCCAGCTGGTGGTCACGCCCCTCGATCGCACCCACAGCGGCAGGCGGCGCTACCACCAGCTCGACATCGAATGGATCGTCGTCTGCACCAAGTTGCGCGCCACCGGCATGCCCATCAAGACGATCCGGCGCTATGCCGAGCTCGTCGCGGCCGGGATCGGCAACGAGGACGCGCGCCTCGCCCTCCTGGAGGCCCACCGCGCCGAGGTGCTGGCCAGACTCGCGGAGTTGCGCGAGAACCTCGAACTCATCGACCACAAGATCGACGTGTACCGCGGGCGGCTCGCCGCCGGTGACGCGGACCGGATCTGGGCGCCGACGCGGATGGCGGACAAGCACTGACGACCCGGATCGCCCGCGCATGACGGAGACCGGCGTGGGACACCCACGCCGGTCTTGTCGTCGCATTCCGACGGATTCAGGCCAGGAGCAGTCCGCTCGCCACCGCGCACACGACGACGATGCCGGCGACCATGCCGGTGAACGTCAGCCGGAGATTGCGGACCAGGGGCGGCCAGAACCGGATCGGATCCTCGACGAACCGTTTCGACAGGTACGCCAGCACCAACGACGCCGCCACGATCGCGAGAGACGCCGAGGTGGAGAGTTTCCCGCCGGCCACGGCGGCGGGAAAGGCGTACGGTGTCAGCACGATCAACGGCCAGTGCCACAGGTACAGCGAATAGCTGAGATCGCCGATCAGTTGCACGGGAGCCGACGAGGTCACCGGGGAGTGCCACTGCCGGTGCGGGTTCGTGCCGCCCACGACGACCAGAGCGGCGCCCACCGCGGGGACCAGGGCCAGCGCCCCGGGGAACTCGCTGTAGTCGTTGAACACCAGCACGGCGAACACGATCGCGGCCAGGCCGGCCAGCGATGCCAGGTTCGCCGCGATCCTGGGCAGCTCGAGCTTCGTCCCGGCCATCGCGACCACCGCGCCGAGCGCGAGCTCCCACACCCGGACCGGCGTGATCAGGTAGGCCATGTACTGGTTGGCCCCGGTGAGGTACACGCTGTACGCGAGCGAAGCGAGCCCGACGACGGCGATCCCGGTGAACCGGAGCTTCGCCGGCATCTTGAACAGGACCAGCAGCAACAACGGCCAGCACAGGTAGAACTGTTCCTCGACCGACAGCGACCAGTAGTGCTGCAACGCGGTGAACAGGGTGGGGTCGGCGGGTTTCGTGGCGACCAGCCAGTTCTGCCAGTACAGGGCGCCGGCGGTGATCTCGCGGCCGTAGCCCGTCCACTGTGGACGGGGGACGAACAGGTACGCGGCGATCGCGACGAACAGCAGGACCAGGAACGCCGCCGGCAACAGGCGGCGCACCCGCCGTGCGTAGAACTGCGCCAGCCGCAGGTGCCCGGTGCCGTCGATCTCGCGGATCAGCTGGGAGCTGATCAGATAACCGGAGATCACGAAGAACACGTCGACACCGACATAGCCGCCGGTGAGCGGCGAATTCGGCCACAGGTGGTTCACGATGGTCACCGAGACCGCCAGCGCGCGCAGCGCTTGGACATCGGGGCGGAAGCTCACCGGTCCGTGTTTGCCGGGACGGCCCGGTTGCTCGCCTGCCCCGGCTCCGGTCACCCGATCGCCGCCGCGGTCTCGGCGGTGCTCGGCCACGGCCGGTTCCGGCCGCTGCGGTCCGGGGACCGGCGTCGTCCCGGACTCCTCCGCGCGGGTCATCGTTCACTGTCCAGGAACGCGATCTGCCAGTCGGCGTAGCGTCCTCCCGCAGCCGAGTCGGCCGGCACGGCACGCTCGATGGCCGCCAGGTCGCCGGGTCCCAGCTTCAGGTCGGCCGCAGCCAGCGACTCGGCGAGCTGGGCGCGGGTCCGTGCGCCGATGACCGGGATGATGTCCGGTCCCTGGGCGGCCACCCAAGCGATCGCGAGTGCGGCGACGGTGGTCTCGCGCTTCTCGGCCAGACGGCGCAACCGCTCCACGAGCTCGAGGTTCTTGGGCAGGTTCTCCGGCTGGAAACGAGGTGCCCGGCTGCGGAAATCCCGTTCGGTGGTCCGCCGCTGCGGCGTCCAGTGCCCGGACAGCAGCCCACGCGACAACACCCCGTAGGCGGTGATGGCCACCCCGAGTTCGCGGCACGCCCCCAGGATGGACCGCTCGATGCCCCGCGAGATGACGGAGTACTCGATCTGCAGGTCGGCGATCGGGTGCACCGCGTGCGCGCGGCGCAGCGTCTCGACGCCGACCTCGGACAGGCCGATGGCCCGCACGTACCCGGCCTGCACCATTTCGGCCATCGCCCCGACCGTTTCCTCGATCGGCACGTTGGGGTCGACACGAGCGGGCCGGTACACGTCGACGTAGTCCGTGCGCAGCCGCTTGAGCGTGTAGGACAGGAAGTTCCAGAGCGCCTCGGGACGGCAGTCGAAGCCGCTCCAGTGGCCGTCGGGTTTGCGCAGCCCGCCGGTCTTGACGCTGATTTTCACGTCGTCGCGGTTGTGGGAGCGCAGCGCCTCGTGGATGAGCAGTTCGTTGTGGCCCATGCCGTAGACGTCGCCGGTGTCCAGCAGGGTGATCCCGGCGTCCAGTGCCGCGTGGATGGTGGCCACGCTCTCCGCCTCGTCCGCGGGGCCGTAGTTGTCGGACATTCCCAGGCAGCCGAGGCCCAGCGCCGAAACCACAGGGCCGGCCTTGCCCAACTGTCGTGTCTCCATGTCGATCTCCTTCGCCAAGGGCGCCGTCATCTCGTCGGGTCTTTCACCTGCCAGTACGGCGTCACCGAGCGGCGATGGCACTCGCGTCCCGTGCCGGGTCCCTCGTGCCCAGTGCCGTCACGGCTTCTCGCCGGAGTTCACGACCAACGCGGTCTCGTAGATCATCGGCTTCGGCGCCGCGCCCACGTTGTCCAGCAGCCGCTGCACGGACGCCCGCCACTCCGGGTTCTTGCGCGCCTCGGCCAGCGCCGCTCCGCTGGCCCAACGAGCCACGGTGACGAAACCGAACTCGGCAGCCGGGTCCAGCGACCGGAACATCTGCGCCTGGATGAATCCCGGCTGTGCGGCCATGACCCCGACCCCGATTTTCCATCGGGGCAGGAAATCGTCCCGGTTCTCCACCGGCACACTGAACACGTTGATCACGGTGACCTGGTCCTGCATGATGGCATCCGTCAGAATGACGGCGTCCTCGGCCTGGTCATTGAACGGGGTGTGAACCAGTCGAACGGCCTCGCCCACAGCACTCCTCATTTCTGATCGGACGGTCCTGCCGCATGAGGACGTTGCCGCGTGGAGTTAAACTGCCGCTCAAGTCTGAATAATCGTTGTTCGGACCCCGCATCACACCTCGACCACCCGGGACGAAGTCGAATCCGATGTATCGGCGGCAGGGCTACCCGGGAAAATTCGGACTTTGCGGACACGGGCCGGATGTGGATCCGGATGCCGCGGCCGGCTCAGGACGCGCGCGGGGGAGGGGTACGCGACCCCGAGCGAAGTGCCGGGTCACACGGTTGCTCTCTGGTTGGATATTGACAAAGCACCTCGAGCTTGGGGTAGACTGTTCAACTGGCAGTCCAATCGATTCAACTAGCAACTGGGGAGGTGCCCCCGGTCCACTGGACCGGGTGGACGTTGGCTGGGCGGGCGTTGACTGGGTGGAACAACCGTCGTCGGTTTGTGATTACCGAAATTCGTATGCTCTGATGGGCGCTCGGCTCGCGGAACGCGAAGCGCATCCAGGGTATTACCTGTTGCAGCAGTTCGTCGAGGTCGCGATTCATTCGGAAGTATTTCGGCGAGAAATCGCGGCCGTCTCTCAGAACTGCTCACGCAGACCGGCATATGCGCGTCCCGGTCGCAGCCGGCGACACAGGTCAATGTTGTCCGAAAGGAAAACTTTGTAGTATCGGCTTTCACCGGAGACTCTCTTATGCGAAGCGAGCAGATTCGGATCGGCCTTCTGGGACCACTCAAGGTGACCTATACCTCCGACGGGGTACGTCACAGCTCATTGCAGATCACCGCGGCGAAGCAGCGTCAGGTACTGGCGATGCTGGCAGCGAACGCGAACACAACGGTCAGCACGGACCAGTTGATCGACGAACTCTGGTCAAGCGATCCACCCAGCTCCGTCAAGACCATTGTGCACACCTACGTCTACCAGTTACGCAAGCTGTTCGGGGAGCGTCTGCGTTCCGCGAACGGCGCCACCCTGCTCACCACCCATCCCGGCGGCTATCTGCTGACTGTTCCGCCGGAGAACGTGGACATCTTTCAGTTCCAGGAGCTGATGGGGCGCGGCAGAGCCGCACTGCGGCACGGCAGGCCCGACCACGCCGCCGAACTGCTCGGCCAGTCGCTGGCGCTCTGGCGCGGCCCCATCCTTCCGGATGTCGACATGGGACCCGTTCTCAAGGGGCTGTCGGTGTACCTGGAGGAGCAGCGGCTGGAAGCCGTGTCCGCGCGGATCGACGCCGATCTGGCCAACAACCGGCATGGTGAACTCGTCGGTGAACTGCGTCGGCTGGTGGCCTCGCACCGGCTGCACGAGCCGTTCCACATCCGGCTCATGCAGGCGTTGCACCGGTCCGGGCGCCGTGGCGAGGCGCTGGGTGCCTACCACCAGCTCCGCAGGATCCTCGATCAGGACCTGGGGCTCGAGCCCTCCGGTGAGGCGAGACAGATGCAATGCGAGATCCTCAACAGCGACTGACCGGCGAGACAGGGTTCGCCCGCTTTGTGTCACAGAGCAGGCGAACCCTTCTTCGTTGCCGTCATCGCGGGATGGATGCCTCGACCAGATGGAGCAGCGGCTTGATCGGACGGACGCTCTCCAGGCGCAGGCCCGACCGCTCGACGAGCCGCGTGATCCCCTTCATCGTGTGTCGCTTGCCGTTGGTGTTGAGCAGGAACAGCAGATCGATCCCGGTGGCGTAGCGGACTTCCGGGCTGTCGTCGACGAGGTTCGTGACGACAAGCACCTTGCCACCGGGACGCCCCGCCGCCACGGCGTTGCGCAACGCGGTGACCGTCCGCTCGTCGTCCCATTCGAGGATGCTCTTGAACAGGTACACGTCCGCCTCGACAGGAATCCCTTCGAGACAGTCACCCGCCATCACCCGGACACGCGAGGAGAGTGCACCACCGGGGCGCAGCCGGGGATCCGGGTTGGCCACCACCGCGGGGAGATCGACCAGCACCCCTTCCAGGTGCGGGTTCGTTTCCAGCAGGACGGCCAGGTTGTAGCCGCGGCCGCCACCGACGTCGGCAATCGTCTTGACGTCGCGCAGGTTCAGCGTGTTCGCGATGCTCGCGGACGTGATCCGGCTCAGCTCGGTCTGGGACCGGTTGAACACCTCGGTCGACTCCGGCCACACCCTGTGCAGGTGCGCGAAGAACTCCGAGCCGTGGAGGTCCTCGAACAGGCCCTGCCCACCGTGGCGCACCGCGTGTTCGAGGTGTGGCCACAGCTCCCACGTCCACGGCTCGGTCACCCACAGCACCCAGTACTTGAGGCTCTGCGGGTGCTCTTCGTGCAGCAACGCTGACGTCGGAGTGTGTACCACGCCGTCGGCGGTGTCCGTGAAGATCCCGTAGCAGCTCAGGTTGCGCAGCAGGCGTTCGAGCACGCCCACGTCGACCTCGAGCTTCTTCGCCAGTTGGTCCACGGGGACCGGCGTGTCCCCGAGCGCTTCGGCCACGCCGATCCGGACAGCGGCCCGCAGCGCGGCGGGCGCGGCCGCCGCCAACGCGAGTTCGCGCAGGGTCGTCACCGGCGCGATCCGGTCGTCGCCGGCACCTGATGAAGTGTTCGCCACAACAGCCATTCGCAGTCCCCAGTCCGAGTCAGATACCGGTGTCCGGCCGGCCCGCGACGGCGGCGGGCGCGAGCTGGTCGTTGATCAGCAGGAGCAGTTCCGCGGGTGTCCGCAGCTCGGTGAGCTGCTCGTCCGGAATGACCACGCCGTACTCCCGTTTGAGCGTGGCCGAGGTCTCGATGAGAACCAGCGAGTCGTATCCGAGCTCCTCGAACGAGACGCTCATCCGGTCGACGGGCAGAGCGTCGGCATCGCCGCCCGCGCACTTGATGATGACGTCACGCAGGTCTTCGACGCTCATGGCCATGTCAGTCTCTCTTCCAGTGGTTGCGGATAACGGTGACCGCGTTGAAGCCCCAGCGGCCACGGGCGAGCACCAGCGCGGTGTCCACCCGCATCCGGCGAGGCTCTCCGAGCACGAGGTCGATGCCGTAGCCGGCCGGTACCTCGGTGGTGCCGAAGGTCGGTGGGACGGTGTCTTCCCGGATGCTCATCAGGGCGCAGACGACGTCGAGCACCCCGCCGCCGGACAGCAGCCGGCCGGTCAGCGCTTTGGGAGAGGTGACCGGGACCCCGAACTCGCCGAAAATTCCGCGCAGCGCCTCCGCTTCGGAGCGATCCAATTCCGGCACCCCCGTCGCGTCGGCGAACACCACATCGACGTCCTGAGGTAGGACGCCCGCGTCGGCCAGGGCGGCTTCCGCGGCCCGCCGCAGCCCTGGCGGCCGTCCGCTGTCCGGGGCCGGATCGAAAGTGGCCGCGTAGCCGGCGATCTCGCCGTACACCCTGGCGCCACGGACCCGCGCGGCGTCGACGTCCTCCACCACGCAGATGGCGCCGCCCTCACCGGGAAGGTAGCCGGCCGCCCGTGTGTCGAACGGCCGGTACGCGGTGGCGGGGTCCGGGACGAGGCTGACCCGGCCGCTGGCCAGGTGGGCGGCCCAGCCCCAGGGGTCGAACGCGGAGTCGACGCCGCCGCACACCACGAGCGGAGTGCCCGCCCGGACGGTGCGCCTGGCGTGGCCCAGGGCGTCCAGGCCGCCCGCCTGTTCGGCGACCAGTGCCGTCGACGGCCCGCGCATACCGTGCCTGATCGAGATCTGCCCGGTGTTCACCGCATAGAACCAGGCGAAGGACTCGTACACGCTGACGTGCTCCGGGCCCTGGCTCCAGAGTTTCCTGAACTCCCGGTGGGTGAACTCGAACCCACCGGAGGCATTGGCCGTGACGATGCCCATGTCGTATTCGGACATGGCCTCGGTGTCCACGCCCGCGTCGTTCAGGGCGGCCTCGGCGGCGATCAGGGCCAGCCGGGTCGACACGTCGGTCTGCGGGAGGAGCCTGGCGGGCAGGTGTTCGGCCGGGTCGACGGTGCCGACCAGCCCGGCCAGCCGCGCGGGGTACCCGGTGGTGTCGAATCGGTCCAGCACAGCGATGCCGCTGCGGCCCGCCAGGGTGGCGGCCCAGAACGCCTTGACGCCGATGCCGTTCGGCGCAACGACGCCGAGCCCGGTGATCACGCTCATGCGTTCGCCTGCTTCGGCCGAGTGAGGACCATGGCGCTTTGGAAGCCGCCGAAGCCACTGCCCACGGTGAGCACGGTGTCGACCCGGTGTTCGCGAGCCACGTTCGGCACGTAGTCCAGATCGCATTCCGGATCGGCGACGTGCAGGTTCGCCGTGGGTGGCACCACGTGGTTCACCATGGCCAGCAGCGACGCGGCGATCTCCACCGAGCCGATGGCGCCGAGGGAGTGACCGACCATGGACTTGAGCGAACTGACCGGCGTCCGGTAGGCGTGGTCGCCGAGACTGCGTTTGAACGCGGCGGTTTCGTGCCGGTCGTTCTGCTTCGTTCCTGAGCCGTGCGCGTTGATGTAGTCGATGTCCGAGGGGTTGGCCCGGGCCTGGTCGAGAGCGACCCGGATCGCCTCGGCCATTTCCCGGCCGTCGGCCTTCAGGCCGGTCATGTGGTAGGCGTTGCACCGATTGGTGAAACCACTCACTTCGCCGTAGACGCGCGCACCCCGCGCCACCGCCGAGGTCAGCTCCTCCAGCACGAACATGGCCGCGCCTTCGGCGAGAACGAAACCGTTGCGGGTGCCGTCGAACGGCCGGGAAGCGTGCGCCGGGTCGTCGTTGTAAGTGGTGGTCGCCTTGATCGCGTCGAAACAGGCGACCACGATCGGCGTGATCGGAGTGTCCGTGGCGCCCGCGATCACGACGTCCGCGCTGCCTTCCCGGATCAGTGCGGCCGCGTGCCCGACGGCGTCGATCCCGGACGTGCAGCCGTCCGACACCATCGCGACCGGGCCCTCCGCGCCGACCGCCCAGGCGACCTCGGCCGGCATGCTGCTCGGGACCATGTAGTCGAACATGTGCGGTGACAGGTGATCCGGCGACATCTCCCAGGAGCGGCCCGAGTCGGACAGCACGAGGTACTCCTGCTCGAGGCTGGTCGCCGCCGCCACCGCGCTGCCCAAGCTCACCCCCACCCGATGCGGTGAACGTTCGACGAGGTCGATCCCGCTGTCGGCGAGCGCCTCGCGGGCGCACACCACCGCGAACTGGGCCGCCCGGTCCATCCGCCGGACTTCCCGGGGGCTCAGTCCTTCCGCCTCGGCGTCGAAGTCCACCTCCGCGGCGACCTGCGACCGGTACGGCGCCGGGTCGAAGAGAGAGATGCGTCTGGTCGCCGTCCGCCCAGCGGACAACATTTCCCAGAACTGTTCTTTGCCCAGCGATCCCGGTGCGCGAACTCCCATTCCGGTGATCACGACCCGGCGGTTCACGAGGCAACACCTCGTGCGCGCCGCCAGTCCATGACGACGTAGTCGTGCGGTCCGTCGAGGCGGCGCGTCAGTCGCAGACCGGCTTCGCCCACCTGGGCCTGCCGGGCCTGTTCGGTCCGCACCACCCGATGGTGCGAGCCGATGATGACCTCGTGCACGACGGTGTCGTCGCGCACGTGCCAGCGACCGGCGTAACCGAGGTAGTCGTCCCTGGACCCGAGGTAGGGCGGTGGCAGGGTGCCGTTCGTGGTCGTCGACAGGTTGGTGCGCATCAGACTGGCCGCCATGTAGCCGTCCTCGTGGTAGATCAGCAGCCCATCCGCCTGGTCACCCATCGGTCCCTCGCTGGTGGATCCGTCGTCGTCCAAGTAGTAATGGGCCGCCAGCCGCCAGCTTCCGATGAGGTCGTTCTCAGAAAGCATCCGCGCTCCCGGCATCATGGAACAGTGTGCAGACAGAACACCTTGAGGCGACTGTGCCGCGACGATCTCAACGCGTGCTAAAGCCGTCGTGGTCTCCTTCTGATTCACAAAATCCGCTTGCCGCCAGAAATCAGCCCGTTCTGCGGTCCCCGAGGTTCAGTGCCGGTTGAGAGCGGCTCCAGATCTCGTTCATAGCGTCGGCTCATTCCCCCGTGCGGTTCACTTTCGAAGGAAGTCCCATGATCGTGCACACGCTCATCTACCGGTTTCCCCCGGAGGCCGGCGAGGACAAGGTCCGGAGCTTCTTCGACGGGCTGCACGAGATCACGGTCGAATCCGGTCTGGTATCGGCCTTCGGCTGGCGGCCGCACGTGCGGTTTCCGATCGACGAGCACGCCAAGGGGATGACCGCGACCCACATCGCGCAGTTCTCCTGCCGAGACGGGGCGACTCTGCGGAAGTTCTCCGAGATGCCCGCCGTGCACGAGTTCATCGCCAAATGGCGTGCGGAGTTGAACTACGAGGCCGCGTACGCCAACCACGAGGAAATGCTGCCGCCGGGCGGCGGAAAGGTGAACACCATGTTCCACACCGAACACACCGTGACCGTCGAGGCGCCGGCGGACGTCGTCTTCGCCGTGCTGGCCGACATCGAGGGGTACGCGGACCTGTTCCCGCCCACCCGGGAGTCGACGCTCCTGGAGGAGAGCGAGACCCACCAGATCGCCCGGCTGGTGGTCGACGTGAGCGGGCAGGTGCAGAGCTGGGTGACCCGCCGTGACATCGATCGCGAGCACCGCGTCATCGCCTACCGGCAGCTGGAGAACGCTCCCATGATCGAATTCATGGGTGGTGAGTGGCGCGCGCTCCCGCTGGACGAGGGACGCACCCAACTCGTCATCACCCACGACTTCGCCGCTCGGCCGACCGAAGCCGTTCCGTCCCGGGAAAAGGCCACCGAGTTGCTGCGGGCCGCCGTGGACCGCAACAGTGACGCGGACCTGGACGCGGTGCGCAAGGAGTCCGAGCGGCGCGCGCAGGCCGTCGGCAGTCCGGCGTGAGCCGCCTGATCGACCTCAGCGTTCCGGTGCTGGACGGCCCGAGCGAGGCCACGCCGGTCGAGGTCTCGGTCATCGACCACAAGTCGGCGCCGGCCGCACTGGGCCTGCGGCCGGAGGACTTCCCGGAAGGTGAGGCGATCTCCAACGAGACGGTCACGCTCACCACACACACGGGCACCCACATGGACGCGCCGCTGCACTATGGTCTGCGAAGCGGCGAACGTCCGGCGGCTGCCATCGACGAGATCCCGCTGGACTGGTGCTTCGCCCCCGGCATCCGGCTCGACCTGCGGCACATCCCGCCCGGAGTGGGGATCACCGCGGCCGACATCGAGGACGCGCTGGCGAAGGCGCCGGTCGAACTCGAGCCGGGAAACGTCGTCCTGCTGTGGACCGGGGCGGATCGGCTGTGGGGGTCCGAGGCCTACCGCACCGACCATCCCGGGATGACCCGAGAGTCGACGGCCTACCTCGTCGAGCGCGGGGTCAACGTGATCGGTATCGACGCCTGGGGTTTCGACCGGCCGTTCGCCTCGATGCTCGGCGACTACCGGGAAAACCAGGACAACCGGGTGCTCTGGCCCGCGCATCTCTACGGCCGCGAGAAGCCGTACTGCCAACTGGAAAAGCTGACGAACCTCGACGCGCTTCCCGGAGCCGCCGGCTTCACCGTGGCCTGTTTCCCGGTCAAGCTCGCCGGGCTCGGTGCGGGCTGGACCCGGGTGGTCGCCATCGTCGACGAGGCGTGACCACGGCGGCCCGTGCCGGTCGTGATGGCGCCGTCAACGCCTGGAGGGCCGGTCGGACCGGAAGTGACCGATCGGCCCTCCTTCGATAGCCGTTGGAAGTACGATCCGATCGAGAATGCCGAAGGGCCCCTTCCTCACGCTAGCGTGAGGAAGGGGCCCTTTCACCACGGCCGTCGCCGGGGGGCCTCGCTGAGGCGAGGCCCCCGGGCTCAGTCTTCCGCCGTTCCGGACCCCGCCTTGATCAGGTCCATGACCGCCGAATCCTGAAGCGTGCTGACGTCGCCCAGCGTGCGGTTCTCGGCGACGTCCTTCAGCAGGCGCCGCATGATTTTGCCGGAGCGGGTCTTGGGCAGTTCGGCTACGAACACGATCCGGCGGGGTTTCGCGATGGGGCCGAGGGTCTTGGCCACGTGGTCGCGCAGGTCGGCCTTGAGCTGGTCCCCGGTCCCGCCGGCGGTGTCCACGTTGCCGCGGGCGATGACGAATGCGGCAATGGCCTGGCCGGTGGTCGGGTCGGACGCGCCCACCACGGCCGCCTCGGCGACCGAAGGGTGCGATACCAGTGCGGATTCGACTTCGGTGGTGGAGATGTTGTGACCGGAGATGACCATGATGTCGTCGACCCGGCCGAGCAGCCACAGGGCGCCGTCTTCGTCCCGTTTCGCGCCGTCGCCGGCGAAGTAGATCCATTCGTCACCGACCCCGGCGCCGGCGCCGAACCGGGACCAGTAAGTGTCGACGAAGCGTTGGTCGTCGCCCCAGATGGTACGCAGCATCGCGGGCCACGGCTCGCGTAGCACGAGGAAGCCGCCGCCGCCGTTCGGCACCGACTCGGCCTTCTCGTCGACCACGTCGGCGGAGACGCCCGGCAGCGGCGTCATCGCCGAGCCGGGCTTCGTGGCGGTCACGCCGGGGAGCGGCGAGATCATCATCCCGCCGGTCTCGGTCTGCCACCACGTGTCGACGACCGGGGTACGGTCGTGGCCGACGTGCTCGCGGTACCACATCCAGGCCTCGGGGTTGATCGGCTCGCCGACGCTGCCGAGGATGCGTAGCGACGACAGGTCGTACTCGGCCGGGATGTCGTCGCCCCACTTCATCATGGTGCGGATGAGGGTGGGCGCGGTGTACAGGATGCTGACCTGGTACTTGTCGACGATCTCCCAGAACCGGCCGTGGTGCGGGGTGTCCGGCGCACCCTCGTACATGACCTCGGTCGCGCCGTTCGACAGTGGACCGTAGACGATGTGCGAGTGCCCGGTGACCCAGCCGATGTCGGCCGCGCACCAGTGCACGTCGGTTTCGGCTTTGAGGTCGAAGACGGACCAGTGGGTGTAGGAGACCTGGGTCAGGTAGCCGCCGGTGGTGTGCAGAATGCCCTTCGGCTTACCGGTCGTGCCCGAGGTGTAGAGGATGAAGAGCGGATGCTCGGAGTCGAACGCCCGCGGCTCGTGCCGGTCGTTCGCCCGCTCGACGGTCTCGTGCCACCACAGGTCCTTCTCGGCCCAGGTGACGTCCTCGCCGGTGCGGCGGACGACCAGCACGTGCTCGACGCTCGGACACCGTGCGACGGCGTCGTCGACGGTGGGTTTGAGCGCCGACGGTTTGCCGCGCCGGTAGCCGCCATCCGCGGTGATGACGACTTTCGCGCTCGCGTCCTGGATCCGGGTGGCGAGCGCGTCCACCGAGTACCCGCCGAAGACGACGCTGTGCACGGCGCCGATGCGGGCGCAGGCCAGCATCGCGACTGCCGCCTCGGGGATCATCGGCAGGTAGATCGCCACCCGGTCACCGGCCGTCACGCCGAGCTCGGTCAGCGTGTTCGCCGCCTGGCTGACGCTCTTGAGCAGGTCCGCATACGTGATCGTCCGGGTGTCGCCGGGCTCGCCCTCCCAGTGGATGGCGACCCTTTCGCCCTTGCCCGCCTCGACGTGGCGGTCCACGCAGTTGTAGGCGATGTTCAGCTCGCCGCCGACGAACCACTTGGCGAACGGCGGATTGCTCCAGTCGAGGACCTGATCCCATTTCTTCGTCCACGTGAGCCGCTCTGCCTGCCGTGCCCAGAACGCCGGCGCGTCGGCGGCGGCGTCGTCGTAGGTGTCCGCCGTGACGTTGGCCGCGGCGGCCAGCTCGGGCGGTGGTGCGAACGTTCGCGTCTCGGTGGAGAGATTCTCCAGCGACGTGGTCATGGTGGTGGCTCCTCTCGCCGTTTCGACGTTCGACCACGGCGCGATCACTCGGGCTTGCGGCCCCAGGCCTGGACGTACAGGTGGGAGACCACGGTGGTGCCCGGATCGGCGAGGTGGCGGCTCAGCGCCGCGTGAAGCTCGTCGAACTCTTCCCGGGTGATCAGCTCGCTCGCGATGAGCCGGTCACGCAGGTTCTCGGCGAAGTCGGCGAGGACCAGACGCCGCGGGTGCCCGGCCTCGTGGTCGATGTAGAGGACGGGCCGAACCCGGACGTCGACGAGGCCCGCGCGGCGAAGCAGGCCGGGCAGCCGCCTGCCCATGAACACGTTGATGTGGTTGCGGTCCGCGTACCGCTGGGTGACCTCCATGAGCCGGTCCCACGACTCGGCGGGCGGGTCGCACACCTGCCCCACCCGATCGCCTTCGTGGAACGCGACCCACCCTCCCGGGCGGGCCAGCCGTACCGCCTCGGCGACGATCTCCTCAGGCCTCGGCACGTTGTGCAGGATCAGCCGCTCGGTGACGAGGTCGAAGCTGTCGCCGGGAAGGCCGGTCGCTCGCGCGTCGCCGTGCCGGACGTCGACGTTGTCCAGCGTGCGGTCCACCACGAACTTGCGCGCGAGCTCGACCGACTCCGCGTCGCGCTCGACGCCGATGACGGTTCCGTCCGGCCCGACCCGTGCGGCCAGCTCGTCCAGGCAGCCACGGGGTCCCACGCCGAGTTCCACGACGCTCTTGCCGTCGAGCCTCCCGAACTGGTCGAACAGCCAGGCCGCCTCGGGCTCGAAGTCCTCCGCCTGTTCCCGCAGCCGCTGCCACTCCGCGCTCCGGTAGCCAAGAAAGTACTGGTCCTCGGTGATCATCGTTGCTGACTTCCTCTCGGTGGTCGGGACTTCTCAACCGGCTTTTCGGTCCGCTGCTTTCGTTTGCTTCGCTTGCTCGTTCGCCGGAGCATCCAGCACTACGCGCCGGTAGCTCTCGATGATCTCCAGGTATTCCTTCTGCTCCTGCAGACCCACGCCGCAGAAGCTCAGCGTGGCGGCGATTTCCAACGCCACGACGTCGAAGTCGTGCTCGGTCGCGATCATGTCGACATGGGCGTAGTGCATGTCCCGGCCGGGGTAGCATTTCGGGCCGCCGGTCTGCTCGACCGACCACGCGGTGACCATGAACTTGAACCCGGGACGCCCGTTGCGCTCGTGCATCGCGGCGACGTAGGGATTGCGGTTGGCCCAGACGTTCGCGAAGAGCCGGTCGACGAGAACGTCCATGACGGCGGCGATCCCGAAGACGCCGCCGAGACGTTCGTAGAGGGACGGTGTTTCCACCGCTTCGGACACGTTCGTCATGGCCCTTCTCCTCACCGAGTTCCTGTCTGGGGGCCGAGCAACGTTTCGTCGGCCGGGCTGAGCCGGTCTTTCGCCAGCTTCGCCTGGTGCCAGTACGGGTAGGGGAGCGGCGAACCGCTCACCTCGTCGAGCCTGGCTCGTTCGTCCGCCGCGAGCACGAGATCGGTGGCGCGGAGGTTGTCCGCCAGCTGTTCGCCGGTTCGGGCGCCGAGCACGAGCGAGGTCACGGCGGGCCTGCCCAGGAGCCAGGAAAGGGCGACCTGGGCCGGCGAGACGCCACGATCACCGGCGATCCGGACCAGGACATCGACGATGTCGTACAGTTTCCGCTCGTCGCGAACCGGTGGTTCGTCCCATCCGGCGAACCGCCGCGACCCCTCCGGTGCCCGCTCCCCCCGCCGGTACTTGCCCGACAGCAGCCCGCCCGCCAGCGGGCTCCACACCAGCACACCGACGCCCTGGTCCACCGCCGCCGGGATGAGCTCGTGCTCGGCCTCCCTGGCCTGCAGGGAATAGTGGATCTGCTGGCCGGCGAACCGGGTCACGCCGAGGCGGTCGGCGGTCGCCAGGGCTTTCATCAGGTGCCAGCCGGAATAGTTCGAACAGCCCACGTAACGGATCTTGCCCGCACGCACCAGATCGTCCAGCGCGGACAGGGTTTCCTCGAGCGGCGTCGCACCGTCCCACTGGTGTACCTGATACAGGTCGATGTGATCGGTGCCCAGCCGGCGCAGGCTCGCCTCGCACGCGGTGATCAGGTGGTGCCGCGAAAGGCCCGCGTCGTTGGGTCCGTCGCCGGTCGGCATCCTCGCTTTCGTGGCGATCAGCACCCTGTCCCACCGCCCCTTCAGGGCCTGACCGAGGATTTCCTCCGACGCTCCACCGGAGTAGGCGTCGGCGGTGTCGAAGAGGTTGACGCCGGCGTCGACCGCCTGGTCGACCTGACGGGCCGCGTCGGCCGGGTCGGTGGTACCCACCTTGGCGAACACGCCGCGCCCGCCGAACGTCAGTGCGCCCATGGACAGGGCGGACACCCGGATTCCGGACCTGCCCAGCTGCCGATACTCCATCCCGTCCATCCTTGTGATGTCGTCGACCTCAACCTCGACCTGCTGCCGGCTACCGATTGGCGTCCCGCCACGCCAGCAGGCCGGTCAGCGTCGTGAAGTCGTAGCCCTCGTCCGTGGGCTTGAGTTCCGTGACGTGCAACGTGATGCCCTCGGCCAGCAGGACGTCCGCTTGGCCGGCCGTGGTCCAGTTGGTGGCCCGCTCGATGACGCTGTCGTCACGCCCCGCCGCGGCCGCGTGCTGCTTGACGATGTCGTTCTTGCGGCGGAAGGTCTCGCGGTCCAGCCCGCTGTGCCAGATGTCGGCATGCCTGCCGACGAGCGGGAGCGTGCGCCGCTCTCCGGCACCGCCGATGAGGATCGGGATCTGCCGCAACGGTTTCGGTGTCAGGTTCGCCAGCCGGTGCTCGATCCGCCGCAGGCCTTCGGCGAACAGGTCCATCCGCGAGCGTAGCGTCCCGTAGTCGTAGCCGTAGACCGCATAGTCCTTTTCGAACCAGCCGGCGCCGACGCCGAGGATCAGCCTGCCGCCGCTGATGTAGTCGACCGTGCGCGCCATGTCAGCGAGCAGGTCGGGGTTGCGGTAGCCGATCCCCGTGACCAGCACCCCGATCTCGGCGGTGGTGGTGATCTCGGCCCAGGACGCCAGCGCGGTCCAGGCCTCGAAGTTCGGCACATCCGGCTGAACCGGCTCCAGCTCGATCCCGTTGGCGGTCCGGCGGACCGCGGGCTTGTGGAAGTGGTCGTACCCGAAGACGATGTCGGCGCCGAGTTCCTCCGCCCGCAGCACCGCCGCTCGCCACGTCCGGTAGTCCGGGGCACCGCCGGGCCAGATGTGTGCGGCGGCACGGACGGGCCTGGTCATGCCGTCTTCTTCGCCGAGAGGATGCCGTGGACGACGAAGGTGCCCGGCAGCAGTTTGGCGGGATCCTGGGTGACGGTGCCGGTGACCTCGAACCCGCACTCCCGCAACAGGCCGCGGTAGGTCGACAGCTTCTGCGGGCCGCCTTGGCCCATGGTGCAGCCGAGGAAGAACGCGGGGAAGAAGTCGATGTCGACGGAGGCGGATTCCCTGGTGTTCTCCGGGTACACCGGCACGAGGATGTGGACCTGTCCGCCGGGCTTCAGCGAATCATGGACCGCACGCAGGATCTTGCGCACCTCGGTCTTGTCCCACATGTCCAGGAAGTGTTTGATCAGCACGACGTCGTAGCCGGTCGGGAGGGTCTTGAAGACGTCGCCGCCGACGAACGAGCACCGGTCCTCCAGACCGTGCGAGGCGAAGTTCGCCAGGCTTTCCTGTTCCTTCTCGGGCAGGTCGAACGTGGTCACGTGCAGACCGTCCGACCCCTTCAGCTTGTGGGTCAGGATCGCGCCGAGGCCCGTGTTGCCCGCGACGTCGAGCACGCGCGCGCCGGCCGGGATCGAGATGTTCTCGAAGAACCACGGGTCGATGTGGGCGGTGACGTTGTCCATCAACGTCGACCAGGACATCCGCAGGTCCTGGTGGACGGCGACGGCGTCGTACAGCGTGCCGCCTTGGAACCCGTAGAGCTCGCTCAGCCCGACGAGGGTTCCGGTCTGCACGCTTTCGGTCAGGTAGAAGACCTGGCGGAGCATGGTCATCTTGATCATGTCCATCAGGGTGAGCACCCGCTGCAGATCGGCCGGGGCGACCTCGGCGAGCGCGTCGAGGCGGTAACCACCGGTCGTTTCGTCCTGGGCGACGAAGCCTTCCTTCACGAGCAGGAGCAGGAGCTGCTCCACGGCGTCCGGTGTGGCGCCGACGGTCTCACTGAGCTGGACCGCGGTCTGGCCGCCACATTTCCTGAGCACGTCGATCAGCCCAAGCTCGAAGCAGCTCAACAGGTTGGCGAACCTCGCGGGCCCCACCATGAAGTCCGTGAACCGGTTCAAGGTTGCGTTTGCGGACATGTGCGCAGATCCCTTCGCGTCGGTCGCCGGCACCCGGCGGCGCTGATGGCGGAGCGCGGTCAACCATCGTCGGCGGGGCGCCCGGGCCGGATCCGCGCCGATCCAGCCCGGCACTCGAATGCCTCATCCGAATTGAGCTGCGCGGACCGAGACATTCTTTCCTGCTTCTCAGGTGTCGGTATGAACAAATTGTGGCGTCTTCTGTTAGAGCGACGCTCAAGCGGTGGAAACCGAGGTGGCGGTGACGTACTCGGCGGCCTGTAGTGCGTTGGCGCGCACGTCGGTCAGGTCATGGCCCACCAGCTTGCCGTTCTGCTTGACCACCTTGCCGGCCACCAGCACCGTGTCGACGTTGCCGGGGTGCGCGGCCGTGACGACGGCGCCGATGGGGTCGTGCGCGCACGCCAGGTTCACGTCGTCGGTCCGCAGCATCACGATGTCGGCCTGCTTGCCGACCTTGAGCGAGCCGACCCGGTCGGCGAGGCCGAGCGCGACCGCCCCGTCCAAGGTGGCCATGCGCAGGATGTCGCCGGGGGTCACGTGCGGGCCCGGGACGAGGTACGTGCTCAGCAGGGCGGCGCGCATCACGGAGAACATGTCGCCGCCGACCGTGGTGACCACGTCCACGCCGAGCGCGGTGGTCGCGCCGGCCGTGCGCAGCCTGCCGATCAGCGGGCCGCCGTGGCCCAGCCGGGCCTCCACCGCGGGGGTGACGGACACCGCGGCACCCGAATCGCCGATCATCTTCAGCTCGTCGTCGGACAGGTCGTTGCCGTGCACGTACAGGATGTCCGGGCGGAGCAGGCCGTGTTCGCGCAGCAGCTCGACGGGCCGTTCGTTGACCGGGCCGCTGCCGATGTGCGTCACCAGCGACAGGCCCAGCTCGTCGGCCAGGCGCCAGTCCGCGACGATCGACTCCGCGTGCTGGTTCGACGGGCCGAGCGAGGCCGCCACCATGGTCAGCAGGGGGCTGTCCGCGGTGAACAAGGCGTGCGCCCGGCGGACCGCGGCCGTGTCCTGCGGGGTGAGCAGGTAGCCGAAGACCGCGCGGACACCGGCCGTGCGCAACCCGTCGAAGGCCGCTTCGGCGTAGTCGTAATCCGACTCGCCGGCCACGTAGCCGTCAGGCGTGATGCGATCCGCGCGGGCGTAGGCGAAGTCCTGCACGGTGGTCACACCTCCGTCGAGGCACTCCAGCGCGCCGAGCGTGTTCGCCGCACGCACGTCCTCCGGTCGGAACCGGGGACCGAGGTGCTGGCGCACGAGGGCGAAGTACTCCGGGAGATCCATGTCCACCGCGATGGAACGCAGCACGGCCTGCCACACGTGGCGGTGGGTGTCCACGAATCCCGGCAGCACGATGCTGTGGCTCGCGTCCAGCAGGGTCGTCCCGGCCGGGACGGGCAGGTTCGGGCCGACTGCGGCGATACGGCCGTCTTCGATCAGTACGTCGCAATTGTGGTGCGCGATTGGTGCCGGTTCGGTGTCAATGACCAACCCGTTACGCAGAAGCAGGGATTCCACCGCGCATCTCCCATACTGGTGTGAAAGAAAGGAACGTTCCTCGAAGTTAGCACAGCGTCTCTCGTCAGGAAACGAATCCGGAGAATTGATCGACCATCGAGCCGGGCTTGAGTACGGCTTTAATTCGGGACGTCATCAATAACTTCGACAGATTTTTCCGGCTCGTGACACGGCCTGCACACACACGATCGAGGAGTCGTCGATGACCACCCACATCGCCCCTCCGGACGCTGCGGCCGAGCACGCCGCGAACGAGGCGTTCGCGGAGCTCCTGTTCTCCCCGGAGGGGCTGGCCGACCCGTACTCGCGCTACCACCGGCTCCGCGAGGCCGTCCCGGTGCACCGCAGCACGCTGGGAACCTGGGTGCTCACCCGCTACGACGACGTCGAGGAGTTCCTGCGCAGCAAGGAGGTCAACAAGGACATCCAGGTCTACATGGCCGGTCGGTTCGCCGGCCAGTGGGACCAGCACCCGGCACTGCGAAAGCTGGCCGCGAACATGTTGTGGGCCAACCCGCCCGACCACTCCCGGCTGCGCCGGATCGTCAACCGCGCCTTCACGGTGAAGCGGGTGATGCAGCACCGGGTCTACATCGAGCAGCGGTTCGACGAGCTCATCGCGCCGCTCGCCGAAGCGGGCGGCGGCGACTTCTCCAACGACGTCTGCTTCCCGCTCGCGCTCAGCGTGATGGCCCATCTCGTCGGTGTCCCGCAGGAACAGGCTCCGTTGCTCCGTGACAAGATCCGTGACTTCCAACGGGTGTTCGAGCCGGGGATCACCGCTTCCGAATTCCGCACGGCCGATGAGGCGGCGGTGTTCCTGGACGACTACTTCGGCGAGCTGGTGCGCGAACGGCAACGTGAGCGGCGGGACGACCTGCTGTCGGCGTTGATCGACGCCGTCGACGAGGACGGTGAGCGCCTGAGCTTCTACGAGCTCGTCCAGATGTGCCACATGATCATCGCCGCGGGCAGCGAAACCACCACGTTCTTCATGACCAACGGCATCCGGCTGTTCATCGAGCACCCGGACCAGGCGGAGCTGGTGCGCAAGGACCCGGGGCTGGTCGGCCAAGCGATCAACGAGGTGTTGCGCTACGCCCCTTCGGCGCACATGATCCCGCGGACGACGACCGGGCCGGTACGGCTCGGTGACGTCGAGATCCCGGCCGGCTCGCGGGTCATGGTGTGGATCGCGGCGGCCAACCGCGATCCGGAGCACTTCCCCGACCCGGATCGGTTCGACGTGACCCGCAAGGACACCGCGCCGCTGGCCTACGGGCTGGGAATCCACTTCTGCCTCGGCTGGCGGCTGGCCAACCTGCAGGCCGAGGTCGTCTTCCCGGCGATGCTCACCCGGTTCACCGGCCTGGAGATCACCGAGCCGCTGCGCCACCGGGCGCGGGTGGCGTTCCCCCAGCTCGAATCCCTTCCGATCCGATTCACCAAGGCCGAGGAAGCGTGATGGGCGCCGCACAGACCCGAGTCCGGTTCCTGTCCGAGGAGTACCTGGCCGAGATGGAAACCCTGGCCTCGGCGAACCAGAAACCGATCCCGCACGTCAACGTCCGGGTCCAGTTCCGGGTGACGGACACGCCCGAGTCGACCGTGGGCTTCTCCTTGGTGATCGAGAGGGGCACCATCGTCAAGGTGAGTCGCGGCTGGATCGAGGACAGCGACCTCACCATCACGGCCACCTACCGCGACCTGGTCGACTTCCAGTCCGGCGAACTGCACGCCGCCACGGCGTTCGTGACCGGGCAGTTCGCGGTCACCGGTGACAAGGCGAAGCTGCTCGACCTGATGATCGTGCTGCAGTCCGGGGCGTACCACCTGTTCGTCGCCGACCTGTGGGCGAGGACGACATGGTGACGCACACGATCTTCTTCGCGTTCCCCGACCAGATGACCGAGGCCGATCGCGCGGAGTTCTTCCGCGAAGGCAGCGCGATGGCGCTGGGATCGGGTCTGGTCGAGTCCTATGTGTACAGGCCGGCCATCCCGCTGCCGACCCAGGTGGCCCCCGCATTCGTCCCGACGGACATGGCGCAGATGAAATACCCCGATCTGGACTCACTGCGCGAGTACCTCTCGCACCCGCCCGTCGCCCAGTTCGTCCGCAAGTGGCAGCGGAAGTTTCCCTATCGGGCCGTCTCGGTCAACACCGAGGACTGAAGGACTGGAGTGAGGACACATGCCGCTGAATCCGCACGCGCTGGCCCACCGCGATCCCCGGTTCGCCGATCAGCGGTGGCTGCTGGACCTGGTCATCGAACTGCTCGGCCCGGAATGGGACCAGGACCGGTTGCACTACCTCTCCGCTCCGGTCAGCGCGGACCACAAGGGCGCCGTCCTCGGTCTTCGGAATTCGATCCGCAAGCTGGACGACTTCACCCGCGAGATGGTCAAGCTCGCCCGTCACTTCGAACGCCGTGGCGCCGGGCAGCAGCGGTCCGGTCATCCCGTTTCGGCGAGCGACGACTACTTCACCGCCGCGATCCTCTACGGCGGCGCGCAGTGGCCGATCTTCACGAACACCGAACTCAACGTCGTGCTGGAACAGAAGAAATCCGACTGCTACACCGCCTACACCGCAGGTGCGGACCACCACGTCGAACCGGTCGAGATCCCGTACGGGGAGCAGTCGCTGGCCGGCTGGCTGCACCTGCCGGCGGGATCGGCCGGCCGGCCCGGCTCGCTGCCCTGCGTGGTGATGCTGTCCGGAATGGACGGTTTCAAGGAGATGAACGTCTTCGCGTCCGCCGACCGCTATCTCCGCCGGGGCATGGCGGTGCTGTCCTTCGACGGCCCGGGACAGGGCACGTCGCTGGTGCGGGAGATCTGGTACGACCCGGACGACTACGGGCAGGTCGGCACCGCCGCCTACGATCTCGTCGCGGCTCGGCCGGAGATCGATCCCGGCCGGGTCATGCTGTGCGGGGTCAGCCAGGGGTCGTTCTGGGCCACCCAGATGGCGGCCGCCGAACCGCGCTACTGCGCGTGCGCGGTGATGTTCACCTGCTTCGACCCGGGTAACGCCACCATGCTCACGACCCATTCGCCCACGTTCCGGCAGCGTTTCATGTACATGACCGGCACGTCGAGTGTGGCGGAGCTCGAGGCGAAGCTGGCCACCATGACCGTCGCCGGCCTCGGCGCGCGCATCTCCATGCCGTACCTGGTCGTCATGGGCGAGGACGATCCGCTGTGCGACCCGGTGGACACCTACGACCACCTCAACGAGGTCTCCGGTCCCAAGGAGCTGCTGTTCTACATCGGCGAGCACCACGCACCGGTCACCCGCACCGCAGGCAGGCTCGGCCCGGCCGTGTTCCTCGCCGTCGCCGACTGGCTCGCCGACCGCGCCGCCGGCCGGCCCGTCACGTCCCGGCACGTCACCATCGACTCCCTCGGACGCAGCCATATCGAGCCATGGGGCGAGCACCGGCACTACACCTACGGCGCGCCGCTCGACCCGCAGACCCTGTTCAAGGACGGCCCCGAAACCGGCTTGGCCTGAGTACATCGACACTTCCCAGGAGCGACCATGAAGGCTGCCGTCCTGCACGCGCCCGGGGACGCCCCCCACTTCGAGGACGTCCCCGAGCCGGAACCGGGGGAGGGACAGGAAGTCCTGCAGGTGACGGCCTGCCCACTGACCAACCTGGACCGGATGCTCGCCGCGGGTACGCATTTCGCGTCGTCCGCGAACCTCCCGGCGGTCTGCGGCACCCTCGCGGCGGGCAGGTTCTCGGACGGCACCCGGGTGCTGTTCCGGTCGCCGGGCGGCGCCATGGCCGAGCAGGCGGTGGCGGACCGCGCGTTGTGCACGCCCATCCCGGAAGGCTTGGCCGACGACCTGGCCGCCGCGGTCCAGAACCCTGGCGTGTCGACATGGGCCGCCCTGGAATGGCGGGCCAAGCTGCGGCCGGGCGAGCGAGTGCTGGTCCTCGGCGCGACCGGAGTCGCCGGCCGGATGGCAGTGCAACTTGCCCGACGCCTCGGCGCCGGCCGGGTCGTCGCCGCCGGACGCAACGCCGGTGTCCTGGCCGCTCTTCCGGGCATCGGCGCGGACGCGACCATCCGACTCGACCGACCCGACGACGAGCTGCGGGCGGCGTTCCGCGCCGAAGGAAGCTTCGATGTCGTCCTGGACTACCTGTGGGGCCGGCCGGCCGAGGTCTTCATCAGCACGCTGGGCCACACCGACATGGTGCTCAGGTCCGCCTGCACCCGCTTCGTCCAGGTCGGCTCGACGGCCGGAGCCGACGTCTCCCTCTCGGCGGACCTGTTGCGCAGCAGCGGACTGGAGATTGCCGGGTTCGGCACCGGTAACGCACCTCCGGCGGCCGAACTCGACCGTCTGCGCGGTCAGGTCATGGACCTGGTGGCAAGTGGCGACCTGCGGATCGACGTCCGGCGGGTCCCGCTGGCACAGGTCCGGGAGGTCTGGAATCTCGACCAGCAGGGGATCAGGACGGTCCTGATCCCCTGATGGCCCCGCGCCGGCGCCGCCACTACAGGAGGATGTCGTCGCCGGTGGTGACTTCGACCAGCATTGCGCTCCAGGCGGCGACGGGGCTGACCGTGAACAACACCACGTGATCTCCGGTTCGCCAGCGGTTCGCGGCCAGGGTCGTGTCCAGGTTCAGCACCGCGTCCGCCGGACCCAGGTGGCCGTGGCTCCGGAGGTTCCGCGCGCAGGCGTCTTCCATCGCCACGCCGAGAGCTTCCTCGTAGAAACGCAGCGTGGCGAGGGAGAGGTTCTGGCACACGTAGCCGGCGATGTCCTGCTCGCGCAGGCCGCTGCGCTCGAGCAGACGGCCGTGTATGGCGCGGAGCCGGTCGCGGGTGTGCAGGGCCAGCCGGAAGCTGTACTTCGGGACGTCGGCGCATTCTTCGCGCCAGCGCGAGACCGGCACGTCCCGGTAGTCGACGTGGAACAGGTCCGCGTAGTCGCCGTCGGTTTCCAGGACCGCGTCGAGGATGCGGACGGGTCCGTGCCGGGACAGGACCGCCGCGAAGCCGCCGTCGCCCTGCACGGTCACCGGGTGGCGGTAGCGCCGGGTCGTCGGGGGCTTGCTGCCGTGGGCCACCAGCACCGTCGAAAGACCGGCGTCGGCGCACAACAGGCCGCGGGCGGTCAGCACGGCCGGGGCGATCGACGCGCAGCCCAGACCGCCCACCGAGAACGACAACGCGCGCGTCGCGCCCAGCGCGGCCTGCACCGCGGTGACGTCGGAGGCCAGCAGCGTTCCCGGCACCCGGGGCTCGATGAGGATCAGGGCGTCCAGCTCCGCCGCCGTCAGGCCGGCCCGGGCCAAGGCCCGCCGCGCGGCCTGCACCGCGAGGGTGCGGCTGTCCGCCTCGTCGTCGGCCGGGACCCGCTCGATGCCCAGCTCCGCGCAGAACTGCCGCTCCGGCTCGGACAGTTCGCGCAGTTCGGGAAGATCGGCGACGGCGATCCGCTGTTCCGGCAGGCACCAGCCGGTCGCCCGGATCGCTACGGCCGGCACGACTGACCCAGGCCGGCGAAAGCCGCCGCCACGTCGTCGGCCAGCACTTCGATCTCCTCGCGGGTGAAGCGGGCGTCGTAGAAGACCGACACGGCCAGGCAGCCCTCCCGGACGGCGGAGATCAGCACCAGCGAAAACCGGTCGGTGACCGACCGCGGCGGTTCGGGATAGAGGTCGCCGCGGACGGTGAAGGCGGTGAGCCCCGAGTCCAGCCCGCTGCCGTCGTTGCCCTGGTGGCCGAGCATGATCGCCGGTTCCGGCAGCGACCGCAGCTCGGTGGTCGCCGTCGACGCGGGGCTCAGGTGCCGCAGGACGCCGTAGCCGACGCCGTCGTGCGGGACGGCGCGGAGCGCGGCGGCCACCGCGGGCAGGCTGGCCGCGGGGCCGCCGGCCGGATCGACCGGCAGCACCACCGGGTGCAGGCTCGTGTACCAGCCGACGGTGGCGCCGCGTTCGGCCGGCCGGTAGGGGTTCGGCGTCGCGGCGCCTTCGACCATCGCGGCGACCTGCGAGGTGTGCTGCCACCGGGCCACTCCGCACGCCAGTGCGCAGATCGCCGCTTCCTCGCCGGCGAAGCCCGGCGGCATCGCGACCTGCCGGTGCACCGACCCGCCGTCCCCGGCACGGGCCGGTTCGCGCACCGGCGCCGAGGCGCCGGCCCGCAGGGTGGCGGTCCAGTGGGGCAGCTCGGCCGCCGCCGTGTCTGACCCGGCCATGGCCCGCAGGTGCCCCGCCCACTGTCGCCAGGCCGGTGGGCGTCCGGCGGGCGGCGGGGCGCCGGGTGACCGGCGCACGGCGGCGTCCAGGTCGTCGAACAGCACCACGGCGGACATGCTGTCGGAGACGAAGTGGTGCAGGACCAGCAGGACCAGCGGGACCCGGCCGGGTCCCCGGTCGTAGAGCCGAGCGCGCAGCACCGGCCCGGCCGCCAGGTCGATGGCCGCGCTCAGCTCCGCGCAACCGCGCTCGATGGCCGCGTGCTCGTCCTCCTCCGCCAGGGGCCGGACGTCGAGCAGTTCGTTCTCTTCCGCCGCGACGCAGGCGAAGTACGGCCCGAAAGCGTTGTGCCGCAGGCGGAAGCGCAGTGGCTCGTGCAGCGCGGCCAGCTCCTGGAAGGCCGTCCGCAGCGTGCCGTGATCCAGGTCCCCGGTGGCCTCCAGGACGTGTGCCTGGACGAAGCCGGGCACGACGTCGAGGAACTGGTGCATGATCGGGCTCAGCGGCACGGACGTGGCCGGTGGCGTGCCGGTGGCCGGGTCCGGCGGGGCGGACTGGGCCACCAGGTCCCGCAGGGTGCGGTGACGCAGCAGGTCCTGGGGGCTGAACCGGATACCCGCCTTCGCCGCGCGCGTGCCGAAGCGGATGCCCAGCAGGGAGTCCCCGCCGAGCTCGAAGAAGTTGTCCTGCGGGCTGACGTCGTCCAGGCCGAGCAGCTCGGCGCAGAGGCCGGCGACGACCTGCTCGGCCACGCCGAGCCGGCCGGCCGGGCCGGCCGGCCGCGCCGGGAGCGTGCCCACGGCCTGCCGCGCGCGTTTGCGGTCCAGCTTGCCGTTGACGGTGGTGGGCAGGCTTCCGGTGACCAGCACGTGGTCGGGCACCAGGTAGGCCGGGAGCGCGGCGGCGGCCCACGCGGCCACCTCGGCAGGCTCCGGGGCGGGTCCGCGGGGCACGACGTGGGCGACCAGGCGGTGGCCGCCGGTGGCGGTGGGCGCGCCGACCACCAGCGCTTCCGCGACGGCCGGGTGCCGCCTGAGCACCTGCTCCACTTCGGCCGGTTCGACGCGGTAGCCGCGGATCTCCACCTGGTCGTCGGCGCGCCCGTGGAACTCCAGTGCCCCGCCGGGCAGGCGCCGCCCGAGGTCGCCGGTGCGGTACATGCGCGCCCCCGGCGGTCCGGCGAACGGGTCGGCGACGAACCGGGAAGCGGTCAGTCCGGGCAGTGCGTGGTACCCGCGGCCGACCACGGCCCCGCCGATGTGGATCTCGCCCAGCTCGCCGTCGGGAACGGGACGGCCGTCCGCGTCGAGCAGGTGCACGACGGTGTCGCTGATCGGCACCCCGATGTCCGGCAGCGCGCCGCCCGCCGCGGGCGCCACGTCGCCCGCGGTCGCCACGATCGTGCACTCCGTGGGGCCGTACATGTTCAGCAGCCGGAACGGCAGCCGTGGGCCGGGGCGCACCCGCAGCTGGTCGCCGCCGGTGGTGAGCACCCGCAGCCGCAGCCCGGCGGGCGGGTCGACCTCGGTGAGCAGCACGTCCGCCAGCGGGGTCGGCAGGAACGCCGCGGTGGTGCCGTGCCCGGCCATCCAGTCCAGCAGGTGGCCGGGGTCGCGGATCGCGCTGTCGGCGAGCTGCAGGGTGGCGCCGGGATCGAGGGCGGCGAAGACCTCCATGATGGTGGTGTCGAAGCTGGGCCAGGCGCCCTGCAGGACCCGGTCCGCGCCGGTCAGCCCCAGCTCGTCGCGGTACCACCGGATGACGCCTTCGAGCTGGCCGTGCTCGGTGGCGCAGCCATGGGGACGGCCGCTCGAGCCGGAGGTGTAGCAGACGTAGGCCAGCGCGCGCGGGACGAAGGCCGGGTTCAGGTCTTCGTCGTCGGCTTCGGTGGTGACGGCGTCGACGACGAAGGGTTCCGCGCCCGCCGGCGCGCTGTCGACGCTCCGGCCGAGCACGACGGCGGAAGCGCCGATGTCGGCCAGGATCGCGTCGACGCGGGGCCGCGGGGAGGCCGGGTCGACCGGGACGAAGGCGCCGCCGGCCTTGGCCACGGCCAGCCAGCCGGTGACCAGGTCGGCGTCGCGGTGGGCGAGCACGGGCACCGGGACTTCGCCGGTGACGCCGGCCGCCACGAGCCGCCGGGCGAGCCGGTTGGCCCGCCGGTTGAGCTCGCGGTAGGTGAGGCTGCCGTGCTCGTCGACGACCGCCGGGTGGTGCGGGCGTCCGGTGGCGTGCCGCGCGACCCGGCGCCAGAACGGCACCGGCTCCGCGGCGGCACGCGCCCGCACCGGGTGCGACCGGCCGAGCCGGCGGCCGGGGTCGGCCAGCACCTCCGCCAGCAGGGCGGTGAAGCGGCCGGCGAGCCCGGTGGCGGTACTCCGGTCGAACAGCGCCACGGCGTACTCGACGTAGCCGTGCATGGCGCCGTGCCCCTGCTCGACGACGCCGAGGGTGAGGTCGAACTTCGCCGTGCCGGGCGCGACGCCGGACAGGATGCCGCCGGACTGCCGGTCGCTGTCCAGCCCGGGCAGCTCCGCGACCTGGGACGGGGCGTTCTGGTGGGTGTAGGCGACGTCGAAGACGGGATGGCGGGCCGGGTCCCGCCGTCCGCCGAGCGCGGAGACGATCTTCTCGAACGGGATGTCGTGGTCGAGCACCCCGGCGGCGGTGCGGGCGCAGCGGGCGACGAGGTCGGTGAACGACAGCTCGCCGGTGACCTCGGTGCGGAAGGGCAGCGCGTTGTTGAAGTAGCCGATCAGGCCCTGGGTGTCGGGGTGGTTGCGCCCGGACGTCGCCACGCCGATCGCCACGTCCTCCCAGCCCGCCCAGCGGTGCAGCAGGGCGGTCAGCGCGGCGAGCATGGTGATGAACGACGTGACGCCGTGACGCCGGCCGAACTCGCGGACCTGTTCGGCCAGCGCGGCGTCCACGGTGAACTCGACGAAGTCGCCGTCGAACTCGCGCACCGGCGGCCGGGGACGGTCGAGCGGCAGTTCGGCCCGCCGGAGCCCGGCGAGCCGCTGCCGCCAGTAGTCCAGCCCCGGTCCCGAAGCGCTGGACCAGCGGGCGCGTTGCCAGGCCGCGTAATCGGCGTACTGGATGGGCAGCGGCGCCAGCGTGTCCGGGCGGCCGCTGCGGCGGGCCTGGTACAGCTCGGCCAGTTCGGGGAAGAAGATCGACGGCGACCAGCCGTCGAAGACGATGTGGTGCCAGGTCAGCAGCAGCACGTGGTCGTCCGGGGCCAGTGTCAGCAGCCGGCTGCGCCACAGCGGCCCGGAGGCCAGGTCGAACGGGCGGGTCGCGGCCTCCGTGACCAGTTCGGCGACCCGCCGGGTGCGCTCGGCTTCGGGCAGGCTGCTGAGATCGGTGACCGGCAGACCGGGCGGCGGCGCCGAGTCGAGGGCGAAGGGCTCGCCGTCGCGGCTGGGCAGGCGGCTGCGCAGGACCTCGTGCCGTCCGGCCAGGTCCCGCACCGCGCCGGTGAGGGCGGCCACGTCCAGCGGTCCGGTGAAGCGCAGGTCGACCGGGATGTTGTAGAGCGGGCTCTGCGGGACGAGCCGGTCGAGGTACCACAGCTGCTCCTGCCCGAACGACAGCGGCAGGTCGCCGCCGCGGGGGACCGGCGTGATGGGCGTCAGGAGGGGGCTGCGTTCCGCCGCGGGCAGGTGCTCGCGGATCCGCCCGGCCAGCCGCGCGAGCGTGGGGTGCTCGTAGAGGTCGGTGAAGCCCAGCTCGACCCCGAACTCCCGCTCGATGCCCCGCAGCACGGTGATGCCGGCGATCGACGTGCCGCCCAGGGCGAAGTAGTCCGCGTCGCGGTCCACGTCCGGGACCTTCAGCGTCCGCGACCACACGGCGGCCAGCCGGCGCTCGACGTCGGCGTGGCCGGCACCGGGGGCAGTGCGGGGCCGGGCGGGTTCCGGAGTGAGTTCCGGGGCGAATTCCGGAGTGGGTTCCGTGGCGGGTTCCGTGCCGCGGGTGTCCGCGGCCGGGCGGTACCAGCAGGAGACGGGCTCGAAGGGGTACGTCGGCGCCGGGATGCGCGGCAGGGCGGTGCCCGCGTAGTGGCGTGCCCAGTCGATGCCGGCGCCGAGGGTGTAGAGCCTGCCGAGCCGCTCCAGCAGGAACCGCCGTCCTGCTCCGTCGCCGCAGGAGACGACGGGCAGGTCGGTCAGCGGGCGGATCGCCTCGGACAGCCGGGCGTCCGCGCCCAGTTCGACCAGGACCGCGCCGTCACGCTCGAAGCCGGCGACGGCGGCGCGCAGCCGGCCGGGGTCGATGCCGTGGCCGGGCTCCGCAGCGCCGCCGGCCTGCCTGGCTTCGGCCAGGGTCAGCGTGCCGCGGACGACGCCGATCACCCGGTTTCCGGTGCCGCAGCCCACGAACCGGCCGGCGGGCAGACCCAGCGAGGCGAGCTGTCGGTACCGGGCGTGCAGAGCGGACACTTCCGCGTCCACAGTGGACGAGTCAGCGGTTTCCTCGCCCGAGAACAGCAGGACCACCGGCCTGGCCGGGGGTGACGGCCGGTCCGGCACGCTCGCCGTGCCCAGTGCGTCGGCCAGTGCGTCGGCCAATTCAACGGTGCTGTCCACCACGAACGCCAGCCGGTGGCCGTGGTCGTCGCGGCCGCGGTTGAGCACCTGCGCCACCACCGGAAGCGGATGCGTGGTCTCGCGCAGGAAGCCGGCCCAGCGGCGGCAGCAGCGCCGCAGCGCGGCCGCCGTCTTGGCCGACAGCGTGACCAGGTGGGGTCCGGCGGCACCCGGGTCGTCGCCCTCGGACGACGGCACGGGCGGCGCCTGCTCGACGACCACGTGCACGTTGGTGCCGGTCAGCCCGAAGGAGCTGATCCCGGCCCGGCGCGGCAAACCGTCCGAAGTGGACCATTCGGTGGCCCGCGCCGGAACGGTGACCAGGCCGCCGAAGTCCAGCTGCGGGTTCGGGGTGGTGAACCCCGCCGTGGGGTAGTGCATCGCTTCCCGCACGCTCAGCACGGCCCGGAGCAGCCCGGCGAGCCCGGCGGCGGCGTCGAGGTGCCCGACGTTGCCCTTCACCGAGCCGATGGCGCACGGCGGGCGGCCCGGGGCGGAGCCGGACAACGCCAGCCGCAGTCCTTCGATCTCCACCGCGTCGCCCAGGGGCGTGGCCGAGCCGTGGCACTCGACGTACCCGAGCGCGGCCGGCTCGGTGCCCGCGTCGCGGCACGCCGTGGTGATGGCCGCCGCCTGCGCCTGCGGGCTCGGCGCGGCCATGCTGAGCGCGCGGTGGCCGTTGTGGTTGACGGCGACCCCGGTGATCACCGCGTACACGGTGTCCCGGTCCGCCACCGCGTCGGCCAGCCGTTTCAGGACCACGATCCCGCCGCCTTCGCCGCCGGCGGTGCCGTTGGCGCGGGCGTCGAACGGGCGGCAGGTGCCGTCGGGCGACTCGACGCCGCGCAGCGGCACGTGCCCGCTGCGCGGCGACAGCACCGGCTGGACGCTGACGCCACCGGCCACGGCCGCGTCCACCGCACCGCCGCGAAGGTGCTGCACGGCCGTGGCCACCGCGGCCAGGCCGCTGCTGCACGCGGTGTCCACCACCAGGGCGGGGCCGTGCAGGTCGAAGACGTACGCCAGCCGCGCGGCCGCGGCGGCGGGCAGCGAACCGAGGATCTGCTGGGGGTCGAAGCCGCGGTACAGCGTCTGGTAGGCCGTGTTGTGCGTCCCCAGGAAGACGCCGGTCTCCGATCCGCGCAGGGTGCCGGGTGCGAGGCCGGCGTCCTCGAACGCCTCGTACGCCAGCTGCAGCAGCATCCGCTGGTGGGGGTCCATGATCTCGGCCTCCCGCCGGGACAGGCCGAAGAACTCGTGGTCGAACAGGTCGATCCGGTCCAGGTAGCCCATCGGCAGGTAGTCGACGCCGGTGGCGGCGCCGGTCCACCGCACGCGCTCTTCGCCCGGCGCCCGGATGGCGTCGCGGCCGGCGCCGAGGTGGTCCCGGAACCGCGCCGGGGTGTCCGCGCCGGGGAACCGGCAGGCGATGCCCACGATCGCCACGGGGCCGGGGTGCACGCTCATGGATTCCTCACAGCTCGATGTCGTCGTGGCCGGGGGCGCCGGCCGGGGAGTGCTCCAGCAGCTCGGCCATCGCGACGATGGTGGGGTACCGGAACAGCCGCGCGAGGGGGACCGGGACGCCGCACAGGTTTTCCAGGCGCCAGCGCAGTTCCATCAGGTTGATCGAGGAACCGCCGACGTCGAAGTAGTTCTCGTGGATGCCGACGACGCGGCCGCCGAGCACCGCCGCCCACTGCGCCTGCACGGACTCCTCGGCCGCCGTGCGCGGCTGCTCCCCGGGGGCGGGCGGCACGTCGGGGACGGCGGGCAGCGCCAGGCGGTCGGTCTTCCCGCCGGGTGTCCTGGGCATCGACGGCAGCCGCGTGATCCGGGACGGCACCATCGCCGCGGGCAGCCGGTCGCGCAGCCACGCGCGCAGCGCCGCGACGTCGAGGTCCTCGCCCGTCACGGTGACGCAGTAGGCCGCGATGGCCGGATCCCCGGCGGTGCCGCCGTCGCACACGACGGCGGCTTCGGCGACCTGGGCGTGCTCGGCGAGCACCAGCTCGATCTCGTCGAGCTCCACCCGCGTGCCCCGGACCTTCACCTGGCGGTCGGCGCGGCCGTGGAAGTGCAGGACGCCGGTCGCGGACCGGCTCACCCGGTCCCCGGTGCGGTACATCCGGGTGCCCGGCGGCCCGAAGGGATCGGCGACGAACCGCGACGCCGTCATGCCCGGCGCGCCGAGGTAGCCCAGCGCGAGGCCCGCGCCGGCCAGGTACAGCTCGCCGACGCGGCCCGCCGGCACCGGGCGGAGGTGCCGGTCCAGGACGTGGGCGCGGGTGTTGGACAGCGGCCGTCCGATCGGCGGCGGGGCCGAGCCGTCGTGCCGCCACCAGGTCGCGAAGACCGAGGTCTCGGTGGGACCGTAGACGTTCACCGGGGTGAACGGCAGGTCGCCGGGGAACGCGGCCAGCTTGTCCCCGCCGACCAGCAGGCAGCGGAGGTGCTGCGCGCCGGACAGCGCGCCGCTGTCGAGCAGGCGCCTGCCGGTCACGGTCGGCAGGAAGCACGTGTCCAGTGCCTCCCGCGTGATCCACCGGCTCAGCGAGCGGAGGTCGCCGCGCAGGCTGGGATCGGCGACGCAGAGGCAGCCGCCCAGGCACAGCGTCGACCACAGCTCCCAGACGGAGGCGTCGAAGGCGAGGCTGGCGAGCTGCGCACAGCGCCTGCCTTCGACGGGACCGAAGGTCAGCTCGTGCCAGGACACGAGGTTGACCAGGCCGCGGTGGGTGAGCACCACGCCCTTGGGCCGTCCGGTGGAGCCGGAGGTGTAGACGCAGCACAGCGGGTCCTCCGGCCGGGGCGCCCGCCGGACGGCGGGTGCGGCACCGGTGGCCGTTCCCGCCGTGTGCAGCGTGCGGAGGTCGTACCGCGGCACGCCGCCCGTGTCGGGGCGCAGCTCCGGGTCGGTGGTCAGGACCAGCCGCGGCCGGCAGCCGGCCAGGATCACGCGCAGGCGGTCCGGCGGGACGCCGGGTTCCAGGCTGACCGAGCAGACGCCGAGGCGCGCCATCGCGAGCAGGGCTTCCGTGGCGCCGGTTCCGGGCTTGGCGACCAGGCACACCCGGTCGCCGTGCCGCACTCCGGCCGCGGCCAGCTGCCCGGCGATCCGTTCGGCTGCCGCGTCGAGGCCCCCGTAGGTCAGGGTCTTGCCGAGCCACCGCAGCGCGGGCGCGCCGGGGTGACGGCGGACGCGGTCGGCGAACAGGTCGGCCACGGTGCGCTCGGCGGGACAGGGCCGGGCGGTGTCGTTCCGGTCCGACGGCTCCCCGGCGTCCGGCCAATGCGTCCATAGTGGACTGTCCGGATCCGACGCGACCGCGGTGAGCAACGCGACGACGTGGTCCCCGGTTCTCTCGTCCACGCCAGACTTCCCGCGTCGGTGCACGAGCACGTCGAGGCCGCCACCCCGGTGCCGGAACTCGATCACCGGGTCTGCCGGGGGACATTCGCCGTCCAGGACGACCACGGCGTGCGGTGCGCCGGCGCTCTCCGCTCCGGCGGGCACTTGGTCCAGCAAGGCCGTGAACGGCCGCTCGTCGTCGACCGGGCAGCACCGCACCGCGGCCGTCCCACCATGGAGCACGGCCGTACGGACGTCGTCGCCCGCGCACCAGGCCAGTACGGCGTGGACACCGGCAGCGAGGGTGGCCGGCAGTGTCGTGCCGTGCCGTCCGGCGAGGGCTCGCAACGCGGTGACCGTGCCCGCGGCCAGCATCGGCCCGTCGGCGGCGGTCACGGTCGTCCCGCGGCTTCCCGCACGCCGGGTTCCGCGTCACCACGCCGTTCCGGCCACCGCGTGAACGGGATGACGAGCGTGTCACGCCAGCCGTGTTCCCCCGCCGGTTCGATCGCCGTGACGTCGTGGCACAGCTCGCGGTCCCGCAGCACGATCCCGCGTCCGGCCGGGACGACGGCGGCGAAGAACGGCTTCCCCGCCCGGTCGTCCAGCGTGGTCAGCCGGAGCTCGCCGCCGGTGACCCGGTGCCGGTCGAACACGCCGATGAAAACGAGCTCGTGCCCGTCCTGGTGGGGTCCCTCCGGGACGACGACACCCGGGTTCCCCGCGGTGGCCAGCACCCGGATCTGGTGGACGTCGGCCTGCCACGCCACGCCGGTGTCCAGGGGAATCCGCTCCGCGATCCAGTGCAGGTAGCCGGTGAAGTCCGCCGTGAGCGGGGCGTAGTCGCGGGCGATGCCGCCGACGAGCCGGTTGAACTCGCGTGGGGCGACGTAGGGGCGTGGCGGCAGCCGCTCCACGGTGAACCCGGCCGCCGCGGGCGTCATCCGGTACTGGCCGAAGCGGCGGTAGCGGCTGTGCCCGGCGTACTTGTCGAACTCCAGGTGGTGGAAACTTTCGCGCAGCGCCGGAGCCGGGGCCGGCAGGTCGAGCAGCGCGAATCCGCGTTCGTCGAACTCCATCGGGACCCTTTCCTCGACGTGCGGGCACTTGCGGCGCACCGCTGGGCACGCAACCGCGTCCTTCACCCCAGAATCACCGCGGCCGTGCACCGGAAGAACGGAATGCCCGGCGTCGTCCACCGGGGGACTTCGCATACTTCCAGCGGCTTCCGACGAGCGGCAAGCCGCCGATCGAGGGATCGGCGACTACGTCGTGAAACCAATTGCGACATCGGCAAAAACGATCGTCCACAGTAGACATAAAAATGGTGCGGAGGGTGATTACGCCGTTCGGCGCCGTCGCCGTATCGCCCGGCCGTGTTAGCTTCGGACGGGGGGAACAGCCGAGGGAGGACGCGTGGGGAGTCGGCAACCGGCGAAGGCGGAGCTTTCCGCCGAAGAAATCCTGGCGGACCTGAAAGGCTTCTTCGCGACCGCGACGACCGGCGACACCCCGGGTCCCGACGAGGACTACTTCGCGCTCGGGCTGGTGAACTCGCTGCTGGCGCTGGAACTGGTGGCGCACGTCGAACGCCGGTTCGGCATCGAGGTCGGGCTGGCCGACCTGGACCTGGACAATTTCCGGACGCTCAACCGGGTGACCGAGTTCGTCCGCCGGAAACGGTCGGCCGGCGTCTCGTGACCACTGTGGACAGCGCGGCGTTCGCCGCTTCGGTGCGCGGGGACGCCGCCGCGTGGGACCGCGACGGCGCGGTCCCCGAAAGTGTCGTGAAAACCATGGCGCACGCCGGTTTGCTCGCGCCCGACCTGCCTCCGGCCGCCGGCGGCGCCGGGTGCACACCGGCGGCGCTCGGCGAGCTGTGCGCCGAGCTCGGCGGCGTGTGCAGCGGGCTGCGGGCGCTGGTCACCGTGCAGGGCATGGTCGCCGCGGCCCTCCTGCGCTGGGGGACCGCCGGGCAGCGGTCGCACTGGCTGCCCGCGCTGGCCCGCGGGGACGTGCTGGCCGCGTTCGCGGCCACCGAACCCGGCGCCGGAAGCGACCTGGCGGCCGTGACGACGTCCGTGGTGCCGGAAGCCGGGAACTTCCGCGTGCGCGGGCGGAAGCTGTGGGTGACGTCCGGGCAGTTCGCCGACGTGTTCCTGGTGCTGGCCAAGCACGCGGGCCGTCCGCTGACCGTGCTGGTCGAAGCCGGGCGGCCGGGCATCGCGGTGGAGCCGGTCCGCGGGCAGCTCGGCATGCGCGCCGCGCGGCTGGCCCACGTCCGGTTCGACGGCGTGCTCGTGCCGCCGGAGAACCTCGTCGCTCCGCCGGGGTTCGGCCTGTCCCACGTCGTGGGCACGGCACTGGACCACGGGCGGTTCACCGTCGCCTGGGGCTGCGTCGGAATGGCCGAGGCGTGCCTGCGGGCCGCCGCGGGGCACGCCGCCGGCCGGGTGCAGGGCGGCGTGCGGCTCGCCTCGCACCAGGCGGTGCTCGCGCTGCTGGGCCGGTGCCTCGCGGACGCGAGCGCCGCACGCGAGGTGTGCGCCCGCGCCGCCGTCCTGCGCGAGCGCGGCGAGCCGGACGCCGTCGCCGCGACCGTCCTGGCCAAGTACGTCGCCGCCCGTGCGGCGTCGGCCGTCGCCGGTCACGCCGGGCAGGTCCTCGGCGCGGCGGGCTGCGCCGAGGACAGCCTGGTGGGCCGGTTCTTCCGCGACGCCAAGGTCATGCGGATCATCGAGGGCGCCGACGAGGTCGCCGAGCAGCGGCTCGGCGAGCACGCGCTGCGGTGGCGGCCGTGAGCCGGCTGGTCAAGTGCCTGGTCTGGGACCTGGACGACACGCTGTGGGACGGCGTCGTGCTGGAGGGCGACCGGCCCCGGCCGTTCCCCGCCGCGGTCGACGCACTGCACGCGCTGGACCGGCGGGGCATCCTGCACGCCGTGGCCGGCCGGGGCGACCGCGCCCGCGCCACCGCGCACCTGGCCGAACACGCGCTGGACGAAATGTTCTGCGCGGTCGCCGTCGGCTGGGGCGCGAAGTCCGCGGCGATCCGCGGCATCGCCGCCGACCTGAACATCGGCTTGGACACCGTCGCCTTCATCGACAACGACCCGGTCGAGCGGGCCGAGGTGACCGCCGCGCTGCCGATGGTGCGCTGTTACGCCGCCGAGCGGGCCGGCGGGCTGGCGGCGCTGGCCGAGTTCCGGCCGGAGGAGGTGACCGACGAGGCACGCCTTCGCCGCCGCCGGTACCTCGCCGAGCGGGACCGCGCCGCCGCGGAACGCGTGTTCCCCGGCTCCCCGGCCGAGTTCCTCACCTCGCTCGAGCTGACGATGACCGTCCGGGCCGCCACCGAAGACGACTTCGCCCGCGCGCACGAGCTCACCGTGCGGACCCACCAGCTCAACACCACCGGCCGCACCCTCGACGCCGCCCGCCTGCGCGAGCTGACGTCGTCGGAGCGGCACGAGGTGCTCGTGGTGGACGTGACCGACCGGTTCGGCGGGCACGGCACCGTCGGGCTCGCCGTCCTGCGCCTCGCCGGCCCGGACGTCGTGCTGGAACTGCTCCTGACGTCGTGCCGCGTGCTCAACCGCGGTGTCGGCGCGCTGTTCCTGGGCCACCTGGTGCGGGACGTCCTCGCGCGCGGGCGGCGGCCCGTCGCCCGCTTCGTCCGCACCTCCGCGAACCGGATCATGCTGGTGACGCTGCGGTTCGCCGGCTTCGAACCGGCCGGGGCCGACGGCGCGGAGCTGACGCTGGCCTACGACCCGCGGCGGCCGCCACCGCCGCGCCCCGCCCACGTCCGCATCGTCGACGGGAGGAACCGGTGAAGATCGGAGTGGCCGGGGCCGGGGTGATGGGCACCGGGGTCGCCCAGTGCTTCGCCGCGGCGGGGCACGACGTGGTCGTCGCCGATCCCGACCCGCGGGCGCTGGCGAGCGCCCCGGAGCGCGTCCTGGCCGGGCTGAAGCAGGCCGCCCTGCTCGGCCGCCGGCCACCCGCCGGCCCGCTGTCGGCCGTCCCGGCCCGGATCCGCTGGACCGGGCGGCTCGACGACCTCGGCGGCAGCGAGTTCGTCGTCGAATGCGCCCCGGAACGGCTGCCGGTGAAGGACGAGCTGTTCGGCACCCTCGACCGGCTCTGCCCGCCCGCGACCGTCCTGGCGTCCTGCACGTCCGCCGTGCCGATCGGCAGGCTGGCCGCGGCCACCGCCCGCGCGGACCGGGTCGTCGGTACGCACTTCATGAACCCGGTCCCGCTCAAGGAAGCCGTCGAAGTGGTTCGCGGGACGGCGACCAGCGCCGAAACCCTCGCCCTCACCACGGAGCTGCTGTCCGGCATCGGGAAGCACGCGATCGTGGTCGCGGACGGGCCCGGCTTCGTCGTCAACCGCGTGCTCATGGCCACGGTCAACGAGGCGATCGCCGCGGTCCACGACGGCCTGGCCGACGCCACGACCGTCGACCGCGTCTTCGAGGACTGCCTCGGCCACCCGATGGGGCCGCTGCGCACGGCCGACCTCATCGGCCTCGACGTCGTCCTCGACTCCCTGCGGGTCCTGCGGGACTGCACGGGGAACCCGGTGTACACGCCGTCCCCGCTGCTGACCGAGCTGGTCGGGAGCGGAAGGCTGGGCCGCAAGAGCGGCCGGGGCTTCCACGCGTACTGACCTTCGGAACGGGATCACGCGATCGGGCAAGGTGCTCGCCCGGCCGTGGTCTCGCGGCCGTTCGGATGGCGATCTCCGCGCTTGCGTTCGAGCGCGCTCGAAGCCTTAGCGTCGCGGCCATGACGACACAGACCTGGATCATCACCGGCGCGACCCGCGGCCTCGGGCGTGCCCTGGCGGAATCGGCCCTCGCGGCGGGCGACAATGTGGTGGCCGCGGTGCGCCGGCCGGAACGCGTGGCCGACCTGGAAACCCAGTACCCCGGCACCTTCCGAGCCGTCCGGTTCGACGTCCGCGACACCGGCGGGGCCCCGGCCCTGGTGCAGACGGCGATCGACCGCTTCGGGCAGCTCGACGTGCTCGTCAACAACGCCGGCCGGGCCGTGGTCGGCGCGATCGAGGAGGTCGGCGACGAGCAGCTGCGTGAGCTGATGGAGCTGCACCTGTTCGGCCCGGCCGCCCTGGTCCGCGCGGCGCTGCCCGCCATGCGCGAGCGCGGGACCGGGACGATCGTGCAGATGAGCAGCCAGGGCGGGCGGCAGTCGTTCCCGGGCGTGGCCGCGTATTCGGCGTCGAAGTTCGCCCTCGAAGGCTGGTCGGAGTCCCTGGCGGGCGAGGTCGCCGGGTTCGGGATCCGGGTGGTGCTCGTGGAGCCCAGCCGGTTCCGCACCGGGTTCAACGAGGCCGACGTGCTGGAGTTCGCGGAGCCGTCCGAGACCTACCGCGACGTGCTCGCCACGGTGCGCGCGGACATGGCCGGTGCCGACGGCCGCCAGGAAGGCGATCCGGTGCGGGCCGCGGACATCATCGTGTCCCTCGTGCACGGCGACGACGTGCCGCTGCGCCTGCCGCTGGGCAGCGAGGCGGTCGAGCGGCTCACCCGTGCCTACCGGCGCGACCTCGACGGCGTCGAGCGGTGGGCGGAGACCGCCCGCAGCGCCGATTTCGCCGACGTCCCGCCCTCTTCGCGGCCGATCTAGGCTGGCCGGTATGGCCACGGACGAACTGCTGACCAGGGCGCTGGCGATGCTGGGCGAAGACGACGTGTCGGTCGACGCCATCCACCGGCTCACCGACGTGGGCGGGATGACCGAGCCGATGACGATCGCCGAGGTCGCCGACATGCTCGACATCTCGCCGCACACGCTCCGCTACTACGAACGCGCCGGGCTCGTCGAGGTCGGCCGCGACCGCAGCGGATACCGCGTCTACGACGGAGAAGCGGTGCGGCGCCTGGTGTTCCTGACCCGGATGCGGCTGTCCGGGATGCCGATGCGCGACCTGCAGCACTACATCGAGCTCGTGGACGCCGGGGAGGACACCGTGCCCGAGCGGCTCGACATGCTCCTCGAGCACCGCGACACCATCCGGCGGCGCATCCGCGAGCTGACGCTGTCCCTCGCCGCGACCGAGTACAAGATCGCCACGTACGGCGGCTCGACCGGACCGGAGACAACCTCCGGCCCGGTGCGAGCCGAGGCTCCCTGAGCAAGTCGCGCAACCTTGGGCTCGGTGCCATCACCTAGCCCGAGCAGATCGGGCCGGGATCCCGCATCGCGATACCGCAGGTCCGACCGAGCTCGGGGCCTCGCCAACACCGACGATCGCGTCGTTCTCGAGCACGCGGCGTGGAGGCGGTGCCTCAGCCGTTCAGGAAGTGCTCGAGGGGGAGGGTGGCGGCACCGCGTGTTGCGGCGTCCGGGCCGAGGCGGCACAGGTCGATCGTCGTCGTGGCGAACGAGTGCTTCAGCGAATGGAGGCGGGCCGCGTCGCGGATGGCGTCGAGATCGCGCTCGCCGAGGAGCAAGCCGGCCCAGCCACCGAGGATGACGCGGGCGGGGTTGAGCAGGTTGATCAGCCCGCCGATGCTCGCGCCGAGGTAGCGGAGGGTCTCCGCCAGGACTCCGGTTCCCTGGTCGTCGTGGACGATGGCGGCGAGGGCCGATTCCAGGTCGGTGTCATCCGCGATGATCCCGCCCGCTTCGCGGAAACGGTCGAGGATCGCCTCGGCGCCGACGTAGGCCTCGAGGCAGCCTCTGCTGCCACACCGGCAAGGACGCCCGCCGGCGACGAGGACGGTGTGCCCGAACTCGCCCGCCGGGGTGCCGTGGGCGGCGGGGCCGCCGGAAATGATGCTGGCTCCCACGTCCGAGCCCAGCAACGCGACCACCGTGCCGGGCGTTTCCCGGCCGCTGCCGAACCACAGCTCGGCCCTTCCCGTGGTGCTGGCGCGGCTGTCGAAGTGCAGCGGCAGGTCCGTTCCCCTGCCCAGCAGCTCCCCGAGGAGAACCGGGTCCCAGCCGAGGCTCGGCGAGCCGTCCGTCATCTCGGGCGTCCGCCGAGCACCGCCGGGCACGCCCACACCGACTCCGATGACCGCGTCGGCGGGAACGGCGCTCTTCGCCAGCACAGTGGTCAAGCCCGCCAGAATTCGCGAAGCGACCGTTTCCGGACCGCGTCGGCGGGGGTCGATGAGACGGTCGGCTTCGGCGAGCTCGGTCATGGCCAGGTCGAACAGTCCGATCCGGATCCGCGTTTCGCCGACGTCCACTCCGACCACGAAGCCGTAGCCGGGGGCGATGCGCAGCAGCTTTCGCGGCCGGCCACCGTCGGAGTCGAGCGAGCCGGCCTCGGTCACGACGCCTTCATCGACCAGTTCGCGCACCACTTTGCCGACCGAGGCCGCGCTCAGTCCGGTGGCCGCTTCCAGAGCGTGCCGGCTGGCCGGAGCACCGAAGTACAGCGAGCGCAGCAGCAGCGAGCGGTTGTCTCGACCGAGCGCGCCCGCGGTGCTCGGTTGGCGCTGCGTCATGGCTTGGATTCTCCCGGTAACCACCTCTTCACGGCGTGAACAAAGCGGGTTCACGCCCTTGACTCTTGTTGGTCACACGAGTTAAATCAAGGCGCGAATTAAGCTGTGTCCTGAGTCACAGAGACCCTTCGTGGCTCGTCCACGCACCCCGAGGACTTCAGATGCGAATGAGAACCACCGCGTCAGCGCTCGTCCTGGCGCTGGCCGCCGCCACCACCGCCGCCTGTGGCGGCGACTCCACATCGGCCGACGGCCCCAAGGAACTCACCTACTGGGCCTCCAACCAGGGCACGAGCCTCGACAACGACAAAGCGGTCCTGCAGCCCGAGCTCGACAAGTTCGAGAAGGCCACCGGCGTCAAGGTCAAGCTCGAGGTCGTCCCGTGGTCGGATCTGCTCAACCGGATCCTGGCCGCCACGACCTCCGGCCAGGGGCCCGACGTCCTCAACATCGGCAACACGTGGTCGGCGTCGCTCCAGGCGACCGGCGCTTTCCTGCCGTTCGACGACGCTGCCCTCGACAAGGTGGGTGGCAAGTCGCGGTTCCTCGGACCGTCGCTGGCCGCGACCGGTGCGAGCGGCCAGCCCCCGGTGGGCGTTCCGCTCTACGGCCAGGCCTACGGCCTCTACTACAACAAGAAGCTGTTCAAGGACGCCGGTATCACCGCGCCCCCGGCGACGTGGGAAGAGCTCGTCGCGGACGGCAAGAAGCTCACCGATCCGCAGAAGGGGCAGTGGGGGCTGTCGCTGCAGGCGGGCCAGGTGACCGAAAACAGCCACCACGCCGCGATCCTCGGCGCTCAGCACGGGGCGAACTTCTTCTCCCCGGACGGCAAGCCGCAGCTGGCGTCGGATCCGGCGGTCGCGGCCGTCCAGCAGTACGTCGACCTCATGCAGAAGGACAAGATCGTCAACCCGTCGAACGCGGAGTACGCCGACACCGCCAAGTCCCTCAAGGACCTGGCCGACGGCAAAGCCGCGATGTTCATGAACCAGGCGTCCGCCGGCTCGTTCAAGAACATCGGGGCGGACCTGGCCAACATCGGCGTCGCGCCGATCCCGCTGCCGGCCACCCCGCCCGCGAACGGCCGGAAGGTCACCAGCTTCGTCGCAGGCATCAACATGGCGGTCTTCAAGTCCACCAAGAATTCCCAGGCCGCCCTGGACTTCGTGAAGTTCATGGTGTCGGCACCCGAGCAGGCCCAGCTGAACAAGACCTACGGCTCCCTGCCCACCGTCCAGGACGCCTACAGTGACCCGGCCTTCCAGACCGAGGACGTCAAGGTGTTCCAGACCGTCCTGAGCACCACCGCCGAACCCATGCCGCAGGTCCCCCAGGAGTCGCAGTTCGAGACCCTGATCGGCACCGCCATGAAGACGATGTTCGCCGACGTCGCGGCGGGCCGGACGGTCGAGGCCGGCAAGATCAAGGACCAGCTCGCCCAAGCCGACCAGCAGATCGCGGCCGGGAGCTGACCCCGGATGACGACCGCTGTGCGGGGGGCTCCGGCCGCGAAGGCGGCCGGAGCCCCCCGGCCCGGAAGCCCGCGGCGCAACCGCCGTCGGCCGGCCCTCCCGTACCTCCTGCTGTTGCCCGCTCTGCTGCTCGAACTGCTCATCCACGTCATCCCGATGGTCGTCGGCGTCGTGATGAGCTTCGTCAAGCTGAGCCAGTACTACATCCGGAACTGGTCGGCGGCCCCCGGCGCCGGGCTCGACAACTACAAGTTCGTCCTCGACTTCGACACCGCCACGGGCAAGGCGCTGGCGCACTCGTTCGGGATCACCGTCGAGTACACGGTGCTGTCGGTGGGGCTCTGCTGGCTCTTCGGCACGTCCGCCGCGGTCCTGATGCAGCGCAGCTTCCGCGGGCGGGGCCTGCTGCGGACGTTGTTCCTCGTTCCGTACGCGCTGCCGATGTACGCCGCCGTCATCACCTGGTCGTTCATGTTCCAACGCGACACCGGCCTGGTGAACAGCCTGTTCGGCACCCACTCGTTCTGGCTGATCGGGGACAACAGCTTCTGGTCGCTGGTGACCGTGTCGGTGTGGCGGAACTGGCCGTTCGCGTTCCTCATCGTCATGGCGGGGCTGCAGAACATCCCGGGGGAGCTCTACGAAGCGGCCTCGATCGACGGTGCCGGCTGGTGGACCCAGTTCCGGGCGATCACTCAGCCCATGCTGCGGCCGGTCAACCAGGTGCTGCTGCTCGTGCTGTTCCTGTGGACGTTCAACGACTTCAACACCCCGTACGTCCTGTTCGGCAAGTCGGCCCCGCGCGAGGCGTCGCTGATCTCCATCCACATCTACCAGAGTTCGTTCGTGACCTGGAACTTCGGCCTCGGCTCCGCCATGTCGGTGCTGTTGCTGCTGTTCCTGATGCTGGTCAGCGCCGCGTACCTCGCGTTGACCGCCCGCCGGAGGAGGACGGCCAGTGTCTGAGCCCCGTTGGGTCCCCTGGGCCCGCCGCATCGTCCTCGGCTTCCTCGCGCTGTTCACCCTGCTGCCGCTGTACGTGATGGTGTCCACGTCGCTGAAGCCCCTCGGCGACGTCCAGGGAGCGTGGCAGTGGATCCCGACGACGTTGACGATCCAGCCGTTCCTCGACATCTGGCAGACCATCCCGCTGGCCAAGTACTTCCTGAACAGCCTGGTCATCTCCGGCGCGGCCACCGTCTGCTCGGTGCTGATCGCGATCTTCGCGGCCTACGCCATCAACCGGTACAAGTTCCGCGGCCGGAACTTCTTCGCCATGACCGTCCTGTCGACCCAGATGTTCCCCGGCATCCTGTTCCTGCTGCCGCTGTTCCTGATCTTCGTCAGCATCGGCAACACCACCGGCATCGTCCTGTACGGTTCCCGCCTCGGCCTGACCCTGACCTATTTGACCTTCTCCCTGCCCTTCGCGATCTGGATGCTCGCGGGCTACTTCGACTCCATCCCGAAGGAGCTCGACGAAGCCGCGATGGTCGACGGCAACGGGCCGGTGGGCGCGCTGATCCGCGTGGTCATCCCCGCCGCGGTCCCCGGCATCGTCGCCGTGTCGATCTACTCCTTCATGACGGCCTGGGGCGAGGTGCTGTTCGCGTCCGTCATGACGGACTCGGACACCAGGACACTCGCCGTCGGCCTGCAGGAGTACTCGACCCAGGTGCAGGTGTACTGGAACCAGGTCATGGCCGCGAGCCTGATCGTCTCGGTCCCGATCGTCGCCGGATTCCTCCTCTTCCAGCGCTACCTGGTCTCCGGGCTCACCGCCGGCGCCGTCAAGTAGCCACCCACGCACTCCCTGAATGAGGTCCTGCCTTGAAGCTTTCCCTGCCCGCGGAGTTCCTCTGGGGTGCGGCCACCGCCGCGTACCAGGTCGAAGGCGCCGTCGACGTCGACGGGCGCCTGCCGTCCATCTGGGACGACTTCTGCCGGGTGCCCGGTGCCATCGACAACGGCGACACCGGTGACGTCGTGTGCGACCACTACCGGCGCTGGCCCGAAGACCTGGCGATCATGAAGCAGCTGGGTCTCGACGCTTACCGCTTCTCCGTCGCCTGGCCCCGGGTGATCCCCACCGGCCGCGGCGAGGTGAACCCCCGGGGTCTCGACCACTACGACCGCTTCGTCGACGCCCTGTGCGAAGCCGGGATCCGCCCGTTCGTCACCCTGTACCACTGGGACCTGCCTTCGGCGCTGCAGGCCACGGGCGGGTGGCCCGAGCGGGACACCGCCTACGCCTACGCGGAGTACGCCGCGGTCGTCGCCGCCCGGCTCGGCGACCGGGTGCGGGACTGGAGCACCATCAACGAACCGCTCTGTGCCGCCTGGCTCGGCTACCTCGAAGGCCGCTTCGCGCCCGGGGTCAAGGACCTGAAGCAGGCTGTCGCCGCCTCGCACCACCTGCTACTGGCCCACGGGCTCGGTGTGGAAGCAGTCCGGGCGCACGCCGCTCGCCCCGCGAGCATCGGGCTCGTCTGCAACCTGTCGGGGATCGAAGCCGCCTCGGACCGCGACGAGGACGTCGCCGCGGCGAGGCGGATGGACGGGCACGTCAACCGGTGGTGGCTCGACCCGGCCAACGGGCGCGGCTACCCGGCCGACATGCTCGAGGTCTACGGTGTCGAGCCGCCCGTGCTCGGCAACGACCTCGACGTCATCGCGGCACACACGGACTACCACGGCCTCAACTACTACTTCCGCCAGATCGTCGAGGACGATCCCACCGGCCCCGCGCCCTTCGCCAGGCAGGTGCCGGCGGAGGGCGCGGGTACCACCGCCATGGGCTGGGAAATCCACGGTCCGGGGCTGGCCGACCTGATCCACCGGCTGCACGACGACTACGGCGCGGAAGCCATCTACATCACCGAAAACGGGGCCGCGTTCGACGACAAGGTCGCCGAGGACGGCTCCGTCCAGGACGACGACCGCATCGCCTACTTCGAGGAGCACCTCACGGCGGTCGCGTCGGCCGCCGAGGCGGGCGCCCCGGTCAAGGGCTACTTCGCCTGGTCCCTGCTGGACAACTTCGAGTGGGACAACGGCCTCAACAAGCGGTTCGGCCTCGTCCGGGTCGACTACGGCACGCAGCTGCGGACCGTCAAGGCCAGCGGCCGCTTCTACGCCGACCTGATCGCCGAGCACCGAAACCGCTCTTGAGGGCGACGAGACATGCGCATTCTTGGTGGATTGAGCATCATGGGCATGGTATTCGTGAGCGGTTGCGCCACCGGGATGCACACTCACTCCGAAAATCCATCCGCCCATACCTCCACCCCTGCTGCGGCGTCGTCGTTCACCACTACGGACCGCGCTTGGATCGAGATCAACATCGCCATGGACGAGCAGCTTGTTCCGATGCTCGGCCTTGTCGACAGTCGCACCGGAACCGCAGCGGTCCGTGAGCTCGGTCGAAAGGCCGACGCCTCGACGAAGGCGGAGTTGCTGGATCTGCGGCGGCTCCACGATCAGGCCGGCCTCCCGGCGGAGAACCCCCACAAGGGGATGGAGATGCCCGGGATGGTCTCCTCGGACCAGATCACGCACGCCGGCACTTTGCGCGAGGCGGACTTCGACGGCTACTTCAAGAAGTGCCTGCGCGATCACCTGGAGCAAAAAGAACGTCTGGCGCTCGGCGAGAAGTCGTCCGGCAAAGAGCCGCAGACTGTGAGTCTGGCTTCGCGAGTCCTGCAAGAACAGGGCCGGCTCTCCGCGCTGGTCGGATAGCGGCACCGGTGGGTGTCATGCCGGTGTCGCGTGAAGTCCGAGACGAAGGCCGCCGTGCCGTGTCGATCGGGTCGACACGGCACGGCGGCGGCTTGCCGTCGGTCTCAGCCGCCGGTGAAGCTCGGCGTGGTCCCGCACTTGGCGTTCTGGTTCAGGCAGGTCTTGACCAGTGCGGCCAGTTTGACGTGGTCCCAGCCGTTCATGAAGTCACCGTGCATCGACGACGCCATTCCCGAGGACAGCGCGAGGCCGTCGCCGCCCAGGATGTCGTAGTTGACCATGTACGACAGGTTCGGTATCGCGACCGGGTAGTTCCCCTGGCACTTGCCGGCGACCGGGTCACCCATGTGGGACTTGTGGTCGGGTGAGTCGATGTGCTTGCCGTCCCAGCAATCTTTGAACGTGAGCTGGTAGATCAGGTTCCCGCCGGGGGCACAGACGGGCCAGTTCCCGTCGGCGCTCCGCCCGACCTCGGCGCTGCCTGCGCACCAGAACTGGTTTCCCTGGCCCTTCTGGGTGGGTACCTGCAGCTTGGCATCACCCTGCACCATCACCAGCCCGGGCGGGAACGGCCGGACGGCCGACGGGTCGGGGAGCCGGGAACCGTAGTAGACGCGCATGCTCTTGAACGGAACGGCCAGCCCGTTCCTCTGCAGCTGTGGTACCCAGTACGCGGCGTTGTCACCTGGGGAGTTGCACGTCGTCGATCCGGCGGCCAGAAGCGTTTCCGTGGTCATGAACGCGTCGTTCCTCGGCCCGAAGAACGTGTGCATGTGGGAGGCGCCGGACAGGCGGGGGAAGACGATAGCGTCGTCCTTGGCTTCGTTCGCGATCGTGCAGTCGGTGTGGAACTCGGGGACCCTCGTCGTCCCGGCCGGCACCGGTGGCGGCACGATGCGCTGGTAGTCGGTCAGTTCGCGCTGGTACCGGGCCTGGTCCACATCCACCCAGCCGGCATCCGCCGCGATGGAGTTGCCCGAAGCGCCGGCGGCAGCGGAGCCCGGTTCGTTGGCTTCGCTCGCGCTGGCCACGAAGGCTGTACTTCCGGCCAGGGCAAGTGCGAGGGCAGCGCTGAGAACGGCCCGGGTTCGGAGCCGGGACTGCCGACGTCGCCATCCAATGGCCCGGTTTGGCCTGTTTCGCATATGCATCTCCTTACTTTGCTTTCGGAAGGTTGAACAGGTGCTGCGAAAATCTGAAGTAATAGCGGAGACGTCACAGTTACCGAGGGAATGCACGGTCGCGCCGACACCGCTGAGCGCGCGCTTCGGGCATACGTGGCCGCAGAAGTTGTTGTCGTCGCAGCGCTAGCGCGGATTGCGTCGGCTGCTAGGCGCCGTTTGATGGCGCTCGCGAAACCGCGGCCTACCGCCGAGGAGTTGGATTACCGCCCGCGCCGGCGAACACGGTCAACCGTGGCGCGAAATGGGGGTGCGGCAATGACTCGATGCCGCGGACACGAGACACCACTGGGCCGGAGCGGACGGCGGATGCGCCCCGCGGCTGCGGTCGATGGTGCTGTGGTGCGTCGTGGTCGGGAGAACGTCTTTGATCTCATCGAGCCCACCTGGTCAGTCGTGATCCATCGTGTCGCGCCCTGCGCGCGTCACGATGCCGAGGCGAGCGCACGGCTCGCTCGGCATTCGGGTGAGGTAGCAGATTCACCACTGGAACTTCGTCACGCCGCGTTAGTGAACCGACAGGTGACGTTTGACGCAGTGGCGCATCAACCAACCCGAAATGCTGGAGTGTTCCAGGTGGCGGCCGCGGAACCGGTTCCATCAGACAACTGACAGTAAACCGTCCCGCTCGGGGTGACGTCAAGACGCTTGACGGCAATTTTCCCACCAACACAGTGCGTCACGGACGTGCTGGCAACCGAACTGTCTTGGTTCACGGTGACGCCTTTCGACGGTCGCGACGCTCAAGCCGCTTACTGTCGACCCGTGGTTTCGTGGCGCCGCAGGCCGTCCAGGGTGACGGACACCAGCCGGTGGGCCGCGGCGTGGGACGGAACGCTGCCCGCGGCGGTCAACGCGTGGAGGCAGTAGTTCGCGAGTTCGGCGGGGGACACGTCGTCCCGGATGTCACCGGCTTCCGCGGCTTCTGACAGGAGGTCGCGGAACAGCGCGTGGAGGTGGTGCTGCGCCTGGGCGACGTGCTCGCCCGGGTGCAGGAGCGCCGCCAGTTCGGCGCCGTGGGGTTCCTGTCGGTGGTGCTGGGCCCGCTGGAGCTGGATTGCCGCGTAGGCGTTGAGCACCTTCTCGAGGCGCTCGCCGGCGTTGCCGCCCTGGTCCCGGATCTCGGCGAGCTGCCTCAGGTGGCTGCGGATCTGGCGTTCGTGCCAGGCGGACAGGATCGCTTCGACGTCGGGGAAGTACTTGTACAGCGTCGCCCGGCCGATCCCGGCTTTCGTGGCGATCTGGGACATCTTCACGCCGGTCAGCCCGTGCTCGGCCACCAGGGCCGCGGTCGCGTCCAGTGCGGCTTCGCGCACCGCTTCCCGGTGCGCCTCGATCGTGTCGGTCCACAGTTTCGGCACGTCTTGGAGCATACACATCGGCGCGGTCGAGACAGTGAGCATTGACAGCGACAAAGTGTCTCGATAAAACTTCCCCCATGACCGCATCGCCGCACTACTCCCGTGCCCACCGCCCTGGCGGACCTGACGACCTGTACCGGAGCCCGCCGCCGTGGGACATCGGCCGGCCGCAAGGGGTGTTCCGCGCGCTGGCCGACGCGGGCGCGATCCGGGGCCGGGTCCTCGACGTCGGGTGCGGTACCGGGGAACACGTGCTGATGTGCGCCGGGCTCGGCCTCGACGCCACCGGTGTCGACCTCGCGTCCGCGGCACTACGTCGAGCCGAGGAGAAGGCGCGCGAGCGCGGGCGTGCCGCCCGTTTCCTGCACCATGACGCCCGGCGGCTGGCCGAGCTGGGCGAGTCGTTCGACACCGTCCTCGACTGCGGCCTGTTCCACAGCTTCGACACCGGCGATCGCGCCGCCTACGTCCAGGGCTTGCGGGCCGTCGTGGCCCCGGGTGGCCGGTACTTCGTGCTCTGCTTCAGCGACCACCAGCCGGGCGGCGACTGGCCCTGGGTGCACCGCGTGACGCAGGCGGAAATCACCAGCACGTTCGCCGACGGGTGGCGGGTCGACTCGGTCGAGCCTGCCACCATCGAGATCACCTCGGACCCGGACGGCATCCGCGCCTGGTTCGCCGCCCTGACGAGGATCTGAGCCGTGCCGGTCGCCGAAGCACACATCGCCACGCCGCGAGCCGGGCGGTTCCTCGTGCAGTTGTGCCGTCACGCCGAAGCCATGGGCGAGAAGGCCGGGCGCTGGCACGGCGGGAGCGGTCAGGCGCGCCCCGAAGTGGTGGCCGTCGAATCCGCCGAGGGCTACGGCAAGATCACCTTCGGCTGGGGGGACTGCGTGCTGCGCTCCACATCGGACACTTTGACGGTGCGGGTCGAGGCCGAGGACCCGGATCGGCTCGCCCGGCTGCAGGGCATCCTGGGCGCGGACCTGGAAAGGTTCGGCCGGCGCGACGGCCTGAAGGTGAGCTGGCAAGGCCTCTCGGCGCCCAGCCGCGACGGCCAGGTGGTTCACCGGTCGCGCGGGACGACGATCGCGCTCGTCGCGGCCGCGATACCGGCCATTGCCGCGCACATTGCGTTCGGTGGTGCGGCGCTGGCGGCTTGGCGCTGGACCAGCGTGGTCGCCGACATCCTCCTCGCCCTGGTGGTCCTGAAGATCGTCCTCGTGGCCCTGTTCGCCCGCAAGCGCTTTCGTGGACACCGCATCGGTCACGCCGCTCACTGCCCGCGCCGAGCCGCCGACGATCAACGGCACTGAGACTCAGGTCACTTGATACCGGTACCCCCTAGGGGTACCTTGAAGCCGCAGACGGATACAGCCTCGACGAGGAAGGCCGTCGCGCGCCTCGTCGAAGCCCGACCACGCATCACCGAGGAGAAACATCATGAGCCAGCACACCTACACCGTCACCGGCATGACCTGCTCGCACTGCGTCGCCTCGGTCAGCGAGGAGGTCGGCGCGATCGACGGCGTCACCGACGTCGCGGTCGACCTGCCCACCGGGGCCGTCACCGTCACCAGTGCCGAGCCGGTCGACGAAGCGCGGGTCCGCGCCGCCGTCGAGGAGGCCGGTTACACCCTCGCCGGCTAGACCGGCGACGCAAACGAGGGAAGTTGCCATGAACACCACAGCACGGCTGGCCGTGTTCGGCGGAGCGCTCGCCCTGCTCGCGGCCGGCGGATTCGTCGCCGGAAAGACGGCAGGCCCGGTCTCGGCCGCGACCGGCGACACCGGCCACGGCGGGACCCACGAAGGCACCATGCCGGACCACGCGGGGATGACAGCCGCGGACGCCCTGCCGGGCGGGCTCGCCGCCAGCAAGGACGGCTACACCTTCACCGTCGCCGACCCGGCGCCGGAACCCGGCCGGTTCTCGTTCACCATCACCGGCCCGGACGGCAAGCCCGTCACCGCCTACGACGTCGAGCACGAGAAGAAGCTGCACCTCATCGTGGTCCGCCGGGACACCGCCGGCTTCCGGCACGTCCACCCCGAACTGGCGCCGGACGGGACGTGGAGCGTTCCGCTGACGCTGCCCGCCGCGGGCTCCTACCGGGCGTTCGCCGACTTCGCGCCCACCGGTGGGAAGCCGATGACCCTCGGCGTCGACCTGTCGGTCGCGGGGAACTACCAGCCGGCGATCTATCCGCCCAGCCGTACCGCGCAGGTCGACGGCTACACCGTCCGGCTCGACGGCGACCTGGCCGCGGGGAAGGCCTCGCCCCTGACCCTGAGCGTGAGCCGCGGCGGTGTTCCGGTCACCGACCTGCAGCCCTACCTGGGCGCCTACGGCCACCTGGTCGCGCTGCGCGAAGGCGACCTCGCCTACCTGCACGTCCACCCCGACGGCGAACCCGGCGACGGCAAGACGCCCGCCGGACCGCAGGTGAAGTTCGCCGCCGAAGTCCCCAGCGCCGGGATCTACCGGCTGTTCCTGGACTTCAAGCACGGCGACGTCGTCCGGACCGCCGAATTCACCCTCACGACTGCCGGGATCCCGGCTTCGGCTCCCGTGCCGGCGCCCGCCGACGGCCACGGCCACTGACCGCGAACGGAGACGATCATGACCAGCACCACGGCCGCGTCCGGCCCGGTGACCGAGATCGAACTCGCGATCGGTGGCATGACCTGCGCGTCCTGCGCCAACCGCATCGAACGCAAGCTCAACAAGCTCGACGGCATCACCGCTTCGGTCAACTACGCGACGGAAAAGGCTCGCGTGCACGCACCCGAGGGAGTAGATCCGGCCACCCTGGTGGCGACGGTCGAGGCCGCCGGGTACAGCGCGACGCTGCCTCAGCTTGAAAAGCCGGAGCAGCCCGGAACCGAGGACGATCCCACCAGGCCGTTGCGGCAGCGCCTGATCACCAGCGCGAGCCTCGCGGTCCCGGTGATCCTCCTGGCCATGGTCCCGGCGCTGCAGTTCACGTACTGGCAGTGGATCTCGCTGACGCTCGCGGCCCCGGTCGTCACCTGGGGCGCGTGGCCCTTCCATCGGGCGGCGTGGACGAACCTGCGGCACGGCGCAGCGACCATGGACACCCTGGTGTCGATGGGCGTGCTGGCCGCGTTCGCGTGGTCGGTGTGGGCGCTGTTGTTCGGCACCGCCGGAACGCCGGGCATGGTGCACCCGTTCGAGCTGACGATCGCGCCCTCGGACGGTGCGGGCAACATCTACCTCGAGGTCGCCGCGGGCGTGACCACGTTCATCCTGGCCGGCCGGTACTTCGAGGCGCGCTCGAAGCGCCGCGCCGGAGCCGCGCTGCGGGCCCTGCTGGAGCTGGGCGCGAAGGAAGTCGCGGTGCTGCGGGGCGGCGCCGAGGTCCGGATCCCGACGTCGGAGCTGGCGGTGGGGGACCGGTTCGTCGTGCGGCCGGGCGAGAAGATCGCCACCGACGGCGTGGTCGAAGAGGGCAAGTCCGCCGTCGACGCCTCGATGCTGACCGGGGAGTCGGTGCCCGTCGAAGTCGGTGAAGGCGACGCCGTCACCGGCGCGACGGTCAACGCCGGCGGACGGCTGGTCGTGCGGGCCACCCGCGTCGGCGCCGACACGCAGCTGGCGCAGATGGCGAAGCTGGTCGAGGACGCCCAGAGCGGCAAGGCCGACGTGCAGCGGCTGGCCGACCGCGTGTCCGGGGTGTTCGTGCCGATCGTGATCGGGTTGGCCGTGGCCACCCTGGGCTTCTGGCTCGGCAGCGGCGTCGGCACCGCGGCGGCGTTCACCGCGGCGGTCGCGGTGCTGATCATCGCCTGCCCGTGCGCGCTCGGCCTGGCCACGCCGACGGCGCTGCTCGTCGGCACCGGCCGCGGCGCCCAGCTCGGCGTGCTGATCAAGGGCCCGGAGGTCCTGGAATCCACGCGCCGGGTGGACACCGTGGTGCTGGACAAGACCGGCACGGTCACCGCCGGCCGGATGACCCTGGTCGGCGTGCACGTCGCCGAGGGAGTGGACGAGACCGAGCTGCTGCGGCTGGCCGGTGCGCTGGAGAACGCATCGGAGCATCCGATCGCGGCGGCCATCGCCCGGGGCGCCCGGGACCGGGTCGGACTGCCCGCCGTCGAGGACTTCACGAACGTGGAAGGCCTTGGCGTGCAGGGGATCGTCGACGGCCACGCGGTCCTGGTCGGCCGCACGGCGTTGCTGGAGGACTGGAGCCAGCCCCTGCCCGAGGGCCTGGCCGAGGCGAAGGCCGCGGCGGAGGAACGCGGGCACACCGCGGTCGCGGTGGCGTGGGACGGCGCCGCCCGGGGCGTGCTGGTGGTCGCCGACACCGTCAAGCCGACGTCGGCCGAGGCGATCGCTCAGCTGCGCTCGCTCGGCCTGACCCCGGTGCTGCTGACCGGCGACAACGCGGCCGTTGCCCGTGCGGTGGCGGTCGAGGTCGGCATCGACGAGGTGATCGCCGAAGTCCTGCCCGCGGACAAGCTCGACGTCGTCAAGCGGCTGCAGGACGAGGGCAAGGTCGTGGCCATGGTCGGCGACGGCGTGAACGACGCTCCGGCGTTGGCGCAGGCCGACCTCGGGCTGGCCATGGGCACCGGCACGGACGTCGCGATCGAGGCGAGCGACATCACTCTGGTAGGTGGTGACCTGCGTGCGGTGGCCGACGCGATCCGGCTGTCGCGGCGGACGCTGCGGACGATCAAGGGCAACCTGTTCTGGGCGTTCGCCTACAACCTGGCGGCACTGCCCTTGGCGGCGGCCGGCCTGCTGAACCCGATGATCGCGGGCGCGGCGATGGCGTTCAGCTCGGTGTTCGTGGTGGGCAACAGCCTGCGGCTGCGTGGATTCACGTCCCCTTCGACGGCGGGACCGAGCCGATCCTGAGGCCACCGCCGGCTACGAGGTCGTCGGCTGACCAGGGCCCGAGCACCAGGGGAACGAGCCGACGGCGGTGGTCACGACCGTCGGGGCTCGCCGGGGCGGCAGCACACCGCCCCGGCGAGCCGTGATCAGCTCTGGCTGAGCAACCCCTGCATCTCGGTGATCTCCGCCTGCTGAGCGTCGACGATCTTCTGGGCCAGCGCCTTCGCGTCGGCGTTGCTGCCCTTGGAGAGCTCGGTCTCGGCCATGTCGACCGCGCCCTGGTGGTGCTTGATCATCATGTCCAGCCACATCTTGTCGAACTCCGCGCCTTTGGCGGCTTCGAGCTTCTTTATGTCGTCTCCGGGCATCGATCCGCTCATCCCCGGCATCGACTCGTGGGTCATGCCGGGCATGCTCGACATGCCCGCACCCCAGCTGGTCAGCCAGCCCTGCATCTGCTGGATCTCGGGGTCCTGCGCCTTCGCGATGCGGCTCGCGAGGTCGACCACCTTCGGGTTGGTGCTGCGCGACGGAACCAGTTTCGCCATGTCCAGTGCCTGGCTGTGGTGCGGCACCATCTGCTGGGCGAAGGTCACGTCGTCGGCGTTGTGGTCGCCGGCCGCCTGCGAGGAGGAAGACGGCGCCGGTGCCGACGAGCTGTGGTCCATCCCGGACATGGAGTCGTTGCTGCTGCAGGATGCGAGAAGCAGGGCGGAGGCGAGGGCGATGCCGCCGATGATGACGGTTTTGCGCATGACAAATCCTTCTGTGTGTTGCACGGCGTGAATTCGACGGACCGTTGAGGGGGTCGGGTCGATCACGTGCGCAAGACGCAGAGAGACGTCAGGATTCTGCGGCCGCCTCGGTCAGGTGGCCGTCCGCGGCGCGGCGGGCCACGAAGGCCGATGAACCGGGGGAAGGTCGTGTTCAGCCACGAAATCCCCAGGAACGCGACAAGAGCAAGCAGGAGAGCCCCGGCCGCGCACAGCACGGCCAGGCAGAGGTGGAGCATGTCGTGCAGGCCGTTCGGCAGGCCCGGATGGTGGTCACCGGTTTGGCCGTCCGGGGCGGAGCCGGCCATTTCCGGCTCGAAGCCGGGGACGACGTGCGCGCTGGGCGTTGCTGCGGCGTCACCCATGCCGTGGGAAGCGCTGACGTGGTGCATCGCGATGACGCACACGGCGAGGGCGCACAGCAGGATGACCTGCTGCACCTTGCCGAGCCGGGTCGCCGTCACCGCTCCACGGTAGCAATCGGAGTTCTGGTCACATCGGTACCGTCAGCGCTCCCGGGCGGGTCGCTCGGGACGCAAATCGCCTTCTGTCAGCACGGTACAACGGCAGAACCCGCTGCCCGAGTTGTCGGCCTTCCGACGCGTCGCGGCCGTGCCCACCGTGGTGGCTTTCGTCCTTCTTTTCGGGCTGCGCCGGCGGGGCTCCCGCTCAGTCGAGGGTCCGCAGGAGCTGCTCGACCAGGCGGCGCTCGAGGGCGGGATCGGCGGCGACCGCGCGGCGGAACGAGCGGGAGGCCACGAAGGACATCAGCGACCACGCGAAGGCTTCCGCGTCGAGACCATCGTCCAGCTCGCCGGCCTCCCGCGCGCGGTGCAGCATGCCCGTGAAGCCGCGGGCCAAACGCTGGACACCGGCTGCCGCGGCTTCCCGGACGCGCGGGTCGGCGTCCGACGCTGTGCCTTCGGAGAACAGCACGCCGAGCGATCCCGGCGCGTGGAGCGCGTCGAGGTGCTCGGGGGACAGCAGTGCGCGCAGGACTTCCGCGACCGGTTGACCGTCGAACGAGTTCAGGAGTTCCTCGGCCGTGCCGGAGGCGCGCTCGATCACGGCCGCGAACAAGCCTGCCTTCGAGCCGAAGTTCTGGAACACCACCGGTTCGCTGACGCCGACCCGGGCGGCGATCTCGGAGGCTTTCGCGCGCTGGTAGCCGCATTCGGCGAACACGGCGGTCGCGGCCGTCAAGATCGTCTCGCGGCGTTGTTCGGCGGTCAGGCGGGTGCGGCCGGTCACCTCCTCATCGTAGTGCCCCTTGCCAGCGCTGCTTAGTCGCGGCTAAGTTGTGGGCATAACTTAGTCACAACTAAGTAGTGAGGTGTGGCATGAACCTGGGACGCGTGTTGATGCACGGCGGCGATCGGGCGGACGGGGCGCTGATCACCCGGCCACGGCTGTACGAGGCGGCGAGCCGGATCGCGTTGGCCGGCCGCGAACGCCGGTACCGCGAACTGGTCCGGCTGGCCGGGGTGCAGCCGGGGGAGAGGGTGCTGGACGTCGGCTGCGGCAGCGGCTACCTCACCGGCTTGGCGGCCGAGGCCGGCGCTTCCGCGCTCGGCGTCGACGCCTCGGAGCCGATGATCGACTACTGCCGCCGGACGGTGGGCTCGGCGTCGTGCCGCTTCGAGGTCGGGACCGCGCAAGCGCTTCCGGTCGGCGACGGCGAGTTCGACGTCGTGCTGACGAGCATGGTGCTGCACCACCTGCCGGACGCCGATCAGCCCGCCGCGCTCACCGAGATGCACCGGGTGCTGCGGTCCGGCGGCCGGCTCTTGCTGGCGGATTTCCGGCCGCCGCGGTCCCGGCTCGTGCGGCACCTGGTCGGTGCGGTGAGTGGGCCGCGGATGCTCGACGACCCGCACGCGCGGCTGGGCGGCCTGGCTGAGGGTGCCGGGTTCGCCGTGACCGGCCAGGGGCGCCTGGGGTTCCTGGCGTACGTCGTCGCGGCGAAATGAGGCTCGAAACGGTATGAGGCAGGCTGAGGGGGTCGCCGGCACCGTCAGCACGGTCGCGGTGACGAACGCCGGCAGCGCGGGGCGGTTCCCGTACCGCCCTTCAGAGAACGCGCGAAGCGCGGCCACTCGCCGGTCCCGCCGAGCGGCATGACGTTGTTCGACTGCGCCGCACGGCGGACCGCGCTGGTGCAACTCCGGTTGCGGGCGGAAGACGCGGCGGGTGTTCGATTTGGGCGCGTCCGGTCGCCGAACCGCGTACGTCAGGCGAGAGACCTAGTCGTGGTCGGGGATGTCGTGCAGGTGGTGGTCGGCGGCGTTCATCGCCTCCACGAGCAGCCGGCGGACGTGCCCGCCGCGGGCACGGTAGAGCACCCGGCGCCCGTTGCGGCGCTGGCTGACGAGGCCGGCCAGGCGCAGCTTCGCGAGGTGCTGCGAGACGGCGGGGCGTGCGATGCCGATCGCCTCGGCCAGTGAGGCGACGTCGTACTCCTCGCCGCTGAGCAGCCACAGCATCCGCATCCGGCCGGGGTCGGCCAGCATGCGCAGCGAGTTCGTGGCCACTTCGACCTGCGCGGCGGGCGGAAGCTGGGACCATTGGTCACCAGACTCGTCATGTGCGTACATGTGCACCTATCATGGAGGCGAACCGTCTTCACCCGGGAGTCTTCCGCCATGTCCTCGTTGTTCGCACACCGGGACTACCGGCACCTGTTCGCCGCCCAGCTGGTGGCGCTGTTCGGGACCGGCTTGACGACCGTGGCGCTCGGGCTGCTGGCCTACGAGCTGGCCGGCGCCGAGGCCGGTGCGGTGCTGGGCACGGCCCTGGCGATCAAGATGATCACCTACGTCACGGTCGCGCCGATCGCGGCCGCCTACGCCGACCGCGTCCCGCGCCGGGTGTTCCTCGTCTGCCTGGACGTGACGCGGGCGCTCGTGGTGCCGGTCCTGCCGTTCGTGACCCAGGTGTGGCAGATCTACGTGCTGATCGTGGTGCTGCAGTCGGCGTCGGCGGCGTTCACCCCGACGTTCCAGGCCGTGTTGCCCGACATCCTGCCCGACGAACGCGACTACACCCGCGCCCTGTCGGCGTCGCAGCTGGCCTCGACGATGGAAAGCCTGCTCAGCCCGATGCTCGCCGCGGTCGTGCTCACGGTGGTGAGTTTCCATTGGCTGTTCACCGGCACCTCGGTCGGCTTCGTCGCCTCGGCAGTGCTGGTGGTGACCACGCGCATCCCGGACGCGGTCCGCAGTCACCGCGGTGGCGTCTGGGCTCGCACGCTGGCCGGGGTCCGGATCTACGCCGCGACACCGCGGCTTCGCGGGGTACTCGGCGTGAACCTCGTGGTCGCGGCGGTCGGGTCGGTCGTCATGGTCAACACCGTGAACTACGTCCAGGACGAGCTGGGCCGCTCGCAGGCCGACGTCGCTGTGCTGCTGGCGGGCAACGGCGTCGGGACGATGCTGGTCGCGCTGCTGCTGCCGTGGGTGCTCGACCGGGTGCCCGAACGCCGGGTGATGCTGAGCGGCGCAGTGGTGCTGCTCGCCGGAATCGCCGGTGCCGTTGCGCTGTCCACGGCGTCGTCCGGGGCTTGGCGCTGGGCGGCCGCGCTGATCGTCTGGGTGGTTGTCGGGACGGGCACCGGGCTGGTGCTGACGCCGGTCGGGCGGGTGCTGCGGCGCTCGAGTACCGCGAGCGACCGGCCCGCGGTGTTCGCCGCCCAGTTCTCGTTGTCGCACGCGTGCTGGCTGCTGGCCTACCCGCTCGCCGGGTGGGTCGCCACCGCCGCCGGGTTCACCGCCACCTGGCTGCTGCTGGCCGGTCTCGCGGTTGCCGGGCTCGTCACCGCGGTGCTGGCCTGGCCTCGGCGCGACGCCGGCCAGCTCGAGCACACCCACGACGACCTCGGCGAGGACGACCACCTCGAAGACGCCACCGCGGTCGGGGACGGCGTGTACCGGCACAGCCACGAGTTCGTCATCGACCGCCACCACCGCCGGTGGCCCGTCTCGCGGTGATGGCCCCAATTCGGGCACGCGCTGACGTGCGATCGGCTCGGCGCACACGTCCCGCGCCCTTCGAAGAGCCGTCGGGTGCGGACCGCCGCGTCTCTCACCCGGCGGCGGGTTCGGTGTGGATCGCCGCGGCGGTGAGCCGCGGCACCGCGTCCAGCAGCCGGTCTTCGACCTCGTCGGTGAGCTGGTGGGCTTCCTTGACGGTGAGGTCCGCATCGACCTGGACCGCCAGTTCCGCGCGCAGGGCGTGCCCGATCCAGCGCATCCGCAGATCCGTCACGTCGCGGACGCCGGGGATCGCCCGGGCGGTCTGCTCGGCGAGGTCGACGGTGTCCGGGTCGACGGCGTCCATCAGGCGCCGGAACACCTCCTTGGCCGCGTCGCGCAGGACGAACAGGATCGCGACCGTGATGACCAGGCCGATGATCGGGTCGGCGGCCGGAAAACCGAGCCCGACGCCGATGGCGCCGAGGACGACGGCGAGCGAAGTGAACCCGTCGGTGCGAGCGTGCAGGCCGTCCGCCACCAGCGCGGCCGACCCGATCTGGCGGCCCACCGTGATCCGGTACCGCGCGACCAGTTCGTTGCCGGCGAAGCCGACCACGCCGGCCGCCGCGACCACCCACAGGTGCTGGACCGGCTGCGGGTTGATCAGCCGCAGCACCGCTTCGTAGCCGGCGAGCGCCGCGGAGCCCGCGATGAGCAGCACGACCACCACGCCGGCGAGGTCCTCGGCGCGGCCGAGGCCGTAGGTGTAGCGGCGGGTGGCCGCCCGGCGGCCGAGCAGGAACGCGATCCCGAGCGGGAGCGCGGTGAGCGCGTCGGCGAAGTTGTGGATCGTGTCGCCCAGCAACGCGACGGACCCGGTGACCAGCACCAGGGCCAGCTGGACCACCGCCGTGCCGAACAGCACCGCGAATGACCAGGTGAGCGCCCTGATGCCGCGCTTGCTCGTCTCCAGGGCGGTGTCGACGCGGTCTGCGCTGTCGTGACTGTGGGGCGTGATCAGGTGCCGCAGCCGGTGCCACAGCGGGCTCAGCCGACCGGATTCCTCGTGGCCGTGGCCGTGCGCGTGTCCGTGGCCACCGTGGTCGTGGGCCTGCTCCGCCATGGCTTGACTCCAGCTTCCTTCGACGTTCTTCACTGTCTACGTTAGCAGCATATATGCGTACACATGCAGGTACGTAGGCAGTGGGATGAGCAGGTAGGCTGGCGGGATGCACGACGCGCTGCCGGACTTCGACATGCCCACCGAAGAGCAGGTCCACCTCGCCGCCGAGTCGTTCCGGCTGCTGGCGGACCCGACGCGGATCAAGGTGCTGTGGGCCTTGCTGCAGGGCGAGTCGTCGGTGGCGTGCCTGGCGGAGCTGGCCGGCGCGGCACCGACGGCGGTCAGCCAGCACCTGGCCAAGCTGAGGCTGGCCGGGTTGGTCAAGGGCCGCCGCGAAGGCACCTTCGTCTACTACTCGGCCGCGGACGACCACGTCCGGGGCCTGCTCGCGCAGGCACTGCACCACGCCGACCACGTCGACCGCGGCATCGCGGAAGGACAAGCCGGCGACCACGCCCAAGCGCACCGGCCGCGCTCGCGGAAAGCCACCCCATAGACGGCGATCAGCAGTCGAGTGTCAGCCTGCTGCGCTTCGGTCAAACGCTCCGATGATGCACGGAAATCGGGGCTTTAATCGACCGGGTTCGGGTTGCTACGGTTTCTCCCAGCGCAAGTGTGGCAACTGCGGGGGAGTTCGTCGTGCGTGTTTTCGTTGTGGTGGGGGAGAATTCGTCGTTTCGCCGGTTCTGGCTCGGCATGCTGATCTCGCGCACCGGCGACGTCGTGACCGTGGTTGCGCTCTCCTGGCTGGTGCTGGACATGGCGGGTCCCGCGGAACTGGGACTGGTCGTGCTGTGCCAGGGGCTGCCCCGGGTCGTGGCCGGGCCGCTCGCCGGTCGCCTGCTGGACCAGGTGCCGCCGCGACTGCTGCTCGGGTGGGACAACGCTGTCCGCGGTGTCCTCATCGGACTCGTCCCGGTGCTGTGGTCGCTCGGCGGACTCGACGTCGCGGTCCTCTGTGTCCTTTCCGCCTGTGCTGCCGTGAGTTCGACGCTGACGGAGGTCGCCGAGAGCGCTGTCGTGCCCCGGCTGGTTCCGGAGCCGGAACTGGACGCAGCGAACACGGCGCTGGCGACCAACTGGGAAGCCGCCGCGGTGCTCGGCCCGCCGCTGGCCGGAGCGCTCGTCGCGGTGGCCACGGCGCCGGTCGCGCTCGTCGTCGATGCGGTGAGCTTCTTCGTGATGAGCGCGCTGTGCTTCACGCTACCGACCCTCGAGCCGGTGCCCGCCGACGGCACGCGGCCCGGTTTCGGAGCCATCCTGCGGCTGCCGGTCGTGCTCTGGACTTCGGTGGCGACGTGCGGGTTCCTCTTCCTCGGCGGGATGAGCGAGGTCCTGTACCCGGTGCTGAGCCGAGAGGTCCTGCACACCGGCCCGGTCGGCTACGGGCTGCTGGTGGGCGCGGCCGGCGCCGGCGGCCTGGCCGGCGTGGTGGTCGGTGTGCCGCTCGTGACGCGGCTGCGGCCGAAGTGGCGCATCCCGGTCATCGTCATGGCCGGGGCGGTGCCCTTCGCGGTGTTGACCGTCACCGGTGCACTCATGCCGGCGGTCGTGCTGGTCGCGGTGGCGGGCGCGTGCTGGGGACCGTACTTCGCGGTCGAACGCACTCTGGTGCAGCGCCGGACACCGGACGCCGTTCGCGGCAGTGTCATGGGCGCCCGGGCGGCGATCTCCGCGCTCGGATTCCCGGCGGGCAGCGCGGTGGCGGGAACGCTGAGCGCGCGCCTCGGCCCGCTCCTCGTGGTGGCGATCGCGACGGCCGGGTACCTGCTGGTGGCCGCCACCGTGTTCATGGCGATGCAGCGCGGTGAGGCTGGTTCGCGGCCGAGGACTCCGGCGCGGTGGCAGCACTCGTAGACACTCGTAGACACCGTCAAAAAGGAATTTCGTCACGGCGAGGAAGTGCTCGACCCCCACCTCCGAGCAGCACATCCGTACGCCACCTGCGCGCTGTAACCTCGGTTGCTTCGAGCCGGCAGGAAGGCGGGGTCGATGAGCCTGTCCACGCGGTCGCGCCGGCTGTTGGTGGCGGCGGGCGCCATTGTCGTGGCGTTGGCCGTAGCGCTCGTGGTGATCACACGCGACGACGTCGGCCGGCCGTCGGCGGGCAAGCTGCCGTTGCGGCCGGTCGGCGAGGTGGCGCTGCCGGGGAATGCCTCGCGGTTCGACTACGCGAGCCTTGACGCCGAGCGCGGCCTGCTCTTCGTGGCGCACCTCGGCGCGGGTGAGGTCATCGAGGTCGACGTGCGCGCCCATCGCGTGGTGCGCGTGATCCCGGACGTGGCGCAGGTGCACGGGGTGTTGGTGGTGCCCGCGCTGCACCGGGTGTTCGCCACCGCGACCGGCGCGAACCAGCTGGTGGCGCTGGACGAGGAGACCGGAGCGGTCCTCAGCCGGGCGCCGACCGGCGAATATCCCGACGGGCTGGCCTACGACCCCCGCCGCGGCGCGATCTGGACGACCAACGAGTCCGGCGGGTCCGAAACGGTGATCGACGCCGCCACCGGAGCCGTGCGCGGCACCGTGGCGCTCGGTGGCGAGGTCGGCAACGTCGGCTACGACCCGGCGAGCGATCGGATGCTGGTGGACGTCCAGGGCCGCAACGACCTTGCCGTGATCGGCCCGGCGAGCCTCGCCGTGGAGCGGCGGGTGCCGTTGCCGGGCTGCGACCACGACCACGGCCTCGCTCTGGACCCGTCCGACCGGTTGGCGTTCGTGGCGTGCGACGGCAACGCGACCCTGCTGACCGTGGATCTGAGCTCCGGGCAGGTGAACGGAACCGACCGGGTCGGCGACGAGCCGGACGTGCTGGCCTACGACCAGGGCGCGCACCGGCTCTACGTCGCGGCGGAGAGCGGCCCGGTCACCGTGCTGGACCTGCACGACCGCCGGTTGAGCGTGACCGGATCCGGGCAGCTGGCCGACAGCGCGCACGTGGTTGCGGTCGACCCGGTCACGCACCACAGCTTTTACCCGGTGCCGGCCGGGACGGACGGCCGTCCGGCACTCCTGGAGCAAGAGCCCCTCCAGTAGCGTCGAGCCGGGTGCGGCGCTGTTGCTGAATGCGGCCACCTTCGTCGACCAGTTGCACGGCTGATCTACGCCGCCAAGGCCGGCCGCCGCCGCAGCCCGGGAGTGATCCGGCGGTGACGGCGGCCGGCGGAACGCCGCCGCTTTCGGCGTCCCCAGCGGCGGATTTCCTGCAGTCCGCCGCCGGTCGGCGCCACCGACGTTCCCTCGGGAACTGTCGGTGGATGTGGCACGGCCGCCGCAGCTCCCTGTTTCGGAGTGGCGGCGGCCGCATTTCCGGGCCTCCCGCGAAGGGAGGGTGTGTCCCGGAGGTCGGGCTACTTGTTGGTGCCCGGCGTCAGCACCTTGTCGATGACGAAGACCGTGGCGTTCTTCGTGGGGATGTTGCCGCACAGGATCTTCGCGCCGTTGATCGTCATGTTGTCGCCGGAGCCCTCGATCTTCACCGGGCCGCCGGCGGTGTTGAGCGTGTCGACCGAACCGGCCGCGGCGAGGCTCTTGGCGTCGTAGCGCTTGCCGACGACGTGGTACTGCAGGATCGGCGCCAGCTCGGCGGGCTTGCCGGCCAGTTCGTTGAACTTGGCGTCGCCCAGCGCGGCGAACGCCGGGTCGGCCGGCGCGAACACCGTGATGGCTTCCTGGCTGTTGAGCGTGTCGACCAGGTTGGTGGCCTTGACGGCCGCCACCAGCTTGGTCAGCAGCGGGTTCGTCGACGCGGCCGAGGCGACCGGCTGCGGGCCCATCGAGTCCAGCGAGCCGGGGGCGGAGCCCTGCGGCAGCTGCGCACAGGCGGGGCCGAACACGTCGGCGTTGGTCGTCACGCCGTTGGCGGTACCGGAAGCCATGCTGGACGACGGCGCGGGCATCGACGACGACGGCGCCATCGAGCTGCTGGAACTGCCCGACGAAGCGGTGTCGCTGCCGCTGCACGCGGTCAGCGAAAGGGCGGCAACGGCGGCGACGCCGATTCCGGCGACACGAAGCTTATTCACAAAAATCACTCCAACTAAAGCGGCTTGCACATTCCGGGGCGGAAGTGTCTGTCACGAGTCATTCGGAGCGGGTCGGGAAGCGGATGGGTGATACAGCCATCGAGTGACCTTGACCGCGCAATGTTCGGGATTTCGGTCGCACAGGGCTTTCCCCGGCGGGATGTAGGGAAAGGGTTTCAGTTGGCGGTGATGGTGGCGCTGTGCCAGCCGGTGGCGCCGTCGGGGACGGTGCCGGCGCGGTCGGCGGTCTGGGTGTAGCCGGACCGGTCGGTGGCGCGGCATTCGATCTGGTGCACCCCCTTGCCGAGCTTGAATTCGGTCCACCACATGCGCCACGTGTTGACGTTCACTTCCTGGGAGAGAGTGGCTTCCTGCCAGGGGCCCCGATCGGCGCGGACCTCGACCTTGGCGATTCCGGTGTGCTGGGCCCACGCGGTCCCGGCCACGCGGACGGTGCCCGCGGGGACGGTCGCGAACCCCTTCGGGGTGTCGATGCGCGACTCCGTCTTGATCGGCGCCTCCCGGCCCCAGCCGCGCTTGAGCCAGTAGGCCTGCTTGGCCGCCCAGGTGGTGACTTCGAGGTCGACGACCCACTTGGTCGCCGAGACGTAGCCGAACAGGCCCGGGGTGACCAGCCGTGCGGGGAACCCGTGTTCCAGCGGCAGCGGTTCGCCGTTCATGCCGATCGCCAGCATCGCGCCGCGGCGACGGTCCATCGCCGCGGCCACCGGGGTGCCGGAGGTCCAGCCGTCGACACTGGTGGAGTACAGCTGTTCCGCCCCGGCCCGGACGCCGGCTTCCTCGAGCAGGTCGGCCAGGTCGATGCCGACGAAGTTCGAGGTGGACACGTAGTCGCCACCGACCTCGTTGGACACGCACGTCATGGTGATGGTGCGTTCGACCAACGGGCGATTCCGGATGTCGCGATAGCTGTAGCGGCGTTCGCGGTCCACCATGCCGTGGATGCGCAGGCTCCAGTCCTCGGTGCGCACCTGCGGTACCGACAACGCCGTGTCGACCCGGTAGAACCGGGAGTTCGGGGTGAGGAACGTCGGCGTGCCCAGTTTGGCGAAGTCGGCGTCGGCCGGGATCGCCGCCGCGGTCCGGGCCGGTACCAGCTTGCCGACTGCTTCGCGGGAAGCGGAGGCATCGCGGGTGCCGCTGAGCAGCTGGCCGCCGGCACCGAGCACACCGGCGCCGACGGCGACTCCGGCACCACCGATCAGGAACGCCCGTCGCGGCGTGCCGGTCTTGGTGCCGGTGCCGGTGCCGGTGCCAGTGCCGGTGTCATGGTCACGGCGCACGCGTGGCGCAAGGCGGTGCAGGACCGCGAACACCGCCACGCCGACGATGAGGCTGACCAGCGGTGCGGACAACGCCGCCGCGGTCAAGTCGGGACGTGAGTGGACGGCGACGAGCCCGATCAGCCCGAACAACGTGATCACGGCGATGCCCGGCCACCGGGACCGCAGCGACAGGAGGCCGGCGACCGCGGCGGCGAGCACCATCACCACGGCCATGCCCGATAGCAGCACCAGCTTGTCGTAGGTGCCGAAGGTGCGGACCGCGAAGTCCTTCACTTCGACCGGGGTCAGGTCGATCGCGCCGTTGCCGACCGCCAGGTACGGGGACGCGTTGATGTTGATCAGGCCGGCAACGAGGTGCCCGGCAGCCAACGCGGCCGCCAACGCGAGCACCCCGGCTGCGGCCGCGGACAGGATCCGCAGTCGTGGCCGCGGGGGAGTCGAGGTCGATGGGGAGGAAACGCCGGTGGCAGCCATACCCGGGATTCGAGGCCGGGCCCTGTTCGTATTGGTTCTGGAAGTGTGTCAAAGGAAAACCACCCGGGTGGGTGGCGCGGACGCGGCTTGGCGTCCGCACGCGGTGCGTGCGGACGCCAAGCCGGCCGAGCCCTTATCCGCGCGTGGCCTGCGGCGCGGGCAGACGACCGGTGATCAGGCCGAGCGCGATCATCCCGACGCCGAGGCCGAAGTGCAGCCAGTTGTCGGCGGTGTTGACCGGGACGAAGTTGGCGGCACTCATCTGGTCGATGACCAGACCGTAGAGCCAGAGCACCAGGTAGACGCCGCCGCCGCCGATGAGGAAGCCGCGGGCGCCGCGGTGGGTGCGGGCGAGCGCGAACCCGGCGATGCCGAACAGGAGGTGGACGATGTTGTGCAGGACCGACACCATGAACAGCCCGAGCAGCATCGCCATCGAGTCGTGGCCGGCGAAGCTGAGCTGGTCGTAGTGGGTGGTCAGGCCGGGGATGAAGCCGAGGATTCCGACCAGGAGGAAGACCGCGGCCACCGCCGTCGTGACGAGTTGTGCCGTGGAGCGATTCGTCCGGGTCGCTGAGGATGTCGACATGTTCTTGCCTGCCTTTCGCCGTTCAGGTGCTGATCAGCTGTTGCCGGCGCTGGTGTTGACTTCGCCGTTGACGCCCTTGGGGAAGAAGCCGCCGGAGGTGGCGGCCTTGTTGGTCAGGTAGACGATGTTGAGGACCTGGCCGGGGCTGCGGCTGTAGGCGATGCCGTTGCCGTCGGTGGGGACGATGTTGGCGTTGCCGCGGCTGTCGATCACGCCTTGGTCGTCGTCGGACGGCCCGTCGAGGCTGTCGCGGGCGTTGGACAGTTTGACGGAGGCTTCGCGCAGGTCGCGGCCGAGCAGGCCGAGGCCCTGGATGCCGCCTCGGCGTTCGTAGAGCTGGGAACGGATGTTGCCGGCGTGGTAGGCCTCCACCGCGAGGATCCCGGCGGCGGCTTCCAGGTAGGTCTTGTTGGAGATCAGCGGGGCGGCGCCCTTGTAGGCGGTGACGCCGACGTCTTCGAAGAGGAAGGCGGCGAGCAGGAAGTTCTCCTCGCAGGCGAAGGCGTCGAAGCTGTGGCCGGGCTTGACGAGACCGGCGGCTTGGGCGGCGGCGGTGAAGCTGGACCGGAGGTCGATCGCCGGCCGGGCGACCGCGGCCGAGCCGAGGGCGGAGCGCAGGAACTGGACGTGGTCCTTTTCGTCGGCGGCGATCTCTTGGGCGTACTGGCGGACCGTGCGGCTCTCGAAGCGGACCGCGCGGCCCCCGGTGACCCCGCCGCGGGTGCCGGTGCCGGTGGTCATCGCGTCGGCCAGCCCGCGGCCGGTGACGGCGTGCAGGTAGAACTCGGCTTCCAGGTACTCGAGGTTGAGGGCGAAGTTGAGCACCGCCCCGTCACTGACCTCGGCAGCTGTGGCGGCTGCGGGCCGGGCGGTGGCCGCGGCGGCCGGCCCGGCGGTGAGACCGCCGAGGGCTCCCACGCCGACGACCCCGAGGCCGGTCATCCCGGCGGCTTTGAGGAAGCGGCGGCGATCCTGATCGTTTTCCGCGCTCCGGGTGATCATCGAAGCGGCATAGTGTTTGCCAAACACGGACGAACTCCTCCCCGCCCGCACGCGTACGGCGGGCGTCACCCACCACCGAAGCTTCCCGGCGCTGGGACGGATCCTTCGTGAACACCCCGCTTTCGAAGCTGTCCGGGCAACGGATGGGTGGGACGGCGAACAGATCGGCTCGCCGCCGTCCCCGTGGGGCAAGCAAAACCGCCTCAGATACCCGCTACGGAGAGGCAACAAACCCGTTCGCGGAGAAGAAAAAAGATTTGATTTCGCCCAATCCAGTGACACTTCCAGACCCGAAGTACGACTGACGGTGAAGTCCACACTCGAAAGGGGGTGAGATGGATGGATACTTCCCAGACGGACACCGCATCGGTGCGGCACTCGATGGTGCTTCGGGTGCTGGTCGTGGCCGGCGCGTTGTTCGGGTTCACGGTGCTGGCGCTGCTCGTGTCGCAGGCCGCGGACGCCTCCGAGGGTTCGCCGCCGGGCACGGAGCCGGCCGCACACGATTCGCTCAAAGTGGTCACCGAGCGGGTCGACGGTGTGCTCAAGCCGGTCGAGGCGGTGCTGACACCGGTTTCGGAGTCGGTGCATGCGGTGTCGGCGCAAACGGCGCAGGTGGTGCAGCCGGTGACGGATGTACTCGAACCGGTGGTCGCTCCGCTGACGCGCCCGGTGCTGCGAGCGGCCGAGCCGGTGCTGTCGGCCTTGCGACCGGTCACGAAGCCGGTCTTGCCCGCGTTGGATCCGGTGCTGCGTGCCGCGGCTCCGGTGACGGAACCGCTGGTGCGTGCGGTCGGAGCCGATCGGGTGCCGGCCGTGGCCGGACAGCCGGCCGGCCTGCGTCCGCGCGAGGACACCACGGCCGTGGTCGCGGCCGTGGTCGTGCCGCCTGATCGAGCCGTTCCGGCGGCCGGTCACGGGCAACTGCCGGTCGCGGACGCTGAACCGGCCGGCCTCCGGCACGGGGGCAGGCCGGAACCGGCGAAGTCCGGCGTCACCGCCGATCCGATGCGCGGGTCCGGCGGTGGTCAGCTGCCCTCGGATTCCACGGGCGTGAGCGGTTCGATGTCGGCGAGCCCGGGAGGCCAACGCGGCGGTGAATTCGCCGTGACGGCGCCGGGCGCGCGTGAGGTCGGTACCGGCCGGGCCTGGCGGGCACCGCCGAGCGGCCGTGCGTCGCTGTACTGGCTGGTCTTCTACGGCAACGACCATCCGAGCTGACTTTCCCTTTCCACCCCACCTCCACATCGGACAGAAGGCAAGGAAAGGGAAACCATGCACAAGTACGTGCGACGCGGCCTGACCGCCGCGTTCATCTCCGGCGGGTTCGTCCTGCTGGGCAGCGCGGTGGCCAGTGCGGACACCGGCGACTCGGGCCCGCTGGGCGGGCTCGGCAACACCCTGCACTCCGTCGTCTCCGGCGCCACTGCCGGCGGCAACGGCGGGGACTCCGGTTCCGGCGGGAACGCTGTCAGCGGCAACACCGCGGTCAGCGGGAACTCCGGCAACTCGGGTGACTCCGGCTCCACCGGGCACAACAGCGCCTACGGCGTCTGCGTGCTCGCCAGGTGCAGCACGTCGGTGTCCTCGGGCAACTCCGGCACCACGGGCGCGACCGGCTCCACCGGGAACGCCTCGAACACCAGCACCACCACCGGTGGCCACTCCGGGAACGCCGGGCACGGCGGCTCCGGCGCCACCGCGGCGTCGGGCGAGAACAAGGCCGGCGTGCGTTCGTCGCGCAGCGGGATCCTCGGCTCCGTGCTCGGGACCGCAAAAGGCGGCAACGGTGGTAACTCCGGCGACGCCGGGAACGCCACCAGCGGCAACTCCGCGGTCTCGGGCAACTCGGGTGACTCCGGGAACTCGGGCTCGACCGGCGGCAACAGCGCCTACGGGCTCTGCCTGCTGGCCCGGTGCGACACCACGGTGACCTCGGGCAACTCCGGGAACACCGGCGCCACCGGCTCGACCGGTGACGCGACCAACACCAGCACCACCACCGGCGGGAACTCCGGCAACGCGGGCCACGGCGGCGACGCCACCACGACCGCGTCCGGCGAGAACACCGGTGGGGACAGCTGGAGCCGGCACCACCAGGGTGGCGGCAGCACGGGTGTCCTGGGCCGGGTCACCGGCACCGCGAAGGGCGGCAACGGTGGCGAATCCGGCGACGCCGGGAACGCCACCAGCGGCAACTCCGCGGTGACCGGGAACTCCGGTAACTCGGGCGACTCCGGTTCCACCGGCGGCAACACCGCGATCGTGTGGACCATCGGCGGCGAGCGCAACAGCCGCGGCCACAACGACTGCGGCTGGAACCACCACGGCCGGAACCACGAGAACGGCACGACGTCGGCCACCACGGTGACCTCAGGCACCTCGGGTGACACCGGCGCCACCGGGACGACCGGTGACGCGGGGAACACCAGCACCACCAGCGGCGGGAACTCCGGCTGGGCGGGCCACGGTGGTGCCGCCACCGTCGTCTCGACCGGCCAGCACACCGCCACGAACAACGGTGGACACCGCCGGGGAACCGGCGTCGTGGGCACGGTCATCGGCACCGCAACGGGCGGCAACGGTGGCGACTCCGGCAACGCCGGGAACGCCACCAGCCGGAACAACGCGGTGACCGGTACGTCCGGCAACTCGGGCAACTCGGGCTCGACGGGCGGCAACACCGCCGTCGCCTCGACCCGCGGCCACGAGCAGCAGGGCCGCCACCACGGTGGCGAGCACGGCACGACGTCGCACACCACGGTGACCTCGGGCAACTCGGGTGACACCGGCGCCACCGGGACGACCGGTGACGCGGGGAACACCAGCACCACCACCGGCGGAAACTCCGGCTCGGGCGGCGACGGCGGCAACGCCGACGTGACCGCGTCGAGCTGGAACACCGTCGCGCACACCCCGCACACCGTCTGACGGTCTGCGGCTGGGCACAGGAGCGGGGGCACCGGATTTCCGGTGTCCCCGCTTTCTCGTGCTCCAGGAGGCGCCCGAGCCGCCTCGGGGTGCGGCCACGTGAGCACCGGTCAACCTGCCGGTCCTACGCTGATACGTCGTCGTGGGAATCAGCGGCCGCTCGAGCTCGCGGCGCGCGCAGCAGAACGGTCGGAGAGTGGCGAGGATGATGGCAAGGACCAGTGACATCGGCAGGGCAGCAGGCATCCTCCGCGCCGGGGGCCTGGTCGCCGTCCCGACCGAAACGGTGTACGGGCTGGGCGCCAACGCCGAGGACCCCGCCGCCGTGGCGCGCGTGTTCCAGGTCAAGGGCCGTCCGCCGACCCACCCGTTGATCGTCCACCTCGCCGCCGCGGAGCAGCTGGGGGACTGGGTCGCCGACGTCCCCGACACGGCGCTCGCGCTGGCCGGGCACTTCTGGCCGGGGCCGCTCACGCTCGTCCTGCGACGCGGTCGCCGGGTGCCGCTGGAAGCGACCGGCGGACTGGAGACGGTGGCCGTGCGGGTGCCCGCCCACCCTGTCGCCCTCGAGCTGCTGTCGGCCTTCGGCGGCGGTGTCGCGGCGCCGTCCGCCAACCGCTTCGGCTCGGTGAGCCCCACCACGGCGGACCACGTCCGCGCCGAACTCGGCGACGCCGTGGACTTCGTGCTCGACGGTGGCCCCTGCGACGTGGGCGTCGAGTCGACCATCGTCGATGCCACCGGCGGGACCCCCAGCATCCTGCGGCCCGGCGGGGTGACGCCCGAAGACCTGGAAGCGGTGCTCGGGCGTCCGGTCGCCGCCGGCTCGCCGAACCACATCCGGGTGCCCGGCCAGCATCCGTCGCACTACGCGCCCCGCGCGCGCGTCGTCCTGGTCGATCCGCTGGAGATCGCCACCGAAGCCCAGGCCGCGCAGGAACGGGGACACCGAGTGGGTGTCTTCCTCCCGCCCGCCTGCGCCGACGTTCCGGTGAAGGCGCACGCCGTGGTGACGGTTCCGGAGTCGATGGCCGACTACGCGCGCGGGCTGTACGGGTTCCTGCGGGAGCTCGACCAGCTGGGCTGTGACCTCATCGTCGCGTCGCTGCCGGTGGAGCAGGGGCTGGGCGTGGCGATCGCCAACCGGCTTCGCCGCGCTGCCGGACCCCGTTGACCCGGGGACGACCGCGGTCCGCCCGCGAGCGGGCGGTCACCGCGGCGGCGGACCGGTGGTGCGCCTCGGGATCCACCCGTCCGGGCGGTAATGCACGACGAATCCCCGACGAGATACCCCAGTAGGACGGCTGCGCAGCTCGCGACCCTGTGCTTCTCGGTGGGAGAGGCATCGAGGATGCTCGGCGGAACAGGACGGGCACGTGAGCACTGTTGCGGATCCCCCGGAGGATCCCCCCTCTTCCCGCGCGCGACCGGCGACCGACGTGCTGATCCTGCGCGGCGCCGGGGACCTCACCGACACGCACGTCGCCGAGGAGATCGTCGCCCCGGCGTACATGGCCGATCCCGCCACCGCCCTGGTCCTGGACCTGACCGCGGTGACCTACCTGACGATCGAAGCGGTCGTCCCGTTCGTCACCCTGGCCCACCGCTGCGCCGCACGGGGAACATCGCTGCGTTTCGTGGCCTCCGAGCCGGCCCGCCGGAAGCTGACGAGCCTGGGCCTGGAGTCCATCTTCGCGCTGGAAGGACCCGCGGCCGAGGCCTGTCCGGAGAGCCCTCCTACCTCGGCCGGTCGCTGATCACCTTCCGTGCGCGCGGCGAGCCGGCCGGCTGGCTGAAAGTCGGGTGTGGATGTTCGCGGCGGTCGCGGCCGGACTGAATCGCCGCTCAGCGCGCGCCGGCCCGCGGGGATGGGATCATGGGCGGATGACCCGTCCGGGAATCGGTGTCGTCGGCCGCCGCCTGGTGCAGTTCCTGCTCGACGAGCTGCTCGTCTTCGTTCCGATGCTGCTGCTCGCCGTGGCCGTGGTCTGGCTGTTCCGGCCGCACGGCCCGGACCTGCTGACGTTCCTGAAGGTCGTCGTCTACGCGATGCTGGCGCTGGACTTCGTGGGGCTCGTGTTCGTTACCGTGTGGTGGCCCTACCGGCACGGCGGGCAGACGCCGGCGATGCGCTGGCTGCGCCTGCGGGTCCGGACCCTCGAGGGCGGCCACCCGACGCTCGGCGCGTTCCTCGTCCGCGAGCTGCTGATGGTGGTCGACGGGTTCGCCTGGGGCCTCGCGGGCACCGTGGTCATGCTCGTGACGCGCCGCCGGCAGCGGTTCGGCGACGTCGTGGCGCGCACGGTCGTCGAGCGCGTTCCGCAGCGCCGGACCGAAGCGTCAGCGGACGAGGCCGCTTTCCCACGCCCAGATGGCGATTTCGGTCCGGTTGCGGGCCCCCAGCTTGCGTTTGACGGCGCCGATGTGCGTTTTGACCGTGGGCAGCGAAACCACCAGTGAGCGGCAGATCTCGTCATTGGTCGCGCCGCGCGCCACGGCTTGCACGACGTCCAGCTCCCGGGGCGTGAGCGGGGTTTCGGGCGCGGGCCGGGACGTTCCGCGCGTGAAGTGCGCGAGCAGCCGCGTGGTGATCGCGGGGGAGACGAGCGCCTCGCCGTGGGCGGCCGCGTGCACCGCTTCCACGAGCAGGTTCGGCCCGGCGTCCTTGAGCAGGAACCCGCAGGCCCCGGCGCGCAGGGCCGCGTGCACGTTCTCGTCGAGCCCGAACGTCGTCACCATCACCACGTGCAGCGGGTCCGGGACGTCCGGGCCGGCCAGCAGCTCGGTCGCGCGCAGCCCGTCGACGCCGGGCATCCGGATGTCCATCAACGTGACGTCGGGGCGCAGCTCGCGGGCCAGCCGCACCGCCTGGTCGCCGTCGGCGGCCTCGCCGACGACTTCGATGTCCGGCTCGCCTTCGAGGATCAGCCGGAACCCCGCGCGGACCATCGCCTGGTCGTCGGCGATGAGCACTCGCGTCGGCACCCGCTCTCCTCTCCGCCGCGGTCAGTCCGGCCGCAGCGGCAGCCGTGCGACCACGCGCCAGCGCCGGCCGTCCTCCGGTCCCGCGTGCACCGTACCGCCCACCGCCGCGACCCGCTCCGCCATCCCGAGCAGGCCGTAGCCGCCACGGCGCGCGGGCCGCGCGGCGCCGTCGTTGATCACCTCGACGCGGACCTTTCCCGGCGGTTCGTGGTGGACGAGCACCCGCACCTCGGCGGCGTCGGGTGCGTGCCGCCGGACGTTGGTGAGCGACTCGGTGAGCAGCCGGTGCGCGGTGGTCACGACCTCCGGCGCGACGGCGAGCTCGCCGAGGTCCGGACTGACGTCGAGGTGGATGCGGTCGTCGTCGGGCACCGCGCGGTCCACGGCGGTGGCGAGGTCGGCGGGCGGCACGAAGAGGTCTTCGTCGCCGGTCCGCAGCGCGCCGACCAGCCGGCGCATCGCCGACAGCGCCGTGGCGCCCGCGGTCTCCAGCTCGGCGAACGTCGCCGTGTCGCCGCCGGTGCGCTCGGCGACGCGGTGCGCGGCCTGCACGCGCACGACGATGCCGGTGATCTGGTGCGCGACGAGGTCGTGCAGCTCGCGGGCCAGCTTGAGCCGTTCGGCGGAGCGGAGTTCGAGGACGTCGACGCGGTGGCGGACGTCGGCGTCGCGCAGCACCAGGCCGCCGGCCAGCGCGCCGCCCCAGACGACCGCGGCACCGGCGGCGTAGAGCGCGGCGGGGGAGCCGGTGCCGTAGCGCAGGATCGGGGCGAGCGTCGCCGCGCAGCCGCCGAGCACGACCTGCACAGTGGCCGCGCGTGGGGAGAGCCGGTGGCAGGAGGCGCCGACCAGGAGGGCGATCGCGAGGGTTTCGGCGGCCCCGGGTTGCGGCGGGAGCCGCGTGCCCGCGACGGCCAGCGCCGCCGCGATCGCCGAGCCCAGCAGGGAAAGCCCGGAGACGGCGGTGGCCAGCCCGGCGACGTGGTCGGGGAAGCGGCGGCGGAGCACGGCGAGCACCGCGACGACCGGGCCGGCCCCCGGCGCGAACTCGATCGCGACGGTGGTGAGCTCACCCTGGCCCGGCACCGCGCGGGCCGCGAAGACCAGGTCGAGGACGACCAGGACGCCGAGCACGGCCGCCTCGGCCACCAGCGGGCCGCGGCGGCCGGTCCACGGGATCCGGTCGGTCACCTGCCCGATGGTGCCGCACCGGGTGGCCCGGCGTCGCGCCCGGGACCGGAGTTCGTACCTGGGTATGAGACGACGGCGGCAACCTCGTACCGCCGGTTGATCGCTTTCGCCGTCGGTTCCGCGAGGCTGACGAGCATGGACCGATTCCTGATGCGAGAGGACACGGCGGTGGCCGGAACCCGGCCGGAGAAGATCGAGGGGCTGCCGGGCTGGTACTTCGTGCTCGTCGGGCTGCTGGTCGCCAGCAACGACCTGAGCCTCCAGTTCAGCGACCGGTACAGCTGGGTGGTCTACCTGCCGCTCGTGCTCCTCGCGGTGCACCTGACGCTGTGGTTCACGCTGCTGTCGCGGCGCCGCAAGTACCTGCGCGCGATCTGGCGCAGCAAGCAGGCCCTCGCCCTCGTCGCCGTGTTGTTCGCGCTGCGGCTGGGCCTGCAGTTCGGACTGTCGAAGCTGACCGACAGCGCCGCGCCGCTGCACAGCTACACGCACCTGATCCTCGGCCTCGTGATGCTCGTCGTGACCACCGCCGGCGCCTGGTTCGACCAGTGGCTCATCCTGCGGGTCGTCAACCGGCAGGCGTGACGGCGCCGCGCGATCCGGCCGTCGTCGACCGTCATCGGGTAGCCCGGTTCGACGTCGGCGTTCGGTGTGGGGGCAGGCGTGGTCGCCTTCGTGACCTGCCGGGCGGCGGCAGCTGGCCAAGGCCGGCGGCGAGCCGCCCGGTGGCCGCCGAGAGGGGTCACGCCGGAGCGCGCAACCCGGCGATGGCGGCGGCGATTCCCTTCTTGTCGTAGCTGCTGGTGGGCACAGTGGCGCCGTGGGCGTGGCGGACGACGCCCTCGGCGTCGACGAGGATGCTGCCGGACTGCTGCATCGAGCCGAAGATCTTCCGGCTCAGGCCGACCAGCTCGTGGGGTGTGGCGCGACGGCCGGTGAGGACCGGGAACGGGATCCGGTGCTTCGCCCGCCAAGCGGCCGCCGTCGGGCGGTCTTCCGGGACGGCGATGAAGACCCGGACGTTGTCGGCCGCCAGCGCGTCGGCGTTCTCGACCAGGTCACGGACGTGCCGGTGGCAGACCGGGCAGGACGTCGACCGCATGAAGTAGAGCAGCACCGCGTGCTCACCGCGGTGGTCGGCGAGGCGGACGGTCCTTCCTTCGGTGTCTTCCAGTGTCAGCTGCGGTGCGGGGGATCCGGCTTCGAGCACGGGGTTTCCTTTCGTGGCCGGCGGGTCAGGCGCCGGGGGAGTGGTGGAGCCGGAGCCGGACCGCCGTCCGGGCCCGGTGGAGGTGGGACTTCATCGCCGCGGTGCTCAGGCCGAGGCCGTCGGCGACCGTCCGCCCCGGATGACCCAGGACGTCACGCAGGATGAGCACGCGGCGCTGGACGTCCGGCAACGCCCGGATGGCTTCGGCCACGCGCTCGGCTTCCAGCCGCTGGAGGACTTCCTCCTCGGCCGACGCCGCGAGAGCGGGGGCGCCCCCGTCGGCGCCGTCGCCCCCGTCGGCGCCGTTCAGGACGCGCCGGGCCCGCCGCAGGCATTCGTGCCGGACGATCCGGAACATCCAGGAAGCCAGTGCCGCCGTAGCACGCAGTGACCCGATTTTGCGGTAGAGGACGATCAAGGCCTCCTGCGCCGCGTCCTCGGCGTCCTGCGGCGACGCGCAGAGGTGGTCGGCGAAGCGCCGCACGTGCGGATGAGCCCCCTGCACGAGTGCGGTGATCGACTCCCGGTCACCCCCTTGCGCGGCTTCGACGAGCTGCTCGCTCACCCATCCCATCGCACTTGTTCCTTTCGACGTGACCAACACCCATAAGAGGGCCCGGCACCGGGAAAGGATTCAATCCTCCGGCCGACGATCCCGCTCGGCCGCGGCCGGGCCCGCCGGCGGGGAGACCGGTCTGCTCCGGGAAGGCACGGTCCGCGCTCGCAGGCTGATGTCGACGATCGTGCGAAGCTGCCGCCGGGCCCTGGCGGGATGCCATCGAATCGTGGGTCAGGTGATGATGAACTCGTTCGCGAACGTGCGCAGGGTGTCGGCATCCAGCGCGTTCCGGAACCCGACGATCAGCTCGTCCACGCCCGCGTCGCGGTAGGCCGCCAGCCGTTCGCGGATCGTGTCGATGGTGCCGATCAGGCCGTAGTCGGCGAGCTCGCCGGGGAACACCAGCGGCGCCCACGGCGGTACCGCGGCACGGGCTTCTTCGTCGGTGTCGGCGATGATGCAGTAGCTCGTCGAGGTCTTGGTGATCTGCGCGAAGTCACGGCCGACGGTCTCGCAGTGCCGGGCGAGGACCTGGTACTTGCGGTGTACCTCGTCGGGGGACTCCTGCACGTTGCACAGGTCGCCGTACATCGCGACCAGCCGCAGCGTCACCTTTTCCCCGCCGCCGGCGATCATCACCGGCGGATGCGGCAGCTGGACCCCGGTCGGCAGGCTCACCGCGCCGGCGGTGCTGAAGTAGCTGCCGTCGAAGGTGGCCGGGTTTCCCGTCCACAGGGCCTGGATGATCTGCAACGCCTCCTCCAGGCGCCGCAGGCGCTCACCGGCGCCGGGGAAGTCGTAGCCGAATGCCTTGTACTCCTCTTCGTACCAGCCGGCGCCGATCCCGAACGTCAGCCGCCCGCCGGAGACGACGTCGAGATTCGAGGCCATCTTGGCCAGCAGGGCGGGGTTGCGGTAGCCGTTCCCGGTGACCAGCTGCCCGAGCCGGGCCGTGCCGACTTCACGGGCCAGCGCGGCCAGCGTCGTCCAGGCCTCGAACACGTAGGACCCGGACGGGCCGAAGGGGATGAAGTGGTCGGGCGCCCAGATGGTGGCGAACCCGGACTCGTCGGCGGCCTTGGCCAGCTCCAGGAGCTTGGCGAACGCGGCGACGGGGTCGGTGTAGCCGGCGAACTCGTGGGTCGTGCCGGTGGGCAGGTAGTAGCTGAGCTTCATGGCAGGTCAGACCACCGGCGGTCCCCGAAGGAATCGGGACCGGACCGATTCCTCGCCGGACCCGGCAAGGTCCAACCTCCCATGACGATGCCCTCTTCGCGGCGCCTGGTGCTCAGCACCCTGGTGTCGCTCAACGGCGTGATCAGCGACCCGATGGCCTGGGCCGGGCCTTACTTCGGCCCGGGCAGCGCGACGGCGTCGCTGGGGGCCCTGCGGCAAAGCTCGGCGATGCTGATGGGACGGCGGACCTACGACATCTTCTCCCGGCAGTGGCCGGACACCCCCGGCGACTACGCCGCCCACCTCAACGCCATGCCGAAGTACGTGTTCTCCCGGACGCTGCGGGACCCGCGGTGGACCAACACCACCGTGCTCGGCACCGACATCGCCGGCACCGTCGCGCAGCTGAAGCGCGAGCCGGGCGGGGATCTGGTCGTCTACGGGCACGGCCGGTTCGGGCGGACGCTCACCGCGGCCGGACTGGTCGACGAGCTGGTGGTGACCGTCGTGCCCGTGATCGTCCCCGACGGCGACACCTTCTCCCACCCCGGCGACGCAGCGAGCACGTGGGAACTGCTCGACGCGGGGCCCGGCGCCGATCCGGGTCTGGTGTCCCTGCACTACCGGCCGCGACGAGGATGACGGGCATGCCGCAGTCGTGGGACGACCTCGAGAGCCACCGGCCGGAACTGCTGGCCTTGTGCTACCGCATGACGGGCTCGGCGCACGAAGCCGAAGACCTGGTGCAGGAGACCTACCTGCGGGCGTGGCGCGCCCGTGCGTCGTTCGAGGCACGCTCGGCGATCCGCACGTGGTTGTACCGGATCGCGGTCAATGTGTGCCTCACGGCGCTGCACGGGCGGGGGCGCCGGGTCCTGCCGGCCGGGCTCGGTACCCCGGGCGAGGACCCGGACGTCCCCTTGCCCGCGGCCGAGACCCTGTGGCTCACCCCGTGGCTCGGCGACCCGGCGCACGTGGCCGAGCAGCGCGGGATGCTGCGGCTCGCCCTCGTCGCCAGTGCGCAGCACCTGCCGCCGCGCCAGCGGGCGGCGTTCCTGCTGCGCGAAGTGCTGGCCATGCCGGCCGCCGAAATCGCCCAGGTGCTCGGCACGAGCGTGCCGGCGGTCAAGAGCGCTCTCCAGCGTGCGCGATCCCGGCTCGACGAGCTGGCGCCGTCGGCGGAGCAGGTCACCGAGCCGGATTCCCCCGCGGCGCGCGACATCCTGAACTCCTATGTCGCCGCGTTCGAGGCCGCCGACATCGCGGCCCTGACCCGGTTGCTGCGCGACGACGCGACCCTCGAGGTGATCCCCTCGGGGGTGTCGTTGTCCGGAAAGCGCCAGTGCGTGCCGTTTCTGGCCGAGTACGTGCTCACCGCACCCGGGCGCTACCGGATGTTTCCGACGGTCGCGAACGAGCAGCCGTCCGCCGTTGCCTACCACCGCGAGCGGCCGGACGCGCCGTTCCGGCCGTTCGGGCTGGCCGTGCTGACCACCGACACCACGCACTTGGTCTCCATCGCGGCCTTCACCGACCCGGAACTGGTCGCCGCGGCGGGCTTCCCCGAGGATCCCGGGCGGCTGCGGTGACGCGGCATCCGTCGGGGAAGCTCACCCGCCGGGCTCGGCCCGGTAGCTGCCGGGCGTGGTGGCGTATTCGCGCGTGAAGGCCTTGGCGAAGGCGAACGGAGAGCCGTAGCCGACGGCGTCCGCGACGCGGGCCAGCGTGTGGTCGGTGGTGCGCAGCAGCTGGGCCGCGATGGTCATCCGCCAGCGCGTGAAGTACGTCAGCGGAGGTTCGCCCACGACGGAGGTGAACCGGCGGGCGAACGCCGCCCGCGAAAGCCCGGCGACGGCGGCGAGCTGCTGCACCGTCCAGGCTCGGCGGGGATCGGCGTGCATGGCCGCCAGCACGGGGGAGATCTCGGGGTCGCTCAACGCGGCCGACCAGCTCGTCGTGCTGTTCTCGGAGCCGGACATCCAGGCGCGGATCAGGTAGACCAGCAGCGCGTCCACAAGGGCCGGTGCCACGGCGGCGGCCCCGGGTGGCGCCTCGTGCAGCTCGGCGCCGAGCAGGTCCACCATCGCCCGCAGGTTCGGATTCCGCCCGGGCGCGGCCGGCAGGTGGAGGACTTCCGGCAGGTCCCGCAACAGTGGGTGCGGGCGGTGGCGCATCAGCTTGTACGCGCCGCACACGATCGTCGACCGAGCTCCGGATCCGGGCAGCGTGAACCGCCCGAACGAACCGCCCGGCCTGTCCCGGACCGGGGCGAACGGGGTGCGGGGCGCGTCCGGGGCGGAGACGATCGCGTGCGGAGTACCGCCGCCGAGCAGCACCACGTCCCCGGGCCCCAGCTGAACCTCCGCGAAGGCCGTCCCGGGCAACGGAACCAGCTGGCAGCTGCCCTGCAGGACGACGTGGAAGGCGGCGCCCAGGACCTGGTCGAAGCGCAGACCCCACGGCGCGTGCACTTCGGTGAGGGCGGCGACCGGCCGCCCCACCCGCATCGCCGTCAGGATGTCCGCCAGCACGTCCACGCCGGACAGTTTACTCATCTGCAGCGGTAAGACGATGAGACAAAGAAAGGCGTGTTTCGAAGATTTTCGGTCTCTCCAAATCGCCATAGCGTGGTGTCCTCATCCACTGATCTTGAACTGGAGACGATGATGAAGACGGTATGGGTCGAAGGGGCCACCGGTAAGGCGGGCAAGCGTGTGACAGCCGCGCTCGCCGCGGCGGGTGTTGCGGTGCGGGCGGCGAGCCGGCATCCGGGAGCGCCTGCCGCGAACGTCACCCCGGTGCCGTTCGACTGGGCCGACGAGTCCACCTGGGCCGGTTCGGTCGCCGGCGCGGACGCCCTTTTCCTGAAGGGACTCGACGTACTCGAGGACGCGGCCTCGATGATCACGCGGCTCATCGCCACTGCCCCGCATGCGGAGCACGTGGTCCTGATGTCCGCCTTCGGGGTCGACAAGGCACCGGCGACCGCTCCTCGCGCCCGGGTCGAACAGGCGGTGCGGGAGTCCGGCCGGAACTGGACGATCCTGCGTCCCAACTGGCTGATGCAGAACTTCGACGAGGACGACGCGGTGTACGCCAGGGCGATCCGCGACGACGACGAGCTGTACGCGGGAAGCGGCAGCCATCGTGCGGCTTTCGTCGACACCCGCGACGTCGCGGACGCTGCCGTCGCGGTGCTGACCACCGACGGCCACCACCGCCGCGGCTACGACCTCACCGGACCTCGATCGCTGACGTTCGCGGAGGTGGCCGACACACTGTCCGCCGCGTCGGGGCGAACCATCCGCCACGTCGACGCCGACCCCGAGACGCACCGGGCGCACTTCGCCCGGTCCGGTCGCCCGGACGCGTGGAGCGAGCACATGATGGAGCTGTTCGCCTTCGTGCGCGCCGATGTCTTCGACGGCGTCACCGCCGATGTACAACGGCTCACGGGCCGTGCTCCGCGCTCGCTGGAGGACTACGCGCGTGAGGCCTTCGCGCCGACGCCCGCGGCATCGATCACCTGACGGCGCGACCGGTCCGCGTAACCGCTGACGGCGCAGCCACGCCGGGCGGCGCCCCTTGATCCGTCTCGGCGGCCACCGCGGCGGCGGAGAGGAGCGTCGCGGCGGCGAGGCCGTCCCAGAGGACGGACGAGCCGCGGGAGGCGAGCGCGGTGATGACCGCCGGGGAGACGGCGAGGCCGAAGCCCGTGGATACCTGGAAACGGGCGAGGGCCCGACCCAGCACGGGTTGTGGAGCGAGCGCGGTGACGAGCGCGGTGGCGCTGCCGGCGTAGATGACTTCGCCGAGCGTGCAGACCACCGACACGGCGGCGACGGCGGGAGGACCCCAGCCGGGTCCCAGGGAGGTGGCCATGAGGAAACCGAGGTAGGACGCGGCGAGCACCACGCCGCCGAGCGCCAGCACGATCCGACGGGAAAAGGGCGACAGCAGGACGGTGACCGGCACCTGCAGGGTGACCACCAACGCCGTGTTCACCACGAAGATGGCTGCCGACCACACCGGGGACGCGTGCAGCCGGGTCACCAGCACCAGCGGGATCGCGACTTCGAAGAGGTTGAGGCAGAAGACGTAGATCACGTTGGCGGCCAGCAGCGCGCGCATCCGAGGCGCCGGCCCCCGGCCGCCGTCTCCGGCCACGGAAGCCGCCGGATGCGCGCGGAGGCGGACCGACCACGCCAAGGCCGCCGCGGCCGCATAGGCGAGCCCGGTGACACCCGCCAGCACCCGCAACGCGGTGGTGCCACCCGCCAGGCACGCGGTGGCGACGAGCGCACCGACCCCCAGGGCGGCGTTGCGCAGAGCCCGGCCGCCGGCGAGCGCGGCGTCGCGTTCCCGGCCGCGGGCCACCGTGGCCACCACGGCCGCGTGGGCCGCCGGCCAGGCTTGATGGCCGATGCCGAGGAACAGCGCCGCCGCCGCGAACACCCCGGTGTTCCCGGCCGGGGTGATCAACAGCAGGCCGACGCCCAGCACCCGCACCAGCATCGACGCCGCCACGACCGTGCTGCGGGCGCCCCGGTCGAGCCAGTGGCCGACAGCGGGCGTGCACGCCAGGGCCGCCACGACCCCGGCGGTCATGGCGATGCCGGTGACCGGTGCGGAGAGCCGCAGCACGGTCACCCCGTAGAGCAGCAGGAAAGGCCGGAGCATGCCGGTACCGAGCGCGTCGACGGCCAGCGCAACGGCGTAGCGGGGGCCGCCCGAGGCCCGGACCAGGGCGTGCGGGCCGATCTTGGTGGGGAGTGCCATGACGTCAACCGTGCGTTCGGGCGCCGGGCTCGCCACGCCGGTTGACGAACATCGTCAACCGACGCGGTCACCGGCGGACGGACCGGTGACAATGAGCGGATGACCGTGCGGATCGACATCAGCGGCCTGCCGGCCGAGCGGGTGCGGTTCACCGCGTCACCGCTGGCCGAGCTGACCGCGATGTTGCACGTGCTGGCCGAACCCGGGCACCACCCGCAGTTCGCCGGCTGGGCCGCGGATGTCCGGGCCGGTCTGCAGCCCGAACTGGCCGAGCGCCTGCGGGAGGCGGAGTTCCTCTGGCGTTCCTCACGGGCCGACTTCCTGGTGCCCGCCCGTCCACGGCCGACGCTGGCCGAGGAACTGGACGATGTGGACCGGATCGACGACGAAACCTATGTGGCCGCGGCACTCGTCACCACGTGCGGCAGCAACCGGGTCCGCTTCGGCGCACCGTCACCGCTGGCCGACACGAAGGCGCGGGATCGGGCCCTGGATCTCGCGCAAGCCCGCGGGGCGCTCCAGGAGGCCTTCGCGGAACAGTTGCTCGCGGATCCGGCCGCCGTGCGGGCGCGGGTACGTGACACCCTCGAGCAGTGCGCCGAGGCCTTCTTCGACGCCGCCTGGGCAGGCGTCGCCGGGCAACTCGCTGCGGACCTGCGGCTGAAGAACGACCTGCTGAAGCGCCAGAACCTCGCAGCAGCGCTCGCGTCGGTCTCCGGCGCCGTGACGCTGGCGCCGGAGGGCGACTGCATCGTCGTGGACAAGCTGCAGGACAACGCGACCGCCGCCGGCGGTGCCGCGGTCCCGTTCGTTCCCAGCGTCTTCGGCCGCCCGCACCTGGTGGTGATCCACGCGGCCGGGTGGCGGCCGGTGGTTCAGTACCCCGTCGCCGAGGCGGGTCCGCGGGCGCAGGTTTCGCTGGAGACGGTCACGCTTCGGCTGGAGGCGCTCGCTCATCCGGTGCGGCTGCGGCTGCTCCGCACCTTGGCCCGCGGCCCGCACACCACCGGCGAGCTGGCCCACGCCTGGGACCCGTCGCCCCCGGAGGTTTCCCGCCACCTGGCTGTTCTGCGCCGGGCCGGCCTGCTCACCGCTCGCCGGCAGGGGCGCTACGTTCGCTATACCATCAACCTGCCTGATCTGACGGCGCTGGGGGCCGACGTCCTGGCGGCCGTACTGCGTTGAGCCGAGGTTCCACCCTCGGGGCGAGGCTGCCCGCCGGCGCGGTCTCGGTGGACCGCGCTCACCGGCGTTGCCGTGATCGCGTGGCAGGTCGTACTTGTCGCCCGCCACGGTGCTGTCCTGGTGAACGGCATAGATGTACTGGGCGAAGTCCGGCGCTCAGCTCTGCGGCAGCCGCCCGGCCATCGCGCGGAGAGCGCTCTTCGTGAGGACGATGGCGAGGCTCTCGCCGCGTGATCGAGGGCGCGCTCCAGCACCTTGACACCCGCGTCGCCGACCACCTTCGTCAGCTTCGGCGGGCACACGAGCGTGATCGTGTCGCCCACCACGGCGATGCCGAGCTTCAGGCCGCCGACCACGCCGCCGGGTGCTGGCATCCGCCGCCCTTCGTCACCTTTTCGTACACCCCGTACGCCTTGTCCAACACCCGTTCTCCGGCGGTGCGGTACTCCTGGCCGAGGTACTCGGCGGCCCGTGCCCGCTTGTCCAGCGCGCCGATGGCACGCAGAGCAGCCCGGAGCGGCGGAGGCGACGACCACCGCGCGCACCTCCTGATGGGCTCGGCCGACGGCCACCGTGTACGCGAAGTACTCCAGTCGCGGGGAAGCGTCGCCGTCGAGGTCGCGGTCTCAATGCCTCCACCCGAACTGCTGGCATCGTGCCCGGTGGGCTGTCGCGGTGGAATCGGAGCGACGATCGCGCTGGGTGTCCCCGATAAGAGGGTATTTCCCACCGGACATGAATGCGCTGCTGGCGGCGGCAGCATCTCTGGGCAGTTTACACAAATTGGTGATCGATACACCTACGGGTGTCGACGCAGCGATATCCAGGTTTGTTGTGCGGGTGGTGGCGGGTCGGACCGGAGCATCCTGTCCTCCGCGGGATGATCCGGACGGCCTACTGTGCCGGCACGGACCGTCACGACTGCCACCTCGACTGCAGTGGAGTTCGCCGCGCAAGCCTCACGTCGCCGGCCTGCTGGCCAGCGTGATCAAGCGTACCGCGGCGCTTGAAAGTGACTACAGTCTGCGCGCGATAGTTCGCGCTAAGTACGCGATGTGCGAGTGGCACGACCTCCGAAACGACGCAGAGTGTTCGTTTCCGGCCCCTTCCGCTGCGACTTCCACCCTTTCCGGGCGATTGCTGTCGAACCTCCTGACGTGTCGTACCAGTATTGCTAAATTCGACTGGAAAGCTGCAAGATTCGGGGAGGTAATGGTGAAGAAAGTGCTGACATCGGGCGCGGTAATCGTGTTCTTCGCGCTCGTGTTCTGCGTGGGGCCGAGCGCGTCGGCCGATCCTGCGGATGCCGGCCGGGTCGTCGTGTTCTCCACGGAAACCCAGGCGCTCGACAAGTGGGAAGACCCGGCGGGGTGCCAGCGGCTGCCGGCCGCCGCGCATGTGCTCGTCAACGAGACCGACGAAGTCGTCAACACCTACGTCGACCCCTTCTGCGCGACGCCGAGTATCTCGGTGCAGCCGGGATACGGCACGCACGTCACCCCGGGTACGGGCTCGTTCTCGGTCGGCGAGTGAGGCCCGGCACGGACCTGGCGGTGATCGGGCTGGGCTACGCCGGCCTGCCGCTTGCCGAGGCGGCCTGCCGATCGGGGGTGCGCACCAGGGGATTCGACATCGACGGCACCGTCGTCGCCACGCTGGCGGCGGGCCGGTCACCCGTGGCGGGAGTGTCCGACGCCGACGTGGCCGCCATGCTGGACTCCGGGTTCACCGCCAGCGCCGACCCGGCGCAGCTCGGCGCCGCGGACACCGTCGTGATCTGCGTGCCGACCGGCCTGACCTCCGATCGCGCGCCGGATCTCGGACCGCTGCGCGCGGCGTGCGCCACCCTCGGCGACCGGTTGCAGCCGGGCACGCTCGTCGTGCTCGAGTCGACCAGTTTTCCCGGCACGACGGAGGAGGTCGTGCTGCCGATCCTCGAACGGCGCAGCGGGCTGCGGGCCGGCGAGGACTTCTACCTCGCGTTCGCGCCGGAACGGATCGATCCGGGCAACACCCGGTTCGGGCTCGTGGACACCCCGAAGGTGATCGGCGGTCACACGCCTCTGTGCGCCAAGTACTGCGCCACGTTCTACGGCCGGTTCGTCGACGCAGTGGTCGTCGCCAGGGGGACGCGAGAGGCCGAGCTCGCCAAGCTGCTCGAGAACGCCTACCGGTTCGTGAACATCGCGCTGGTCAACGAGTTCGCCCGGTACTGCGCCGCGACCGGCATCGACGTGTGGGACGTGGTGCACTGCGCGGGGACCAAGCCGTTCGGGTTCGCGTCGTTCACGCCCGGCCCGGGCGCGGGCGGGCACTGCATTCCCGTCGACCCGGTGTACCTGACCACCCGTGCGGCCCAGGACGGCTTCACGTTCACCCTGGTGGAGGCGGCCGCACGAATCAACGAGGATCTGCCCGCACACGTGGTGGACCGGGCCGGAACGCTGCTCGGCGATCTGCGCGGCGCCTCGGTGTTGCTCCTGGGGGTGACCTACAAGGCGGACGTGCCGGACGTGCGCGAGTCGCCCGCCCAGCCGGTCGCGGCGCAGTTGCTAGCCCGCGGGGCGGACGTCGCCTACCACGATCCGCACACAGCCGGCTTCGACGTGGACGGCGTGCCGCTGCGTCGGGAAACCGACCTGCGCGGTGCCGCGGCCGCCGCCGACCTGACGATCCTGCTGCAGGACCACCGGGCCTACGACCCCGTCCAGCTCGCGAACGCGTCGCGGCTGCTGCTGGACACCCGGGGACGGGTTTCCGGCAGCCGCGTCCGGTATCTGTGATTCTTCCCGGTCCACGCCGGTCCGGGTAGTCGTGTCAATTCCAGGAAGGAAATTCTCGAGTATGACCACCGCAATCACCGCCGACCGGCTCCGCCAGCGGTTCGCCAAGTGGGACATCGACGGCAACGGCACGCTGGAACGTTCCGACTTCGAACGTGAGGCAGCGCGCGTCGCAGGCGAGTTCGGCGCCCAGCCCCAGTCCAAGGAGGCCATCGCCCTCCGGGACGCCTTCCGCAACCTGTTCGACTTCCACGCCCGGGAGGCGGGCGTCCCGCCGAACGGGTCGGTCACCGAGGACCAGTTCATCCGGATCAACGAGAAGCTCATGTTCTCCGAAGGCGAAGCGAGCTTCAACCGGGTCCTGCGGCCGGTCATGCAGGCGATCGTCGGCCTCTGCGACCGCAACGACGACGGCATGATCAACCGGGAGGAGTTCGTCGCGTACCTCCATGGTGTCGGGGTGGACCAGGCCGCCGCGCAGGAGGCCTTCCGCCAGATCGACACCGACAACAGCGGTGAGCTGACCGTCGACGAACTGCTGGCCGCGGTGCGGAACTTCCACTACGGCAAGCTCGACGTCCCCTTGCTGGGCTGACCAACGGGGGAGTGCGGGGGCGACCCGGTCTCGGGCCGTCCCCGCACCTTCGCGCGCCCGGAACGCTCAGCTGCCCGGCCGGAAGACGACCGGTAGTTCCGGGGCCAGCGCGAGATCACCACCCGAGACCGGCGCCGGGGCGGCGATGAGGATGTTGTAGTGGTTCGGGAAGTGGCAGGCGTCGAACCCGTGCACGGTGCCGACGAGCCGGCCGCCGATCCACACTTCGTCGCCGCGGTCGATCACGCCCGCGTTGTGCAACTCGGCGAACCCCAGAAAGCCCACCCGGTCGATCCTCGCACCCGGTGCGGTTTCGGTGTGGTCGGTGGTCACGAGTTCGTGGACCTCTCCTTCGCGCACGCACCGGCTCGCGTGCGGTTCGAGGGCCATGCCGCGCTCTTCGCGCCGATGCAGCAACACCTTCACCAGTGCACCGTGTACGGTGCGCTTGGCGCCGTTCTCGTCGGTCACGTCGGACTCACCCGGCTTTCCGCTCGGTAGCAGGATTCCACGAGTTCGAGCGCCGCGAGGCCATCGCCCGCGACGCCCACGCCGGTCCTCAGTAGCCGGGCGAACTCGGCGACCACACCCCGGTATTCGTGCTTCAGCGACTGCTTGAACCCCGGGTGGCCGGTGAGCAGGTCGGCGTGGCGGAAGGTGCCGTCCGCCGACGCCACCCGCACGTCCTTCACCTCGCCGGGGAACGACCAGTCCAGCTCCACCCGCGCGGTCGCGCCGGAGTCCGCGCGCAGGGCGATCACGGCCTGCCGGTCCACCCCGCGCTCCCGCGCGATCTCGACGTCGGTGACCGTGACGTCGCCGAGGAACTGCCGGACGAGGTCGAACGCGTTCGGCCCGTTGTCGGCCACGCAACCACCGCCGCACCGCACCGGGTCGAGGTACCACGCGTCCACCCCGACGTGGTCCTCGATCCGTTCGAGGTAGCGCACGATCACGTGCCGCACCGGAGAATCGAATTCGGCTCGCAGTGCAAGCAGATTGTCGTTGTACCGCCGGTGGAACGCGGTGAACAGCGGCCGTCCGGCCGCACGTGCCAGCCGGTCGAGGTCGACCGCGTCGCTCAGCGTGGTCGCCAGTGGTTTCTCGACGCACACCGCGAGACCGGCGGCGAGCGCGTCCCGGCACACGGCGGCGTGTGCGTCGTTCGGCACGGTGACGACGACGGCGTCCAGACCGGCTTCGGCGAACATCCGGCGGTGGTCGGTGTAGCAGGCGACAGGATCGTCGAGCAGTTCCGGCCGCAGGTCGCACACCGCGGCGAGATGCATGTCAGGCCGGGCGGTGATCGCCGCCCGGTAGAACGCCCCGATCACGCCGAGACCGACGAGCCCGACCCGGATCATCGCGGTAGTCCCAGCGCGATGAGGTCTTCGTGGACGTCCCGGGCGAGGGGCACGCCCACTTCCCGGTGCCGGGCGGCCCGCTCGGCCTCCAGCCACCCGGGGTAGCGCACCGCGTCCGCGTCCGCCGCGGGCGGGCAGTCGAGCAGCGTGCCGAACAGCGTGTGGACGGTTCCGGCGAACCCGCCACCGGGTCGCAGCGTCTCCGGGGCGACCACGAGCACCAGATAGCCGATGTCGTCGTCGACGCCGTGGGGTCCACCGTCGCCGTCCAGCGCCGCAGGGACCGGTCCCAGAGCGGCGCCGGACAGCGCCGCGGCGAGCAGTTCCACCGCCAGAGCGAGTCCGAAACCCTTGTAGGCGCCGGTCTCCGGGTCACCGCCCAGCCACCGCAGGTGGGCGTCGCGGCGGTCGAACGCCGCCGGGTCGGTGACCGGGCGGCCCCGTTCGTCGGCGAGCCAGCCGGCCGGGATCGCCTCCCCGGCTCGCGCGGCCGCCCGGACACGGCCGGTCGGCACGACGGTCGTGCTCATGTCCAGGACGAACGGCCGGCCGGGACGGGCCGGGGCCGCGACGCTCAGCGGATTGGTGCCCAGCATCGCCACCGCTCCTCCGGGGGGCCGCGCGATCCGCTGGCCACCGCAGTTGCTCGCGACCACCCCGATCATGCCGCGGGCGGCGGCGACGGCCGCGTGGTGCCCGGCGCAGCCGAAGTGCGTGCCGCCGCGAACCGACACGAGCCCGACGCCGTGGTCACGCGCCTTGTCCGCCGCGTGCTCCACGGCTTCGGTCGCCGCCCACAGGCCGAGTGCGGTGCCGGCGTCGACCACCGCGGCCGCGCCGGTGTCGCGAACCACTTCCGGTTCGGCCGCCGGATCGCACCGGCCGATGTCGAACAGGGGAAGGTAGAGCCGGCGCAGGTTGGCGAGGCCGTGGGACCCGAGCCCGTGCAGGTCGCCGTACAGCAGGGCCGCCGCAGCGGTCTCCGCTCGCGCGGCGGGCACGCCGCGGTCGTGGAACACGCGGGTGGTGAACGACAGCAGATCCGCGTACGGCACGCGGATGCCCGTGTCAGGGAATGTCAGGGACATGGTCCTCCTCGTGGCGCGCCGCGAACTCGGTGAGCACGCGGGTGACGGTGGCGGCGAAGGCGTCGAGCTGAGCCAGTTCGGCGAACTCGCCCGCGGCGTGGGCGTTGTTGCCTGCGAGCTCACCGGGCCCGAGGACGACGGTGGCCGTACCGGGCACGCCGTGCAGCCAGATGGCGTCGCAGGTGAAGGCGGGTTCGGACGGCGGCCAGGCCGCGACGCCCGCCGCGTCGAGCAGCCCGGTGGCCCACCGGTCGCGGCAGTCCAAGGCGGGCAGGCCACGCTTGTGCCACCGCAGCGACACGATCTTCGCGGCGTCCTCCGCGGTCCGGTGCAGTTCCCGGGTCGCGTGGAAGCGCTCACGGAACTCGGTGAGCCCGGCCTGCAGCGCGCAGGCGGCCCGTTCCTCCAGGCGCCGGCCCGCGGCGGCCGTCGGATAGGAGAGGTTGAGCAGCAGGCGGCCGGTGCCGTACACCCGGTTGTGGGCGGTGCCGGTGTGCAGTCCGGCGACGCACACCCGCCCGCCCGGTTCCGCGCCGTCCAGCGCGGTGGCGAAGTGCTGGGCCAGGAAGCCGAGCAGCACGGTCGCGTTGTGTCCGGCGCCGGGTTCGTCGTCGATGCTGCCGGTGCCGTCGACGGCCACGCAGGCCGTCATCGCCGCGGTGGACCTGGTCAGATAGCGCAGGCCGGTGGGTTCGCAGAACACGTTGAGCCGCCCGACGTGTCCCGCCTCGACGAGCGGCCGGGTGCCGTAGACACCCATGGCGCCGCCCTCTTCTCCGGCGACGGCCTGCACCAGCACCGCGACCCGGTCGCCGAGCACGGGCAGCGCGGCCCGCACCCCGGCGAGCATCGCCACCGCCGGGCCCTTGGCGTCGATGGCCCCGCGGCCGGTGAACCGGACGCCGTCGAAGGCGGCGGGCTCGATCCCGGCGACGGTGTCGAGGTGCACGTTGAACATCACGGCCGGCGCGTGGGCCGGTCCGTGGCGCAGCACCAGGCTCGGCTGCGCCGCGAGGAAACCGGGCTCTCCGGCGCGTTCTCGCACGGTCAGGGGCACGTCGTCCCGGTCGAGGACGGCCGGATCCGGCGCGGTGTGGTGGACGGTGGTGAACCCGGCCGCGGTGGCCGAGGCGGCGAACACCCGCTGCGCGGCCGGTAGGTCGGTGTCCTCGTCCGTCGCCTCGAGCGGGTTGACCGTGGGGATGCGCAGCAGGTCGAGGAGCAGGTCCTGGTCGGCGGGGCTCAGCACGGCGTCGCCTCGACCAGCTCGGTCAGCCGGCGTCCGGCGGCAGCGAACGAGGACGCGTCCGTGGAACCGGCCCACCGGTCCTCGTGGGGGCGCGTGGCCAGGTGCGGCTCGAGGGACAGTGCGCCGGCGTACCCGCCCGAGCGGAGGAGCCGCAGGCATTCGGCCACCCCGGCCCGGCCGTCGCCCGGCAGCGTGTAAACCGGGCCGGCCGGACCGTCCACGGCGTCCTTGACGTGGACGTGCGCCACGAACGGGAGCAGCTCGGCCAGCAGTGACGGCGCGTCGTAGCCGTGGGCGACCCCGTTGCCGACGTCGAACAGCAGCCGCAGCGCCGGGCTGCCGACTGCGTCGAGCAGTTCGAGGCCGCGCTGGGCGCTGGTCGCGGCCCAGCCTGCGCAGTTCTCGTGCAGAAGGGTGATCCCATACCCGGCCGCCAGGTCGGTGAGGACGCGGATCCGGTCGATGACCGCCCGCCGCCAGCCGTGCGCCGGCAGCCCGGCGTTCGGGTACGACATGATGCGTACGAAGGAAGTGCCCAGATCGGCGCACAGCCCGGCCAGCGCCGAGAGTTCGGCGGTGTCCCGGTCGAGCGGGTCGAGCACGGAACCGGCCCAGCCGCCGATCCGGGAGTCGAGGCAGACGACGGTGAGCTCGGCCGCGTGTACCGCCCGGACCAGCCGGTCGCGCCCCGCTCCGTCGAGGGCCGCGACGGCGTGCCCGTCGACCGTGCGCAGTTCCACTGCGTTCCAGCCGAGGGCCCGCACGGCGGCGAGCTGGCCGTCGAGGTCCGGTGCCGCCTCGTCACCGATTCCGGTCAGTCCGCCGGCCGGCCAGGTCTCAGCGCGCACGGGCGGCCTCGATCCCCGGCGAACGGGCGGCGTCGCGGGCCGCGGCCAGCAACCGCACCACGGCCGCGTGCACGGCGAACTCACCGGGCGGCGCGGCCGCCGCGCCGGTGAAGTACCGGTAGGCCGCGACCAGGAAGGCGCCGAGTGCTTCGTCTTCGAACACCTCGCGCGGGCCGGCGCCGATCCGCAGCTGGGCGTGGTGGTCGTCGGCGGAAACCGGGTAGTGGCCCACCACCGTCGTGTCCCGCAGGCGCAGGGTGATCTCGCGGCGGCGCACCGGCGAGGTGAGGTCGGAGTGGATGGTCGTGCGCGGGCCACCGCGGTGCTGCACCGACAGCCAGGCGCCGGCCAGCGGTCCGGCGTGCGGATCGGTCCACCCGGCACCGACCAGCTCGGCCGGTCCGGCGACGGTGAGCGCGACCGCCAGCGCGTGCGGAACCTCCACGTCGAACGCGTCGGCGTGCGCCGGTTCGCCCGTCCGGGCGAACCTCGGCTTGTCCTGGCGCACGGAGATCGACGCGAGCGGACCGTGCTCGCCTGACCGCGCCAGCCGCGCGAGCCGCCGGGTGAGGGCGGAGGCGAGCCAGTGCGTCACGACGACCACGTCGAGGCCGTGCTCGGTGCGGAGCCGCTCGATCGCCGCGAGCGCGTCGAGGTCGCCGGCGACCGGTTTCTCGACCACCAGCCGCCGGAACCCTTGCGCAGCAAGGGATATGAGCACGGCGACCCGGGTGGCGGGCGGCGTGCACACGTGCACGACGGTGTCGCCGGGCGGGACGAACGCCGTGAGCCGGTCGAGCGAATCCGCGGTGATGTCCACGCCGCCGTTACGCAGAGCCATTCCGGCACCGAGGTCGAACCCCACGATCGGCTGAGATCCGAGTAATTCCGGGAATTTCGCGCGCAGGCGCCGCAACACCGGTAAGTGCAGGCCGGCGCCCGACCGCCCGAGCCCTACGACCACGGTGTGCGGCATCGCCGTCCTTTCGTCGTGACGTGGGGTTCGCCGTGTGCGGCAACGAGAACACAACCGACACTAGCGCCACGTCCGATCCGTTGCGACAGTTCGCTTCTCCGGACCGCTCGGGCGTCTTCGCGCTGTGTCGCCGGCTTGGTCCATCGAGTCATGGCCGCGCCTCGTCCGGATGATTCCGGGCCGAAGTCCTCGCCGCGCTCGCCGGGCGCGGGCTACGTTCGAGAGGCGTTCATCCGCGACCGACGAGGAGCCATGTCCGTAACCTCCCTTCCCCACAAGGGAAATCACCCTCCTGCCGGGTCCGCACCCGTGCCCTTCTTCAGCCAGGCAGCCGGTTTCCGGCGGCTGTGGCCGGAAATCGAGGCACGGCTGCACGAGGTCGCCGACAGCGGGAAGTTCTCCCATGGTGCCCAAGTGGCCCGGCTGGAGCACCGATTGGCCGAGTACACCGGCGCGGCCCACGTCGTCGGCGTCAACAGCGGCACCGACGCGCTGATCCTGTTGCTGCGCGCGTGCGGGCTGGGCGACGGCGCGGGGGTGCTCGTCCCGGCGTTCACGTTCGTGGCGACCGCGACCTCGGTCGTCCACGCGGGCGGACGGCCCCAGTTCACCGATATCGATCCGGTCACCTACCAGATGTGCCCCGAAGCGGCGGCGCGGGCGATCACACCTCGCACGCGCGCGGTCATGCCGGTGCACCTCTTCGACCGGATGGCCGACGTCGCCGCGTTCACCGCGCTCGCGGCCCGGCACGGGTTCACCCTGCTGGAGGACAGCGCGGAGGCGATCGGCATGCGCCGGCGGGGCAGGCACGCCGGGCTGCACGGTGTGGGCGGCGTGCTGTCGTTCTTCCCCAGCAAGACACTCGGCGCCCTCGGCGACGCGGGTGCGGTGCTCACCGATGACGCCGGGATCGCCGCGAAGGTCGCCGCCCTGCGGCACCACGGCCGCCCGGGTGCCACGCTCGGCGATTTTCCCGCCATCAGGACCGGCAGCGAACTGGCCGGGGTGAACAGCAAGCTGGATGACATCCAGGCCGCCGTGCTCCTGGCGAAACTGTCTGCTTTGGAGCAGGACATCGCCCGGCGAGCGGAGCTCGCCGCCGCCTACACCGAGCGCCTGGCCGGTACCCCCGGCGTGCGCCGGGTGCCGGGTCCGGTCACCGGCGGCGGGGACGATCGCGACGTCTGCTACGTCTACGTGGCCGAGGTCGACGACCGAGACGGCCTCGCGAGCGCCTTGGCCGCCGCGGGGATCGGCACGGAGGTCTACTACCCGGTTCCGCTGCACCTGCAGCCGTGCTTCGCCGATCTCGGCCACCGGCCGGGTGACTTCCCGCACGCTGAGGAAGCCTGCCGCGGCACGATCGCGCTGCCGCTCCACCCGGATCTCACGCTCGCCGAGGTCGAGCGCGTGTGTGCGGAGATCCGGCGCCACTACACGGGAAGTGCGTCATGACCGCGACGCTGCCGTTCTTCCCGCCGGACCTGTTCGAGGCCGACCGCGACACGCTGATCGGGATCGTCCACGACCTCGGCACCGCCCCCGCCCAGCGGTTCATCCTCGGCGACCACACGGCACGCTTCGAGCAGGCGCTGCGCGACACGGTCGCCGGTGCCGACGTGGTGGCCTGCGGAAGCGGCACGTCCGCCCTGTCGCTCGTGCTCGCCGCACTGGACGTCGGCCCCGGCGACGAAGTCGTGGTCCCGGCCTTCGGCTGTGCGCCGATCGCCGCGACCGTGGTCACCGCGGGCGCCACCCCCGTGTTCGCCGACGTGGGGCCCGACACCATGACGCTCGATCCCGAGCTCGCCGAGGCGGCGATCACCCCGCGCACCAAGGCGATCATGCCCGCCCACCAGTTCTCGGTCATGGCCGACATGCCCGCGTTCGAGGACATCGCGGCCCGCCACGGACTGCGCCTCGTCGAAGACTCCGCGGTCGCCCAAGGTGCCACGCTGCGCGGCAGGCCCGCGGGAACCTGGGGTGACGCCGGGGTTTTCTCCTTCGTCCAGGTGAAGTCGTTCGGGATGCCGGGGGAGGGCGGAGTGGTGGTCACCAGGAACCCGGACCTGGCCCGGACCGTCCGGATGCTGCGCAACCACGGCCAGGACGGGCAGCGACGGTTCGTCCACCACCGCATCGGGTACAACAGCCGGTTCGACGAGGTGCAGGCCGCCTTCCAGCTGCGGCGGCTGCCCGGCCTCGCCGCCCGGCTCGCGCGCCGCGCCGACATCGCCGAGTACTACACCCGGCAGTTCACGCCCCTGGCCGACCGCGGCATCACGCCACCGCCGGCCGGCCGTGACGGACGCTGCTACTACGTCTACTGCCTGCGGGCCGACCGCCGGGACGAGCTGGCGGCGCACCTCGCCGCGCTCGGCATCGGCACGCACGTGTACTACCCGGCTCCGCTGCCGGCACAACCCGCATTCGCGGGATATGCCCCACCGGGCACGATGTGGCCGAACGCGACGGCCGCCAGCGAGACCATCCTCGCGCTCCCCGTCTATCCCCACCTGACTGACGCAGAGGTCGAGCACATCGCCGCCGCGGTGTGCCGGTTCGCCGACCGGAAGGACTCGAGACTGTGAACACGATGACGAGTGCGGCAGGCGACACCCGGGAAGTGACCGAGGACGAGATCGCCCAGGAGTGGCGGGAGCGCGCGCGGCGAACCGGCCTGCGCCGGGTCATGCGGTGCTCCCAGCCGGACAGCCTGAACGCCGGCGTGACCGAACAGACCCGTGCTGTCGTGGCCCACCAGTTCACGCTCGTCGCGGAGCGTCTCGGCCGGCGTCCGCGGCACGCCCTGGAGATCGGGTGCGGCATCGGACGGCTGACGCCGACCATCGCCGCGCATGCCGAGCGGGTACACGCGATCGACATGACGCCGGCGATGCTGGACCAGGCCCGCGTCACCTGCCGCCACCTGCCCGCCGTCGAGTTCGCCTGCGTCCGGGCCGACCGCATGCGGCCACCACGCGAACGGTACGACGCCGCGGTATGCGTGTGGGTGCTCATGCACGTGCTCGACGAGCGCCGGCTCATCGACACCTGCCGGGTGATCGCGGAGTCCACTCGGCACCTCACGCTCATCGAGTACGAGCACGCGAGTGTCCCGGTGAGCAAGTGGTCGCGACTGCGCTCGCTCGAGGAGTACGTCCGGCTGCTGCCGGGGGCCGAGGTCGTCGACGAGCAGATGGTCGACTACGGCGGCGACCGCTCGTTCGCCGCGCTCATCGCGATCGGTGACCAGGACGCCCGATGACCGACGCGACTCTTCAGGCGACGCCGTCCACCGCGCGAGAGGCCAAGCTCCTCACCTACGCGAGGCTCGCGAAGCTGGACGTGTTCGACTACTACCTGAGCCTGCTGGTCGTCCTGTCCGCGGTCCTGCTGCCGGTCGGCGGCTTCGACCTGGCGGTGCTGGTGACGCTCGGCCTGTTCGGGCTCGGCGCCGTCCTCATGACCGCCTCGCTGGTGGCGTTCGACGACCTCACCGGTTACCGCGACGGCAGCGACACCGCCAACTACCGCGCCAACCCGACACTGCGCCGCGCCCGGCGGAAACCCCTGGTGACCGGGGCACTGACCGAACCCGAGGTCGTGTGCTTCGGCTGGCTCACGGCCATCGCGGGCGCCGCCGTCTTCGTTGTCGCGGTGATGACCGCTCCGCACGCTCCCCAGTGGACTATCTGGCTGACCGTGGCCAATTTCGTGGTCGGAATCCAGTATTCGTACGGGCTGAAGATCAGCTACCACGGTTTCCAGGAGGCGTACATCGCCGCACTGGGCTGGGTCATGGTGCTCGCCCCCTACGGCCTGATCACCGGGCGCTTCGACGGGTTCGTCCTCGTCCAGGCATTGCTTTTCGGACTCGGGCCACTGCTGTTCGGCGTGTACTCGAACACCAACGACATCGCCGGTGACCGCGCGGTCGGCCGGCCCACGGTGGCCGCGCTCACGACCCCTCGCGGCAACCGGCGGTTCGTCGCGGCCGTGTCGCTGGGGGAGTTCCTCCTCGGCGCGGTGGCGTCGGCGACCGGCGTGGCCCCGTGGTGGTTCGTCCTGCTCATGCTGCCGGTCACCGTCCTGCGCATCCGCCAGTTCGGCACCGGGTTCGGCCCACGCGGCGACATCCTGCGCGCCCGGGCGATCGGGTTCACCGCCCACCGGGTGGGCGCCGCGCTGCTCGTGGCCGCGAACCTCATCCTGGCGGTCACGCGATGAGCGGAGGACGGGCGACGGACGTCGACGTCGCCGTGGTCGGAGCCGGGATCGCCGGGCTCACCGCGGCGCACGAACTGGCTCGGGCGGGCCTCGCGGTGCGGGTGTTCGAGACGCGCTCCCACGTCGGCGGCCGCATGGCGAGCCACCGCCACGCGGGCTACACGATGGACGAGGGCGCGGAACAGATCCCGTCGAGCGGGTACCGCGCGACGTGGGAGCTGCTGCGCCGCACCGGGCTGACCGAGGCGGACGTGCCGCGGATCGGCGGCCCCATCGCGATGTGGCGCGACGGCGCCGCGCACAGCGGGGTGTCCGACCCCCGCGGGCTCGTCAGCGGGGCCGGACTAGGCGGCCGGGCCCGCGTCGACCTGGCCCGCTTCCTGGCCTGGGCGGCCCGCCACCGGCGGCTGTTCGACCCCGACGTGCCCGAGTCGAGCCCGCTGGGGGACACCACCGTCGCGGCGCTCGCCCGCCGGTACCACCCCGACCTCCACGACTACCTGTTCCAGCCCGTGGTCGGCAGCTTCTTCGGCTGGCAGCCGGAACGCTCGGCCGCCGCGCCGTTCGTCGGCCTCATGCTCGACGTCGGCCCGCCTTCGACGTGGCGCACCTACCGCGACGGCATGGACACCCTCGCCCGCCAGCTCGCCGGACACCTCGACGTGCGCACCGGGACCACCGTCACGCAGGTGGCTGCCGAGACTGAGATCGCCGTGCTCACCACCGACCGCGGCCCGGTCACCGCCGGCGTCGCCCTGCTCTGCATTCCCGCACCCGCCGCCGCGCAGCTGCACACCGACGAGCGCGAACCCGTACGCCGGTTCGTGGACGCGTGCACGTTCACCCCCACGCTGAAGGTCAGCTGCCTGCTCGACCGCCCACTGACCCTCCACAGCCGCAAGGCGCTCTACACACTGCTGACCCCCGCCGCCGAGGAACCGGTCCTGGCCGGGATCATCTTCGACCACGTCAAACACCGTGGCCGCGCGCCGGCGGGCCGCGGACTGCTCACCCTGATGACCAACCCCACGGCGATCCCCAGGCTGCTGGACGCCCCGGACGACACCGTCGCCGCCGCCCTCGTCGAGCCGGCGACGCGGTACGTACCCGGCTTGGCCGACGCGGTCACGGCGACGTTCACCCACCGGTTCCGCCACGGACTGCCGGAGGCCACCCCGGAGGCGTTGCGCCTGCGGGCGGGGTTCGCCGCCCGCAGCGGCCCGTACCCGGTGGACTACGCGGGCGACTGGGAGTTCCTGCGTCCCAGCAGCGAGGGCGCGGTGCGCTCCGCGGCCCGCGCCGCGTCGCGCGTGCTCGCCCACCTCCGGGAACCGGTTCGCGCGAAGGAGCCGGTGTGAAGCCCTACGACATGGGTCTGCTGTTCGACGAGTGCGCCGACCGCGGCGTGCCGACGGTCGTGCACCTCGACCGCCCGTTCGACATCGCGCCCGACGCCGGTACAACCCACGACCTGCCCGCACTCGCCCAGCTGGTGCGGACCGCCGCGGGCTGGCTGACCGCGGCCGGGGCCCAGCGCGGCGACCGCGTCGCGATCGTCAAGGACAACCACTGGGACTATGACCTGCTCGCCTGCGCGGCCGTGCGGATCGGCGCCGTGCCGGCGAAGCTGTCCGGGCACCTGGCCCCCGAGTCCCTCGCCGTCCTGCTCGGCCGGCTCTCACCGGCCGTCCTCGTCACGACGGCCGAGGTGCTGGCCACGGCCGATTCGGCCGGAGCCGACCTGACCAACGCTTGCCGGATGACGGTGACCGTCGACCGTGCGCACCCGCGCGCGGCCCACGTCGGCGAATTCTGCCACGCGGTCCCGCCGCGGCCGGTCCGGCCCCGCGCGGACGAGCCGCTGGTGATCATGCACACGTCGGGCACCACCGGGCTCCCCAAACTGGTGGTGCACTCCACCCGCACGATCATCGGCGCTCTCGCCCGGGTGGAGGCCACCCGCCTGCCGGTGGCCGGCGTGCGCCGCGGTGACACGGTGACGAACGCCAGCTCGTACGCCCACGGCCGAACGTTCTGCTGGACGGCGAGCGTGCTGTGCCTCGCACCGAAGAAGATCGTGGTGCTGACCGACACGCACCCGGACCGGGCCGACCCCGTGCTGCGCGCCCACCGGCCGACGGTGATCGAGGCTTTGCCGGCCGCCTACGTGCGCCTCCGGCCACTGACCACGCGGCTGGACAACGCCTTCCGCGACGTCCGGCTGTTCGCGAGCACCTATGACGCCGTGCACCCGCCGACCGTCCGCAGCTACCTCGCCGCGTCGGCTCGTCGGCGTCCACTGTGGATGCAGGGGTGGGGGCAGAGCGAGACCGGGCCGATCACGTTCCGGTTCCTGGGGCGGAAATCGGCGGCTTGGCGGAACGCCGGCCGCGCCGTTCCCGGGCGGACGCGGCTGCGTGTCGTCGACCCGGCCACGCTCGACCCGGTTCCCCGCGGCCGTCCGGGTGTCGTGCAGGTCCGCACACCGGCGCGCTGCCTGGGCTACGTCGGCGAGGCCGACCGGTTCGCGGGCAAGTGCGCGGATGGGTGGTGGAACACCGGCGACGTCGGTGCGCTGACGCGAACCGGGGCGGTGCGCCTGCTGGACCGGGAGGTGGACACCGTCCCTGGGATGAGCTGCCTCGCCGTGGAAGACGTGGTCGAGGATCGCCTCGGCGTCGTGGCCGAATGCGTCGTGCTCGGCCGGGCAGGCGCTCCGCCGCTGCCGGTGGTCGTCACGGCGGACGGCACGCTGGACCACGCGGCCTGGTCGGCTGCGGTCGCGGACCTGCCGCGCCTGGCCGCTCCCGTGGTGCTGACGCGGGACGATGTTCCTCGCACTGGGACCGGCAAGGTCCGCCGCACCGCGCTGCTCGCCGCGCTCACCGGGAACGCCGCGACCGCGGGTTCCGGCCGCTGGACCTGAAGGAGCACGATGACCCTCGCCGACCGGCGCTACGTTTTCGACAACGACAACACCCATAGCGACGAGCAGCACCGCTGCCTGGCCGCGGCCTACGACCCCGCCACCACGGAATCGCTCGCCGCGACCGGTGTGGGCCCGGGCTGGCAGTGCCTCGAGGTCGGCGCGGGCGGGGGCAGCATCGCGCACTGGCTCGCCGAACGGGTCGCTCCCACGGGCCGGGTCCTGGCCACCGACATCAACCCCCGGCACATCCGCCCCGCCCCCGGTCTCACTGCCGAACGGCATGACGTCGTCCAGGATCACCTGCCGGAGCAGCGGTTCGACCTGATCCACGCCCGGCTCGTCCTGCTGCACCTCCCCGAGCGCATCGCCGTGCTCGGCAAGCTGGTGCGGGCGTTGAAACCGGGCGGCTGGCTGCAGCTCGACGAGTTCGACATCGCCTACGGGCCGGCGCTGGCCGGCCCGGAAACCGAAGTGTACGAACGGTTCCTGAGCGCCAAGGCCGCGCTGATGCGGGAGGCGGGTGCGCTGGGCACGTGGGGACGTTCGGTCGGCGCGGCCATGACCGAGGCCGGTCTGGACCGGGTCGAAGCGCGGCCGCACGTGTCGCTGTGGGACCGCGATTCCGCCGGCCTGCAGCTGCTGGTGCACCACACCCGGCACCTGCGGGACAAGTTCGTCGCGGCCGGGTTCTCCGACGACGACCTCGCCCGCGTGCGGGACGTCATGGCGCACGAGGACTTCCGCGCGTGCTCGTGCCTGTTCTACACCGTGCGCGGGTGGCGGCCGGCGTGACCGCGGCCCTTTCCACCGCTCACCCGGCGGCCCGGCTCGCCGGTGACCACCTCACCGCGCTCGGCGCGAGTGCCGGCGCGGTCGAGCCGGTCGTCGACTGGGCCGGTCCGGTCGAGCTGCCGCTCACCGACGAGGTGCTCGTGCAGGCGGCCTGCGGGATCATGCACGTCCACGGCCGGGCCCGCGGTGCCCCCGAGCCGCTGGCCGTCGACTACTCGACCGCGGTGGCCGGGGTGCTCGCCACGGCCGGGGTGCTCGCCGGGGAATTCGCGCGCGCCCGCGGGGTACCGGTGTCGGCCGTGCGCACCTCCGCCGCCCAGGCTGCGCTGCTGTCGGTGGGCCAGTACCTGGCGTGCGGGCGGGACGAGGCCTCCCGGGCCGTCGGCGTTCCGCCACCGTTCGTGTCCGGCGACGGTGTCCGGTTCGAGATCGAGACCCTCCGGGCCGAGGACTGGCAACGGTTCTGGCGGACGATGGGGGCCGCGGAACCGGCGCTGCGCCAGGGGTGGCCGCCGTTCCTGCACCGGTTCGCGACCGCGACCTGCCCGCTGCCCGTTGCCCTGCACGACGTGTTGTCCGCCCACCCGTTCACCGGCATCCACCGCGTCGGGACCGCGTGTGAGGTGAGCCTCGTGCCCATCGGGGCCATGCCACCGGTGCCGGTGTGGACCCTCACTCCGTTGCCGGGCGGCGCCCCGGCCTCGGGGGCCGACCCCGGCCTCGACGCGCCGCTGCGGGGGATACGAGTGGTCGAGTCGGCGCGCCGCGTCCAGGGGCCGCTGGCCGGGTACGTGCTGAGGCTGCTCGGCGCGGACGTGCTGCGGATCGAGCCGCCGGGCGGTGACCCGGCGCGCGGGGTACCCCCGCTGAACGACGGCGTGTCCGCGCGCTTCGCGGCGTTGAACGCGGGCAAGGACGCCGTGGAACTGGACCTCACGCACCCGGCCGGGCGGGCCGCGGCGAAGGAACTGGTCGCCGGCGCGGACGTCTTCCTGCACAACTGGGCGCCGGGCAAGGCCGCGGCGTGGGGCCTGGACGCGCCGGATCTCGCGGCGGTGCGTCCCGGGCTGGTGTACGCGGCGGCGTCGGGCTGGGGCCCGCACCTCGGCCGGCGTCCACCGCTGGGCACGGACTACGTCGTGCAGGCGCACAGCGGGCTCGCCACGGCGCTGCGCCCGCCCGGCGAGCCGCCCGCACCGTCCCTGATGACGATCACCGACGTGCTGGGCGGACTGGTGTGCGCGGTCGGCGCGCTCGCCGGGCTCGGCCGCCGGGAACGCACCGGCGCCGGTTGCCGCGCCGACACGTCGCTGCTGTCCGCGGCGAGCACTGTTCCCCGGACGCGAGGACAGTACCGCCGTCCGGTGCGGACCGCGGACGGTTACGTGTCCGCCGCCACGGCTGTCCACGACGACGCTGGACAGTGCACGACGGAGGAGCTGCTGACCCGGCTCCGCGCGACCGGCGTTCCCGCGGTGGCCGTGACTACCGACCTCGGCGCCCTGAGCGCGGATCCCCGCTTCACCGTCGCCCTGAACCGGCCACCGTGGGAGTTCCGGTGAGCGAGGTGTGGACGTCGACGACGGGCGTCGCGATCCCGGACCTCGTACCCGCGGAGCTGCGGCGAGCGTGGGTGCGGCAAGGGCTGTGCCCCGGCACGGACATCTACCGGTCGTTCACCGGGCACGTGGACGCGCACCCGGATCGGCAGGCGGTGATCGACGAAGCCGGTCCGGTCACCTACGCCGAACTCGACCGCGTCGTGTCGGCCACTGCGGCCGGTCTGGCCGCCGCCGGGCTCGGCCGGCGCGACGTCATCGGCATCCGGATGGTCAACAGCAGGCACGCGGTCGCGGCCGAGCTGGCGGTGGCCGCCATCGGCGCGGTGTCCCTGCCGTTCCCCGCCGGGCGGGGTAGCAAGGACGCGCTCAGCCTCCTTGGCCGGGCCAGGGCGACCGGTCTGCTCATCGACCGGGGGACCGGCGGTGACTTGCGGGCGCTGCCCTTTCTGCGGGCGACCCTTGCCCCCGAGGCATTCGCCACCTCGGCGGCGGCCGCTCGTCCCACGCCTGAGGTGGTTTCCGGCGACCCGGCGCGCATCCTCGTGTCCTCCGGCTCGGAGACCGAACCGAAAATGGTCGCCTACTCCCACGATGCGTTCCTCGGTGGGCGTGCGAACTACGTGCGCGCGCTCCACGGAGACGGCACCCCGATGCGCAACCTGGTGTTGGTGCCGCTGTCGTCATCGTTCGGCTCGTGCGGGATCCCGGTCACCGTGGCGGCCCTCGGCGCGACGCTCGTCGTGCAGCGGCGGTTCGACCCCGGTACTGCGCTGCGCGCGATCGACGAACACCGGCCGACCCACGTGTTCGGCGTGCCCACGATGCTGAGCCGCCTGGCCGAACACCACCCCGGCCGCCGCCCGCGGGGGCTCCGCGCGCTGGTGTCCAGCGGGGCGCCCATGCCGTCCCAGACCGAACGGCGGATCCGCGCCCGCTTCCGCACCCGGGTCATCCTCGTCTACGGCTCGACCGACGGCGTGAACTGCCACAACGCGGTCGACGGCCGGCCCGACCCGGCCGTCGCCACGATCACCATCGCCGACGAAGCCGGCCGGTCGCTCCCGCGCGGCGCGACCGGCGAAATCCGCGCGCGCGGCCCGATGACACCACTGTCCTATGTGGCCGATCACGAGCTGAACGCGCGTTACCGAACCCCCGGCGGCTGGGTTCGCACCGGCGACCACGGCTTCCTCGACGAGCAAGGCGCGCTGCACGTGACCGGTCGCGCCAGACAGGTCATCCTCCGCGGCGGCCGGACGATCAGCCCGGCCGAAGTCGAGCTGTACCTCTCCGGCCACCCCGCCCTGGCCGAGGTCAGCTGCGTGGGCATCCCGGACCCGGACCTCGGCGAGCGATTGTGTGCTTGCATCGTGCCGCACCGGGACCAGCCTCAACCCGACCTGGCCGAGCTGACCGGCTACCTCCGCATCCACCACGACCTCGAACCGGTGAAGCTCCCGGAACACCTCATCGTCCTTCCCCACCTGCCACTGGGCCCGACCGGCAAGGTCTGCCGGCGCACGCTCATCCGGCTCGCCACCCGTGACGGTCGCGCCCGGCCGAGGCGATAGGACGCACAGCAGCAGCTCCCGAACAGGTGCGGGCCGACCCGCCGCGGTCCCGACAGTGTTCCTCGCGGCTGCGGCCGATCCGTGACGGCGGGCACCGGGAGACGGCCGCGTGGTCCGAACGGCGTCATAACACCTCGCGGCGGCGGAAGTCATGCCCCCGCCGACCGGCCGCGATGCTGCCGACCCGTCGAAAGTCGGTGCCGCACAACGGAAAGCGCGTTCTAGCATCCGGATCCCCGTGGGCGGGCACCCGGCCGCCCCGTGATGAGGGAGACGCGCCGATGCGGAAGCTGCTTGCCGTTCTCTGCTGTGCCTTCGTGGCCACGATCGCCGTGGCCGCTCCGGTGTCCGCGGCGCCGGGCGGTACCGTGCCCGGGCTGACCGGCGCTGCCGCCCAAGCGGCGGCCGGGCCGATGGCCGACCGGTTCCGCCAGTTGCGTCAGCCGGAGTCGCTGGCGCAGCGGCACACCTTCTGGGGCCCGGAACCGCAACTTTCCTCGGGCGCCGACGGCGTGGTCGTGACCCAGAGCATCACGCCGGGCCTGCGGATCTCGAACACTTCCGACGTCGTCTACGCCCCGACGATGAAGCCCACCGGGCATTCGTGCATCGAAGTCGTGACCGCGTACGGGCTCGGCGAAGCCGCGCAGGTCTGGGCGTGGGACTGGTGCCGTTCGGTGTCGCCGGCGAAGGTCGTCCCGATCGACAGCGCTTTCCTGGCCACCTACACCAGCACCGTGAACGGGCACCCGGCCTACACCGTCCAGGAGGTGCGGACCAGTTCGTCGGGCAACAGCTGGACGGCGTCGCTCCGCAACGTGAAGACCGGCGCGTGGGACACGCTGTTCAGCCAGAGCGGCAGCGACCAGAGCTCGCTGAACGAAGGCTGGGACATCTTCGAGCTCTATTCGACCCGCAATCCCGCCACCGGCAACGCCTACTACTGCTCGGACGCGCGCGGTGCGGTGTTCGAGTCGAGCTCGCTGCAGCTGCGGATCGCCGGGCGCTGGGTCGACGCGTCGCCGTCGAATTCGCCGCTGCGGCCGACGGCGAACCCGCGTCCGGCCGACTACGACTGCTCGACCCTGCGGTTCGACGTGCCGTCGCCGAACAGCACCTGGCGCGTCACCGTCTGAGTTCAGCCGGCCGGCAGCAGCTCGCGGCCGCCCGCGTGCCACCAGGCGTCGAACGCGGCACTGCAGCCCTGCCGGCCGGCGTAGCGCGCGACGACGGCCGCGTGGATCTCCTCGGCGTGCGCCGCCACCGGGGTGCCTGGCCGGTAGCACAGCCGCAGCTCCTGCCACAGGGGCGCGCCCTCGATGGCCCGCACGGCGATGGTCCCGGGCCGGTCCCGGCGCGTCGCCAGCGCGGGTGCGACGGCCATGCCCGCGCCGACGAGGTCCAGCAGCGTCGCCAGGCACTGCGGCCGGTGCGGCTGGTCGAGGGCCACGCCGCGGCGGCGGCACACCTGCTGCAGGTACGCCGACCACCGCGTCGTGCCCGGCGCGTCGTCGGCCCACGGGTGCTCGCCGAGGCCGGCGAACGGCACCACGCGGGTCCCGGCCAGGGGATGATCGGGGGAGAGGATGACGAAAACCGGCTCCCGGGGGTGCACCACCAGCGTTTCGACGCCGTCGGGGATCACGGAACCGGGCAGCGGCGGCAGGTAGACCAGCGCGAGGTCCAGTCCACCGGCGGCCAGCTGGGCGAGGGTGGCGGACTCGTCCGGGTCCTCGTGCACGCCGACACCGTGGCTCCACGGCCGTTCCCGCAGCCAGCGCGACACGGCGAGGTGCAGGAAACCGCAGTACCCGCCGACGCGCACCGGCCCGGCGGGCGCCCGCCGTTCCCCGATCCGCTCGGTCAGCGCGGACACCCCGGCCAGCACGCCCCGCGCGTCGGCCACGACGTCGGCACCGAGCCGGGTGGGCACGCACCCGCTGGGGGACCGGACGAACAGCGCCCCGCCGACGGCCTGTTCCACCCGGCGCAGAAGCCCCGAGAGGGCGGGCTGCGAGACGTGGAGAAGCCGCGCCGCCCGGCTGAGACTTCGCGCCTCGGCCACGGCCACGAGCGCGCGCAGGTGGCGCAGTTCCAGCTCCACGCCCCCACTGTAGGCGGCTTGATCAGCCGGGACATCCGACTGGAGTCGGGCCTGCCCGCACGCGGGTGCGGGTCAGCCGGGCGCCGCACCACCGGCGCCGCAGAAACCCGAAAACAACTGCGGCTACTGGCCGAAGGGCCGGTGCTCGAGGAAAGCCCACGATCCCCGGCGTATCAGCGGCTCGGTCAAGGCATCCCCGCAATCCCTCAATTCGTTCGGTAATCAATACGGTCGCCCCTCGGGGGCTTGGCGAGCGCGGTGCGACGGCCACTTGCCCGTTGTCGTGAACCGCTTATCACCGAGCGAAACCGCGGTGCGGGACTGTTCGGGTGTATTCGCCGGGTGACATCCCAATCGGTGGTCGAATGGGGTGCCCCCTGTCGCCCGTACGGTAACCTGAGGCTCGCTTCGGCGTCGTTCGGCGGCGTCGCAAATGGGGGTATGTCGGCACCGCTTTCCGGTGCGCCGCATCGATCGAGCATGCCCCGACGAGGGACGGGGGCTTCGGCATGGGGCTCAGGCTGCTGGGACCGGTGGAGCTGGTCCTCGACGGCCGCTCGCTCGACCTGGGGGGTCCGCGGCAGCGGGTCGTGCTGGCCGTGCTCGGGCTCAACGCCAACCGGGTCGTGCCGGTCGAGCAGCTGATCGACGCCGTGTGGGGCACGGCACCACCGTCGACGGCGCGGGGCCAGATCCAGATCTGCATCTCCGCCCTGCGGAAGCTGTTCGGTGACGCCGGCCGGCCCGACGCGATCACGACCCGCCCGCCCGGGTACGTCCTGCGGCTGGGGGCCGACGAAGTGGACAGCCTCCGGTTCGCCTCGCTCGTCGCGGACTCTCGCGAACAGGCCGAGCGCGGGAAGCCCGCCGACGCGGCGGCACTCCTGCGCGAGGCACTGGAACTGTGGCGCGGACCCGCGCTGGCGGACATCCCGAGCGATCCGGTGCGGCGCAGCGCCACCGTGCTGGAGGAACAGCGGCTCGCGGCGGTGGAGGCGCGGATCCGGCTCGACCTCGCGCTCGGCCGGCACCGCGAGGTGATCGGCGAGCTGCAGGCGCTGGTGGGCGAACACCCGCTGCGGGAGCGCCTGCACGGGTTCCTGATGCTCGCGCTGTACCGAGCCGGGCGGCAGGCCGAGGCGCTGGAGGCCGGGCGGCGCGCTCGCGCGTTGCTGGTCGAGGAGCTGGGGCTGGAGCCCGGCCAGGAGCTGCAGGACCTGGAGCAGGCCATCCTGCGCCGGGACGCGGCGCTCGGCGCGCCGGAGCCGCACTTGCCGGCCGGTCCGCCGGTCCAGCACGCGCCGGCCGGGGGCGAGCGGCCCGTGCCGGGTGTCGTGCCGCGGCAGTTGCCGGCCAGCATCTCGGACTTCACCGGCCGCGAGGAGCACCTCGAGGAGATCATGCGGCTGCTCGACGTGGCGGACGAGGACTGCTGGGGCATGCCGATCGTGGCCATTTCCGGCACAGGCGGGGTCGGCAAGTCGACTCTGGCGGCTCGCGCCGCGCACCAGCTGAGCAGCCGCTACGTGGACGGGCAGCTCTACGCCGACATGGGGTCGGGCGGCGGCAACGACCACACGGCCAAGCTGCTGGCGCGGTTCCTCCGTGCGCTGGGCGTGGCCGGCTCGGCTGTGCCCGACGACGTCGACGAACGCGTCGAGCTCTACCGCAGCAAGCTGTCCGGCAAGCGGCTGCTGCTCGTGCTGGACGGCGTGTCCGACGAGTCGCAGGTCCGCCCGCTGCTGCCCGGCAGTCCGTCGTGCGCGGTGATCGTGACCAGCCGGGTCCGGCTCAGCGGATTGCCCGGCGTCCGCCAGCTCGACGTCGGCGTCTTCGACGTGGCCAAGTCGCTGGAGCTGCTGAACCGGATCATCGGCCCCGCGCGGGGCGCGGCCGAACCGGACGCCGCGGTCGAACTGGTGCGGTTGTGCGGCGGGCTGCCGCTGGCCCTGCGGATCGCGGGGGCACGGCTGGTGTCCCGGCCGCACTGGCGGCTGAGCGGCCTGGTGCGGCGGCTGCACGACGAGGCGCGGCGGCTGGACGAACTCGCCCACCACGGGCTGGAACTGCGGTCGACGTTCGAGATCACCCACCGGGTGCTGGACGCGCAGGCCCGGCGGCTGTTCCGGCTGTGCTCGCTGGTCCGCGCACCCGACTTCCCGGGGTGGACCGCCGCGGCGCTGCTGGACACCACGGCGGCCGAAGCCGAGGAGGTGCTGGAGAGCCTGGTCGACGCCCAGCTGGTGGACATCGTCCAGTACGGGGACGCCTCGCCGCGCTACCGGCTGCACGACCTGATCCGGGTGTACGCCGCCGAGCGGCTGCAGCAGGACTCCACCGAGCAGGAACGGACCGCCGCACTGGAACGGGTGCTGGGCGGCTGGCTGGCGCTGGCCGAGGAGGCGCACCGACGCGAATACGGCGGCGACTACACGATCCTGCACGGCACCGCGCCGCGGTGGCGGCCCGGCGCAGCGGAGCTCGACGACCACCTCGGGGAGCCCGCGCACTGGTGGGAGGGCGAGCGGCGGGCGCTGGTGGCGGCGATCCGCCAGGCGGCCAAGGCCGGGTTCGACGAGCTGTGCTGGGACCTGGCTCTGACGTCGGTGACGTTGTTCGAGGCCAAGGGCTACTTCGACGACTGGCTGGAGTGCGCCGAGCTCGCTTACGAAGCGGCGCGGCGGGCGGACAACCGGGTCGGCGTCGCCGCGATGCAGTACTCGCTGGGGACGCTGCACATGTTCCAGGCCCGGCTGGACGAAGCCGAGGAGTGCTTCACGGCGGCGTCGGAGCTGTTCGGCGCGGTGGGCGACGAGCACGGCCGGGCACTGGTGCTGCGGAACCACGCGCACGTCGACGGGCTCCGCGGCAACACGGTCTCGATGATGGCGAAGTACACCGACGCGCTGGCGACGTTGCGGGCCGTCGGCGACCGGATCGGTGAGGCGCACGTCCTGCGCAGCATCGCCAGGCACCGGGTCGACGAAGGCGACCCCGAGGGGGCGGCCCGGCTGCTGGACCAGGCGCTGGTGATCACCCGCGAGACCGGGTGCCTGCGGGTGGAGGCGCAGGTGGTGCACCGGTTCGCCGAGCTGCACCTGGCCACCGGCCGGCTCGATGCCGCCCGGGAGGCACTGCACCGCGCCCTGCGGATCGTCCGCGACAACGGCGACCGGATCGGGGAAGTCCATGCCTTGTACGGACTCGGCCTGCTTCGCCAGCGGGAAGGCCGGCTGGACAACGCCGAAACAACGCTCGTGAGCGCCCTCCAGCTGGCGCGGCGGGTGGGGGAGCGGCTGATCGAAGCCAAGTCGCGGTACTCGCTCGGCGAAATCGCGCTCACCCGTGGTGACGCCGCGGGCGGGGTGGCGCACCTGGAAGCGGCCCGCGAGCTGTTCGCCGACCTCGGGTCGGCGCTGTGGCAGGCCAAGGTCCTGGTCCTGCTGGCGGAAAGCGGCGCGAACGCGGAAGCCCGGGAGCCGGCCTGAGGCCGGTCGCGGGCTTGACGTCGGAGGCGGGTGTGGCCGGGTAGCCGGGCGCCGGGACCTGCCGGAGCCGGGAAGGCCCCGGCCTGCGGTTGGCGGCTGCCCGTCGGCCGGTTGCCGGGTGGGCGCCGGACCTGCATGAGCGGAACGGACTCGGTCTGCGAGTGTGGCCTGCCGGCGGCCGATTCCCGAGTGGACGCCGAACCGTTTCGGGCGTCAGCTCGAGCGGTGGACCGGTGATCCGGCTTGTGTGCCGCGGCGGCCCGGCCGTGTCCCCCTCGCCGGACCGCCGCGTTGAACAATCCCCCTCACCAGTGCGTGTCGTCCACGCACTGCTGCAGGTCGTTGTTCCAGTGAGTGTCCTGCGGGCACTGGTCGGCCGCCGTGGCCGGGGCGGCCGCGGCGGTGACCGCCGCCGGGCCCGCCGTGACGGCCACACCGATCACGATCGCGGTGAGCAGGGACTTCAGCACCGGATTCTCCTTCCCCATTCCGTGCCGCCGTGGTGCGGTGCCCCCAGCAGACCCGCCGGCCCCTTCGGTCCGCCTTCGCCCGGCTCAAGCCGCCCGCCCGGGAATCGATAGAAACCGGAAAGCGCATCGACAGCGCCGCCCTTCACCGTGGTCCTCGCAACGGCCACGGCGACCACGGAAGGGAGCGCACGTGAACAGTTTTCCCGCCGGCTTCGGGCGGCTGCCGGCTCCCGATCCGCTGGACGCACTGGCCGAGCGGCTCATGCGCGGTGCCGCCGTCACCGGTGCGCTGGGCGCGGCGGCCACGCCCGAGGACCGCGCCGCACTGCTCACCGCGCTGGCGGCCCGCTACCTGCTCGCGCCCGGCGCCGTCACGGCGTCGGTCGTGGGTACCGGGCGGGCGGTGCGGGCGCAGCTGGACGCGCTGACCCGGCACGTACCCGACGTCACCCACGTCGCGGTCCGCGTGCTCGACGGCGTGCCCGTGCACCGCGACCTGGTCGACCGGCTCGACCGGTCCGGCGTCGGCCTGTGCGTGACCGCCACCGCGGGCGAGGCGGTGTTCGGGGCGAACCTCGTGGTCGTCACGGCCTTCGCCGATCCCGGTACGTGGCCCGCGCACCTGCCCGGCGGGACGTTGCTGGTGAACGCCAGCGGGCATGAGCTGCCGCCGGCCGTGACCCAGCCGGTGGACCGGCTGTTCGTCGACGACCTGGCGTTGCTGCGGACGGCGTGCCGCGGCAGCCGCCCGGTGGCGGCGGACCTGCGGCAGGTCGTCGCCGGCGAGCGCGCCGGCCGGACCGGTGCCGACCACGTGCTGCTCGTGGAGCTGCTGACCGAGGAGCAGCAGCCCGGACAACCTGAGGAGGACCACGCGTGTCGATCGAGAACGACGTCAAGCAGTTCGTCGTGACCACCTTCGCCCCCGACCTCACCCCCGACCAGCTGCCGTCCGACTTCGACCTGCTGGACAACGGGGTGGTCGACAGCCTCGGCCTGCTGCGCCTGATCGGCTGGGTGGGCGAGCGCTACGGGATCCCGGTGGAGGAGCAGGACATCTCCCCGGCCCAGTTCAGCTCGGTGGCGGCCATCACGGCGTTCGTCACCGACCTGCACAGCTTCGTCTGACCACACACCGGCAGTGACACAACGGACAGGAGGACTCACCAGCATGATCGTGCGGGAAAAGGCCGGCGTCACCGGCGTCGAATGGGGGAACGGCCTCAGCTACCGGCTCCTCGTCGACAAGGACAACATGGGCTTCACGATCGCCCACACCGTCGTCAAGGCGGGATCGAAGTCCCCGCTGCAGTACCGCAACCACCTCGAGGCCTGCTACTGCATCTCCGGGCGCGGGCAGGTGATCGACGCCGCCGGCACCGCCCACGAGATCGAGCCCGGTGTGCTGTACGCGCTCGACCAGCACGACCAGCACTTCCTGATCGCCTCCCCGGAGGCCGACCTGGAACTGATCAGCGTCTTCAACCCGCCGCTGCGCGGCGACGAACGGCACAACTTCGACGCCGACGAGTTCTCGCACTACTGACCGGCGATCGGTGGCGCGGGGAGCTCCGGGCTCTCCGCGCCACCGGGAAACCCCGAGAGGAGTTCACGATGTCCGCAACCGACGCGCTGTTCTCGGTTTCCGAGGAGGTCGCCGACGCGCTGGCCGAAGGCCGGCCGGTGGTGGCCCTGGAGTCCTCCGGTGTGGTGCAGGGCCTGCCGCACCCGCTGAATCTCCAGACCGCGCTGGACATGGACAAGACCATCCGCGCCGCCGGCGCCGTGCCCGCCCGCACCGGCATCGTCGACGGCCGGTTCGTGGTGGGCATGTCGGAGCAGCAGGTGGAGCTGTTCGCGACCACGCCGACCGTGCCCAAGGTCGGCGCCCGTGACCTCGGTCCCGTGCTGGCCGGGGGCGGCCACGGCGGCACGACGGTCTCCGCGTCGCTGGTCGCGGCCGGCCGGACCGGCATCGAGGTGTTCGCGGTCGCCGGCATCGGCGGCGTCCACTTCGGCGCCCAGCGCACCTTCGACGTCTCCGCGGACCTGGTCGAGTTCACCCGGCACAAGGTGGCCGTGGTGTGCGCGGGCGCCAAGTCCCTGCTCGACCCCGCGCTCACGCTGGAATACCTCGAGACCTTCGGCGTGCCGGTCGTCGGCTACCGCTGCGACGACTTCCCCGCCTACTACAGCGTTTCCAGCGGTGAGCGCAACCCGCGCCGCGTGGACGACCTGGCCGAGCTGGTGGCGGCCGTGCGCCTGCACTGGGCGGTCGGCAACACCGGCGGCTTCCTGGTCACCCACCCGATCCACGCCGAGGACGCCCTGCCCGCGGACGAGGTCTACACGCTGGTGCGCGAGAAGCAGTCCGAGGCCGAGGCGGCGGGCGTGCGCGGCCAGGACGTCACCCCGGCCATCCTCGGCGCGGTCGGCCGGGCGACCCGGGGCCGCACCGCCGAAGCCAACCGGTCGGTGCTGCTGTCGACCAGCGCACTGGCCGCCGAGGTCGCCGTGGCCCTCAAGGAGCCGGCCCTCCGGGAGGGGGTGTGAGCACCGGGGGCACGGGCGGCGCCGTCCTGTTCGACCTCGACGGCACCCTGGTCGACACCCCGGCCGGGATGACCGCGGTGCTGCGCCGGGTGGTGGCCGAGCACGGCGGCACGGCGAGCGAGGCGCAGCTGCGCGCCACGGTCGGCCGTCCGCTGGCCGCGTCGCTGGCGCTGCTGCTCGGCCTGCCCGACGGCCACCCCGGCGCGGAGCGGGCCGCCGCCCGCGCCCGGGAGCTGTTCACCGAACTGGTCATCCCGTCCGCACGCGACCTGGTGTTTCCCGGTGTGCCCGAAGTGCTCGACCGCCTGCGGGAGCACGGCCGTCCGCTGGCCGTGGTCACGAGCAAGGTCCACCGCAGCGCGGTGGAGCTGCTGGCCGCCGCGGGGCTGCTCGACCACTTCGGCGTCCTGGCCTGCCACGGCATGGCCGAGCGGGGCAAACCGCACCCCGACCTGGCCCTGCTGGCCGCCGACCGGCTCGGCGTCGCCCCGGCCGGCTGCCTCGTCGTCGGCGACGCCGTGGACGACGTGGTGATGGCCCGGGCGGCGGGCATGACCGCCCTCGGTGTCGCCACCGGCGTCGCCACCACCGACGAGCTGCTGACCGCGGGGGCGAGCGCGGTGCACGCCGACGTGGTCCGGCTCGGCGAAGCCCTCCTCCCGTTCCATTCCGTCTCGAGGTGATCACATGACCAGCCGGGAAACCGTCACGGCACCCGGACGCTCGGCGAACGCGGCGCTCGCGGTCCTCGCCGTGGCCCAGTTCCTCATCGCGCTCGACTACTCCATCGTCTACGTCGCGCTGCCGAGCGTCGGCGCGGACCTGGCACTGAGCGAAAGCTCCCTGCAGTGGGTGGTCAGCGGCTACGCGGTGTTCTTCGCCGGGTTCCTCGTCGTCGGCGGCCGGGCCTCGGACCGGTTCGGCCCGCGCACCCTGTTCGTCGCCGCCATGCTGCTGTTCGGGCTGGCTTCGCTGGCGGGCGGCCTCGCGCCCAGCGCGCCGCTGCTGCTGGTGGCCCGCGCCGCCCAGGGCGTGGCGGCCGCGGTGCTCCAGCCCGCGGTCATCGCCCTGATCAACACCACGTTCGCCGCCGGTCCCGCCCGCAACCGCGCGCTCGGGGTGTGGGGCACCGTCGGCGCGTCGGGCCTGGCCGCCGGGGTCGTCCTCGGTGGCCTGCTGGCCACCGTGTCCTGGCGGGGGGTCTTCCTGATCAACCTGCCGCTGGCGGTGGTGTGCGCCTTCGCCGCGCCGAAACTGTTGCCACGCGCGGAAACCACGACCGCCGGGCGCGGTGGGCTCAACGTGCCCAGCGCGGCCCTGTGCACCGGCACCGTGCTGTCCGTCGCGCTGGCACTGACGCTGGCGGCGCGGGGCGGCTGGACCGATCCGGGCACGCTGGCCGCGTTCGGCGCGGCGGCGGTGCTGCTGGCCGCGTTCGCGTTCCAGGAGCGCCGCAGCGCCCGCCCGCTGATCGACCCGATGCTGCGGCGCACCCGCTCGCTTTTGGCCGGCTGCGGCGCCACCGCCCTCTACATGGCCAGCGTCGGCAACCAGTTCTTCGTGGTGACCCTGCTGGTGCAGCAGCTGCGCGGCTACAGCCCGCTGGCCGCGGGCCTGGCGTTTCTGCCGATGGCGGTGGCGATCGCGGTGGCCAACTCCGTGGCCGCCCGGATCGTCGGCGCGATCGGGGTGCGGGCGACGCTCGCGCTGGCGTTCGTCGCCGACGCCGCCGGCCTGCTCCTGCTCGCTGTCCAGGTGCACGGCGACGGCTACGTCACCCACCTGCTGCCCGGCCTGCTGGTCACCGGCTTCGCGCACGGCGTGACCTACGTGTCGATGTTCATCGCGGGCACGGCCGACGTCGAAGACCGCAACCAGGGCACGGGAAGCGCCCTGATGACCACCTCGCAGTACATGGCGGGCGCGCTCGGCGTGGCCGTCCTGGTGCTGGTGCTCGGCCGCGATCCCGACGCCGGCGCGTTCGCCTGGGCCTTCGTCACCACCGCCGCCGCGGCGGCCGGCGGCGCCCTCCTGGCCTGGTTCGGGCTGCCCCGGCGCGAAGGGAGCCGGTCGTGAAGGGGCAGGCCTGGACGGTGCGGCTGGGTGTGCTGGTGGTGCACAACGACCCGGTGGTCGAGGCGGAGCTGTGGGCCATGGCGCCGCCCGGGGTGACCGTCCACGCGGCCCGCTTCGAAAGCCCCACCCGCACCGGCGCCGAATACACCAGCGAGTCGTGGGAACGGATGGTGAACGCCCCGGACGTGCGGCGCGGTCTCGAGCAACTCGGCGAGCTCGGCGTCTCGGCGATCTGCCTGTGCTTCGGCTCGGCCAGCTTCTTCGGCGGCCTGCAGTTCGACGACGGCTTCACGACCGCGGCGGCCGAGCTGACCGGCGGCGCGCCCGTCTACACCGCCGGGCAGGCGATCCGCGCCGCGCTGGCCACGCTCGGCGTGCGCCGGCCCCTGGTGCTCGCGCCGCCGTGGTTCACCACGCCCACCTTCGCCGCCACCGGCGACTACCTCACGGCCGCCGGGTTCCCGCCCGCCGCGGTGGTGCCCTTCCGACTGGGCGAGCGCTGGGACGGCGTCGAGGCGCACCGGCTGTTCGACCGCGGCGGGCGCTGGGACGTCCACCCCGCCGAGGTGTGCCGCCAGGCCGCCGACGCCTTCCCGGCCCACGCCGACGGCGTGCTGCTGCCCGGCAGCGGGTTCCGCTCCTGGGAGGCCGTCGACGAGCTGGAGCGGAAGCTCGGCGTGCCGGTAGTGACCTCCAACCAGGCGTGCCTGTGGCGGCTGCTCGACCTCACCGGACTGGACGCGACCGTGCCGGGCGGGGGCGGCCTCCTGACCACCCACCGGTAACCCCACCACTCCCGAACTCCCGAGGGGAACCACCATGCCCACCAGATCCTTCGTCACCGCGTTCGCCGGCCAGGTGGACGCCCGGCCGCACGCCCCGGCGCTGTCCTGGGCCGGGGCGGTGGTGGACTACGCCACCCTGGACCGGCTGGCCCGAACGGCCGCGCCGCTGCTGCAGCACCTTCCGCCGGACGCGCCGGTGTGCGTGCCCGCGCACAAGTCGCCCGAGACCGTCGCCCTGCTCATCGCGTGCTTCCGCGCGGGCAGGCGGGTGCTCCTGCCCTCGGCGTCGCTCGGCCACGACGCGCTGCTGCGGCTGTGCGAGCAGGCCGGCTGCTCGCACGTGCTCACCCCGGACGGCGTGCGGACCACCGGCGCGGACGCCGCTTCGCTGCCCGGACCCGGCCTGCTGCTGACCACGTCCGGCTCCACCGGCACCCCGAAGGTCGTCGTGCTCGCCGAACGGGGCGTGGACCGCTTCCTCGCCTGGGCGGCCGGGGCGTTCGGCATCGGCCCCGGCACCGGGGTGCTCAACTACGCCCCGCTGAACTTCGACCTGTGCCTGCTGGACGTGTGGGCGGCGCTGGCCGCGGGCGCCTGCTCGGACCTGGTCGACCCGGCCCGCGCCACCGACGGCGGTCACCTGGCGGAGCTGACCGCCCAGCGGGCACCCGCCGTGGTGCAGGCGGTGCCGCTGTTCTTCCGGCTGGTCACCGGCACGGGACAGGTCTTCCCGAGCGTGCGGGAGGTGCTGCTGACCGGGGACGTCGCGCCGCCCGCGCTGCTGGCCGACGTCGCGGCGGCGTTCCCGCGTGCGCGGCTGTGGAACGTCTACGGCTGCACCGAAACCAACGACAGCTTCCTGCACCGCATCGACCCGGGCCGCGCGCCGGCGCCGATCGGCGCGCCCATCGACGGGGTCGAGTTCCGCATCCTCGACGGGGAAGGCCGCGAAGCCGACCGCGGTGAGCTGGTCGTGCGCACACCGTTCCGCGCCGAGGGCTACCTCGATCCCGGCCTCGACCGCGGCCGGTGGCACGACGGCTGGTTCCGCACCGGCGACCTGGTCCACCGCGACGAGGCCGGCCTCGTGCACCTCACCGGCCGCACCGACCACCAGGTGAAGGTCCGGGGTGTGCGCACCAACGTCCAGGAGGTCGAACAGGTCCTGCTCACGCATCCGGACGTGCTGGAGGCCGCGGTGCTCCCGCTTCCGGACGAGGAAGCCGGAACCGTGCTGCACGCGGTCGTCCGCCGGGCGCCCGGCTCCGGGCTCAACGGGTTGCACCTGCGGGCGCACTGCGCGGCCGCGTTGCCGCGGACGGCCATCCCCGGCGCGTTCGAAATCGGTGACGACGCCCTGCCCCGGACCTCCACCGGCAAGACCGACCGCACCGCGCTGCGCGAGCGGCGGGTCGCGGTCGCGGAAGGGGTGTGACGCGATGATCGAGTGGAACGAAGAGCAGCGCGCCCTGCGCGCGGCCATCGAAGAGCTCGGCCCGGTGCTCGGCGAGGGCCACGTCGAGCGCGACGCCGCCGGCGAGTTCGCCGACGGCGCCTGGAAGGTGCTGCGCGAGACGGGCCTGCTCGGCCTGCCCTTCGGCGAGCAGTGGGGCGGCCTCGGCCAGGACCTGCTGACCACCCTGTACGTGCTGGAGGGCCTGGGCCACGCCTGCCGCGACGGCGGCTTCAGCTTCTCGGTGTCGACCCACATGGTCAGCACCGGCGTGCCACTGCAGCGCTTCGGCTCGCCGGAGCTGAAAGACCGCTTCCTCACCAAGGTCTGCGACGGGTCGATCATCGGGGCGCACGCCATCACCGAACCCGAGGGCGGCTCGGACGTCATGAGCATGCGCACCGCCGCGGTCCGCGACGGCGACCACTACGTCCTCAACGGCAGCAAGGCGTTCACCAGCAACGGGCCGCTGGCCGACGTGATCGTCGTCTACGCCCGCACCGGCAAGCGCGGCAGCCCGGCCGCGCTCACCGCGTTCCTCGTCGAGCGCGACACACCCGGCCTGACCGTGGGGCCGCCGGTGGCCAAGATGGGCCTGCGCACCTCACCGCTGAGCGAGCTGTTCTTCGACGACTGCCGGGTGCCCGCGGCCAACGTCGTCGGCTCGCCCGGGGCGGGGTTCCTCGTCCTCGACCACGTGATGAAGTGGGAGATCCTCTGCTCCTTCGTCATCAACACCGGCGAGATGCAGCACCGCCTGGAGCGCTGCGTCGACTACGCCCGCAGCCGTGTCCAGTTCGGACAGAAGATCGGCTCGTTCCAGTCGGTGTCCAACCGGGTCGTGGAGATGCGCATCGCCGTGGAGACCGCCCGCAAGTGGATCTACGACACCGCCGCGAAACTCCAGCGGGGTGAGAACGTCACCGTGGACCTGGCGATCAGCAAGCTGCTCGCCAGCGAAGCCAACCTCAGCACCGCCCTGTCGGCGGTGCAGCTCTTCGGCGGCTACGGCTACACCGCCGAGTACGGCCTGGAGAAAGACCTGCGCAACGCCGTCGCCGGGACGATCTACTCCGGCACCTCCGACATCCAGCGGCAGCGCATCGCTTCCATGATCGGTCTCTGAGGGGAGTGCAACGATGTCAGTGCCAACGGTCAACGCCGATCCGCACGCGGACCTGCTGCGCGCCACCGAGTTCCTCGACCACGACAGCGACGTCGTCCGCGACTTCGTCCGCCGGGCGCTGCCCGGCGGCGGCGAGGGCATGACGGACATCCAGCGGGCCTGCGCCCTGTACTACGCGGTGCGCGACGGCATCCACTACGAGGTCTACGGCGCCGACCTGTCCCGCGCCGGCCTCAAGGCGAGCCGCACCATCGAGCGCGGCACGGGCTTCTGCGTGCACAAGTCCGTCGTGTACGCCGCGGCCGTGCGCTCGGTCGGCATCCCCAGCCGCCTCTACTACGGCGACGTGCGCAACCACCTGGCGTCGCCGAAGCTGGAAGAACTGATGGGCGGCAACGTCTTCACCTACCACAGCCTCACCACCGTCTTCCTGGACGGCCGGTGGGTGCGGGCCACGCCGGTGTTCAACAAGATGCTGTGCAAGCTCTACCGGATCAAGCCGCTGGACTTCGACGGCCGCACCGACAGCATGTACCACCCGTACGACGAGGACGGCCGGCGGCACATGGAGTTCCTGCGCGAGCACGGCGAGTTCGCCGACTTCCCGTACGACACGGTCGTCGGCGGCATCCGGGCGAACCACCCGAAGCTGTTCGCCTCCCGGCACACCACCGCGCGCGGCTCGCTGGTCGCGGACGCCGAGGAGGATCCGTCATGACGGCGGACCCGGTCGCCGTGCCCCGCCAACGCGGCGCCCGCGACCCGCACCCGCGGTCCGCGGTCGACCTCGAGCTCGTGGTGCCGGCGTTCAACGAGGCGAGCCGGCTGCCGGCGACCCTGGCCGAGCTGACCGCGTTCCTGGCCGGGCGGCCGTGGCGGTCGCGGGTCGTCGTGGTGGACAACGGCAGCACCGACGGCACCGCCACGGCCGTCGCCGGATACCCCGACGTCGTGGTCATCGGCTGCGCCCGCCCCGGCAAGGGCGCGGCCGTGCGCCGTGGCCTGGAGAGCAGCACCTCCCGGTTCGCCGGGTTCGTCGACGCCGACCTGTCCACCCCGATCCGGACGCTGACCTGGGCGGTGGCCGAACTCGAGGCCGGCGCGGCGGCGGCCATCGCCTCCCGCCACGCACCGGGTGCGCGGCTGGTGCACCCGCAGCCACTGGGCCGCCGCGTCGGCGGCGCGGTGTTCCGGGCGATGGCCCGCCGCCTGGTCCCCGAGGTGCACGACACCCAGTGCGGGTTCAAGCTCTTCGAACGGGCCGCGGTGCAGCGGGCGCTCGCCCGCTGCCGCGTCGACGGGTTCGCGTTCGACGTGGAGCTGCTGCGGCAGATCCGGCTGGCGGGCGGGCGCATCGCCGAACTGCCGGTCGACTGGGCCGACGACCAGCGGTCCTCCTTCCGGCCCCTGCACGACGGTCCCGCGGCGTTCGCGGACCTGCTGCGCCTGTACCGGGCGGAGGCGCGATGAGCACCCGGCGAAGCGTGCTGGTCGTGTCCGAGCACGACCTGGCGCACCCGGCGGCGGGGGAGCGGGAGCGCTACGTCCACGAGGTCACCCGGCGCTGGGCCGACGGCGGCACGCGGGTCACCTGGGCGGTGACCGGGGCGCCCGGCCGCGAGGTGGCCGGTGGCGTGGAGCGGCTGCGTTTCGCGCGCCCGTCGGCCTTGGTGGCCTGGCTGCTGCGCCGGGCCCACCGGTTCGACGCGGTGGTGGACGCGACCGGCTGGCCGGTGGCGCCGCTCCTGGGCCGCCGCACGCCGGTCGTGCGGCTGGAGGCGGGCTCGCCGGGGACCACGGCCCGGCGGGTCGGTCGTCACCCGGCGCGGTGGGGTGCTGACCACCGTGCGACCGTCGTGCCGTCCCCGTCGGCGCGTCACCAGCTGCGCGGGCGCCCGGGCCTGCGCGGTCCGGTGCTCGTCGCGCCGCCCGGCGCCCCGGCCGCGACGGGCGACGGCGAGCGCGCTCCCGACCCCCTGGTGGTCGTGCCGGCGCTCGGGCCGCACCTGGACGTGCTGCTGCGCGACCTGCCGCGGACACCGCGGCTGCGCGTGGAGGTGCTGGGCGACGGGCCGGACCTGGCCCGGTGGCGCCGCGTCGCGCACGAAGCGGGCGTGACGGACGTGGTGGCCTTCCGCGGCCGCCTGCCCGACGCCGGCCGGATCGCGCTGTTGCGTCGGGCGTGGCTGCTCGTCTGCGCGGCGGACAGCGAGGTGTCCCCGTACGGAATCCTGGAAGCCGCCGCCCACGGCGTGCCTTGTGTTGGGCCCGCGGGTGCGCGGGACTTCGTGCGCGAGGGCGAGGTCGTGCGCTCGGCCGCCGAGCTGGCTCCCGCCGTCGCCCGGCACCTCACCCGGCTGGCCGACCCCGCCCACGCCGAGGAGGTCGCCCGGCGCTGCCGCGCCTGGGCGGCCGGGTTCCGCTGGGACCGCACCGCCCGGCTGGTCGCCGCCGCGGTGGAGCACGAGATCGGCGCGGCCCGCCGCGACGCCCGGCGTCGCCGCGCGAGGTTCGACATCGCCGCCGTGCTGTGGCTGCCCGAAGGTGTGCGCGTGCCGTCGGGCGCGCTGCGCGTGACCGACGAGGTCGCCGGCGCCGGGGTGCTGCTCAACGGCTGCGACGAGTTCGACGCGCTCGGCGTCTTGGAGCGCCTCGGGATCGAGGGAGCGCGGGTGCGGCTGGCCACCCACGACGACCTGCTGCTCGGCCCCTGCCCGCCGGTCCCGCTCACCGAACCCACGAGGGAGGTCGACGATCGTGTCTGCTCGCACTGAAACCCGCGCCCGGGTGCTCACCTGGTCCGCGATCACCGCCACGGCGTTCGTCCTGGCGCTGGTCGCCCAGGCCGTCTACACCCGTGACCCGCACTGGGGCGTCCGCTGGCTGGCGGACCTCTGGGTCTACGACGCCACCGGCCATGCGGTGCGCGACGGCCAGTCCCTCTACGACGTGGTCGTCATGTCGCCGTTGTACGGGCCCATGCCGTACCTGTACCCGCCGTTGACCGCGGTGCTGTTCTTCACGCCGTTGACCTTCCTGCCGTTCGGCGTGGCCGGTCTGCTGTGGAACACCGCGACGCTGGTCGCGCTGGGCGCGGTCGTGTGGATCACCCTCGGCGTCGCCGGCGTCCGCGGCACCGGGCGGCGCACCGTCCTGACCGTCGCCGGCCTCGCGCTCGTGTTCTGCCTGCTGCCGACCCGCATCCACCTGATCTTCGGCCAGATCAACGCGTTCGTCTTCCTCCTGGTGCTGCTGGACTTCCGCCGTGGCGCGGGCCGGTGGCGCGGCGCCGGCATCGGCGTGGCGGCGGCGCTGAAGGTGACGCCCTTGATCTTCGTCGCCTACCTGCTGGTCACCGGCCAGTGGAAGGCGGCCCGGACGGCGGTGCTGGCGTTCGTGGCCGCGGTCGCGGCCGGATTCGCCGTCGCCCCGGCCGACTCCCTGAAGTACTGGGGTGGCCTGGTGTTCGAGTCGTCGCGGGCGGGCTCGGTGTTCGGCACGCCCAACCAGTCCCTGGCGGCCGTGCTGGCCAGGGTGCTGCACAACGGGACGTTCGCCATCTGGTGGCTGGTGGTCCTGGCGATGGTCGCCGTCCTGGGGCTGGCGGTGGCTCGCTACGTCCACCACCGCGGCAGCGACTTCCTGGGCTTCTGCGCCGCGGCGCTCACCGGCCTCCTGGTGTCCCCGGTGAGCTGGGAGCACCACTGGGTGGCGGTGATCCCGCTCCTGGTGTGGCTGGCGATGCGTGCGTACGAGCGGCGTTCGGCCGCCCTGGCGGCGGTGACGGCGGTGCTGACGGCGGCGTTCACCCTGCGGGTGTTCTGGTGGGTGGGCGTGCCGGAGTTCCCGCCGGCGCCGATGGCCCTGACGGCCGGGCAACAGCTGGCGTCCTCGATGATGCCGCTCGCCGCGTTGCTGCTGCTCCTGCTCGGCCCGCTGTGGGTACGCCGGCAGTTCAGCCCCGCCCCGCCGGCGGCTGTCGCCGAGCCCCTTCCCGCGCGCGAGGTGGAGGTTCCGGTCTCCTGAAATGCCTACCCCGGCGGTCGATCTGTCTCCGTGGACCGCCGGGGTCGGCCGGAATCGGGTCGCCGACGGCGATCGCGACGGCCTACGCCGTCAGTCGGACCAGCGGACGACGCCGTAGAAGTAGAAGTTCGAGTACGTGCAGCCGATCCACGTGACGAGGTACCCCTCGGCCATCTTCTGCTGCGCGAGCTGCGATCCGGCCGCCTCGCACGCCGACTTGGTGCCGCCGCTGACGGTCTCCTGGTAGTACCTCGTCGCCGCGTCCGCGGGGGCAGCGAGGGTTGCGGCGGCGACGCTCAGGACAGCCACGGCGGTGGCCAGCTTCTTCACCATGCGGGCAGTGAAGCACGGAGGAATCGCCGCGGGGGTGGGCAATTTTGCCGGGACACCCGGCTCGGCCGCACGTGACGCGCGGGTGGTCGTCGGTAGAAACTGCGGGCCCGGGATCGCGCTACCGGTACGCGAGCTACTGCCCGGTCATCCTGCCTCGCCGCACCATTCGCCGGTGCCGCTCGCGGGACGGCCGTTCCCGCCCGAGGCGACCGACCACCAGGCGCGGTGGGAGCTGGACGCCCGCAACCACAACGAGGTGTTCGGCGCCGCGCTCAACGCCCACCGGGCGGCGATGGGCCTGCCCGCCGTCGACGACGTCCGCCGCCACGTCCTGACCGACCGGCCCTGGCCGGCCGCGGATCCGGTGCCGGCGCCGTGGCCCGAGCCGTCGGACCTCGACGCCGGGCAGACCGGTGCGTGGATCCTGCCGGACGACCGCCCGCTGCCTGCCGGGGTCACGGCGTTCCTCGATGCCGGTGATCCGCCGGTGTACGTGGGGTTCGGCAGCATGCGCGCCCCGGCCGACGTCGCCGAGGTGGCCATCGAGGCGATCCGGGCCCAGGGGCGCCGGGTGGTCGTCGGGCGGGGCTGGGCCGATCTGTCGCTGATGGACGATGGCGCGGACTGCTGCGCGGTCGGCGAGGTCAACCTGCACGCCCTTTCGCGCGGATGGCCGCGGTGGTGCAGCACGGTGGGGCCGGCACGACGACGGTGGCCGCGCGGGCCGGCGCGCCGCAGGTGGTGGTCGTCCAGACGGTGGGCCAGCCGTACTGGGCCGGGCGGGTGGCCGAGCTGGGCATCGGGGTGGCCATGTGAGGGTCCGGCGCCGACGGTCGAGTCGCTGTCGAGCGCGCTCGAGCGGGCCTTGGCGCCGGAAACCGCTGCCCGGGCCCGGGCGGTCGCGGCCGCGATGCGGACCGATGGGGCCGCGGTGGCCGCGTCGTGGCTGCTCGATACGGCCGGATCGGCGCGCTGAACCGAGGCGATGCCCAGCGCGGAGCCACGAATCCCCTCCGAAAGCGCTTCACCCAGCCCGATCTTGGGTGGCCGGCGATGGTGTCGAGCGGTGAGAGGCCGTCCACTGCGCGCTGAGCTTTCCGGGTTTCGCATCAGGTCTCGGTCACGACGCGCGGCGGGAGCCGAGCAGCAGCAGGCACAGGACGGCGATTCCGGTTACCAGCCCGGCGACGAGCAGCATCGGATCGAGGGCGGGCGCGGTGGCCGACGCGAGCTGCTGCGGTGGTGCCACCGGTGGTGGCGCCGCGGAGGAGCCGGTGCTCGCCGGCACGGCCGCGGCCGCCGAGGTGGACGCGGCGGCCGCCGAGGTGACCGGCGCCGGCTTGGCCGTGGCGGGTTGCTGTTTCGGCGGGTTCTGGACCGCCGGGGCCGGGGTGGCTTTCGGCGGGAGTGGCGCGGTGGTGGCCGCGGGCAGGACGGTCACCGTGGCCCGCATGTCCGGGTGGACCGAGCAGTAGTAGGCGTAGGTCCCGGGGGTGCGGAACATGTAGCTCCAGCTCTGCCCTTCGGACAGCTGCGGGCTGTGGAAGGAAACGGGCGCGCTGGTGGTCGTCGCGTCGTGCGGGGCCTGGTCGTGCTGCACCCACGTCACGGTGTCGCCGACGTGGACGGTGAGCGTGGCCGGGGAGAACGCGTAGCCCGACATCATCACCTGCGTGGTGGCCGCCTGGGCCGGGGCGGCGGCGAGAACGGTGTGGAGCACGAGGACCAGCCCGGTGGCCGCGAGGGCGGCGGCGCGCCTCATCGGACGAACTCCGCGGCGATCTCGACGTGGATCCGGCGGCCGGCCAGCAGCCGCGCGACGATCCCGAGGCGGCGCGGCCTGCGGCGCGGGGCGGGCAGCGTTCCCTTGACCCACAGCACGATGCTCTCGTCGCCGGCCCGCCGCAGGTCGCCGGTGAGGTGCAGGTGCCGGGGCGCGCCGGCGACCTCGACCTTGCCGGTGACGTCGACGGCGTCGCCGGGGCCGACGTGGAGGTTCGCGCTGGTGAAGGTGATGGCGGGGTGGTCGGCGGCGCGCAGGCCCCGGGCACCGGTGAGGGCCCGGCGCAGCGGCTTGGGCCCGAGCCGGACCGGGTCTGCGTCGAGCGTCAGCGTGAGGTGCCGGCCGTCGAGGTCGAGGTGACCGCCGGTGGCGGCGAGGCGGCCGCGGAGCACGGGCACGCGCAGCAGGCGGATCGACGGCTCGACGACGCAGCGGTCACGCCGCAGGGTACGGAGGACGGTGGCGGGCAGGAGTTCGGTGTCGGGCATGGGCTCTCTCCGTGGGGTGGTGGCCCGGCCGGGGACTCCGGCCGGGCCACCCGGGGTCGTGAGGGTCAGCAGCTCGCCTGGTTCAGCAACGGCGTGAGCACGTTTTCGAGCCACACCGTGTGCGTCTTGATGTACTGGTCGAGGTTCAGCAGGTCGGTCACCTGCTGGCCCAGCGACTCCTCGAGGTGCGCGCTCTTGATGTGCGCGATGATCGGCGCCAGCGTGTCGGTGACGACCTTGTCCGCCGACCCGTCGAACGCCGGCGCGAGCACGGTTTCCAGCCACACCGTGTGGGTCTTGATGTACTGGTCCAGGTTGAGGATGTCCTGCACCTGCTGACCCGGTGAGGTCTCCAGGTGTGCGCTCCTGATGTGGTCGATGATCGGCTGCAGGACCGACTTCGGCACGCAGGAGCCGCCGGCCGGGGTGGACGGCATCGGCATCGAGTGGGTCGGCGGCGACGTCGGCGCGGACGTCGGGGCCGAGGTCGGGGCGGAGGTGGGTGGGACGCTGGTCGGCGCCGCACCCGTGACGGTGATGGTGGCCTTCATGTCCGGGTGGATGGCGCAGTAGTAGGAGTAGGTCCCGGCCTTCGTGAAGGTGTGGCTGAACGTCTGCCCGGTCTGCAGCGTCGGGGACGTGAACTTCTCCGGCCCGTCGGTGACGACGATGTTGTGCGGCGCGGTGTCGTGGTTGGTCCAGGTCACCGTGTCGCCGACCGAGATGGTCAGGTTCGCCGGGGTGAACTTGTAGCCCATCGCGTCGACCGGCTTCGTCGACGGCGCCGCGGCGGGAGCGGCGCCTCCGGCCTGTTCCTGGGCCAGTCCCCGGTACAGCGGGACGGCCAGGGGGCTTTGCCGGGCGAGCGCGGCGAGGTCGACGTTCGTGGCCGCCGCGGGGGCGGCCTGTTCGGTCTGCGCGCCGCGGAGGGTGGCGAGGCTGAACAAGGCGGTCGCCAAGGCGAGGATCGCCACGGCGACCGGCCAGCTCCGTCGTCGCCGCACCACCTCCGGCTGCTCGGGGGCGGTTTCGGGGCAGTCCATCAGGACTCCTTTCGCAGGGTGCGCAATCAGCGGCCGGGACTGGCCGTGACGAGGAAGCTCGCCGCGAGGAGGACCACGATGACGAGCGTGGTCTCGGCGGCGACGGAATAGACGAACGGGCGGACGGTGCCGGCGTCGCCGCGCAGGACGACGGCGAAGTCCAGGCGGCGGCCGACCCAGCTGCGGCTGGCCTGCGCGGCGAGGAGCACGACGGCGAGGACCGCGAGCTTGACCAGCAGGGTCCGGCCGTACGCGGTGCCGAAGACCCGGCCGACGGTACCCACGGTCTGCCAGGCGAGCACGACACCCGCGGTGACCACCACGGCGACCGACGTCATGGCGAGTTTCGAATACCGCGGGATGACCGAGGCGAGTTCGCCGGGATCGCGGCGGGCCAGCACGCCGAACAGCAGCACGGCCAGGCCGCCGATCCACGCGGAAGCCCCCGCGAGATGGGCGAAGTCCGCGAGCTGCGTCAGCCACGGCCGGGTGCTCTCCACCGCGTGGCCGGTGAGCCCGGTCGTGCGGAGCAGGCCGAGCAGGACCGCGCCGGCCCCGGCCCGCCAGGGCAACGCCGTCGCGGCGTCACGGCCGCGTTGCAGCAGCCAGGCCAGCACGACCCCGCCGAGCAGCCACAGCAGGGCGCGGGCGAACCAGATGCGCCCGAACTGGCCGCCGAGGGCTTGCGAGAGGAGGTCCCAGGACAGGAAGTCGGCGGCGGGGCGCTGCGCGGCCCACGCGGCTTGCAGGCCCAGCCCGGCGAGCGTGCCGGCCAGGCCGAGGAGCCAGCCCGTCACCAGCACCGACCGGGCCCCGCGGTGGCCGGCGCCCGTCGGCCACAACACGGCCAGGAACAGCAGCCCGCCGGCGAACAGCGTCAGTCCGGTGTAGTCGACGGCGCGGGCGAAGACGTACCACGCCTTGACGGAGTCCACCGCTCACCGTCCATTCGGGACGGCGGCCGGAGCCGGCACCATCGCGGGCTCGACACCGCCGTCGGACGTGCGGCAGTAGCCGAGGACGAGTGCGCCGAGCCCGTTCGGGCCGGTGACGCCGAGACCGGAGGTCACCGTGCCCAGCAGCGGGAGCCCGCCGACCGTGTCCAGGACCTGTTGTGCCGCACCGGGTTCGCAGGCGGGCAGATCGGCGCCGGGCGGCGGGGGCGCCGGGGTTGCGGGGGTGGTCGGTGTCGTCGGCGCCGGCGGGGACGTCGGTTCCGGCTCTTGGGGTGGCACGGCGACGACGCCGCCGCCGGGCATCGACGGAGGCGGCTGGATCGACTGGCCGGGCTGGTTGCCGACGGGGACCGCGGGCAGCGGGAGCACCGGGACGTCCGACGGCGGCTGCGCGGACGGGATGGGTGGCGCCTCCGGCGTTTCCGCGGTGGCGGGGTGCCCGCCGTCGGCGACCGCGGGCGGGGTGGCCGCGTCGGCGGCGCCGCCGGGCCGCAGGCCGATGCCGGACGCGTAGCCGACGACGACCACGACGGCGCCGGCCAGGCTCGCGGCGATGACGTGGTCACGGCGCAATGCGGGTCGTCGCACGGTTTTCGTCCTCCAAGGAACGCCGGATCCGCCCGCAGGGAAAGAATGCCGCAGCGGGGGGAAAAGAACGGGGATGCGGGGAGCAGAAAACCAGCTGTTTTGTTTCCGGGTGTGATCCTCACGTGAAGGCCAGGTAAAGGAGGGCCGCCGCCGACCGGGAGAGCGCGGTGAACTGTTACGCCGGAAGCGCTTCTCGCTACGCCGTTCGGGTGGCTGGAGTGGCGAACCGGCGGAGTAACCGTCCTTTTTGCCCGGTTTCGCGCTGACGGGTCCGGGAAGGCGGAGAGAATTGCTTAACGCGGCCGTTTCACGGCTATCGGCCCCGGCGGCTCCGATGCTCGTTACGGTTCCCGGAACACTCGAATTCCCGAGAAGGTGAGAAGCCATGGCCTCCCGGTTGCCCGTCCCCGTCCGGATCGCCGTCGCGCTCGCGGCCGCGGGCTGCGCGGTGCTGTTCGGTGCGCCCGCGGCGAACGCGCACAGCGTCCTGCTGTCGAGCTCGCCGGCCAGGGACGCGGCGGTGACGACACCCCCGGCCGAAGTTGCGCTCGTGTTCAACGAACCCGTGGAGACCCGGTTCACCGAGCTGGCGGTGCTCGGTCCCGACGGCGCGTCCCACTGGGAAGCCGGCTCGGTGTCCATTGTGGATGGACGGGTCGCTGCGCCGCTGCGCCCGCTCGGCCCGGCGGGGGGCTACACGATCCGCTACCGGGTGACCTCCGCCGACGGCCACCCGGTCTCGGGCGCGATCCCGTTCCGTCTCACGGTCCCCGGGCCGGGAACGGCGGACCCGGCGACCGCGGCACCGGACACGGCGGCGATGGCGGCAAGCCCGGCCGACGGCGGCTCGATGCCGCTGTGGCCGTGGATCACCGGGGGCGCAGTCCTGCTGGGCACCGGTTTCGCGGTGGCCCGGCGCCTGTCGCGCAGCTGAGTGGCGGCCCGGCGCCGGACGAGCACCCGGCGCCGGCAGACGCACGGCGACGCGACCCAGGCCGCAAACCGGCGCCCCGCGGCCTCCCGGCCGTGACGGTGCTGCGCGAGCCCGGACAGCGAGCCCGGACAGCGATGCCGGGCCACCGGAGCCACCACCCATTCGACCGCGTTCACCGGGGTGCGGGCCGGCGGCTCACCGGCCGTGCGGAAACGCGGCCAGTCCGCTGGCGATCAGCCGGGCCGCTCGCTGGACGTCCGCGGTGACCGCTCGCTTGACCTGCTGGGGACTGCGCTTCCCGTCGAGGTGCCGGCGCAGGCTGCGGAACTGGATCTGCCACAGGCCGAGCAGGGCGACCGCGGCGATCTGCGGTTCGGGGTCCTCGGCGGGCAGGCGCGCCCGGGCGGCCAGTGCGGCGGCCGCCACGGACGCGAGGTGCTCGCTCGTCTCCCGCTGGTGCGCGCGGAGCGAGGAGGTGTCCTGGATCATGGCGGTGAACCGGGCGTGCTGGGCACTGGCCTCGGCCGGATCGTGGTGGGCGGCCAGCCAGGACGTGATCGCCTTCAACTCGTCCGCGAGGATGCGCAGGACCGCGTCGACCGGGGCGACGGCGGGATCGGCGAGCCCGGTGCGCAGCACGTCCACCAGTGTGGCCGGGTGGTCGAGGATCAACGACTCCTTGGTCGGGAAGTGGTTGAAGACGGTTTTCTCGGACACCTCGCACGCCTCGGCGATTTCGGCCACGCGGACGGCCTCGAAACCTCGTTCGAGGAACATGGCCGTCGCGGTGTCCGTCAGCTTCTGCCGCAGCTGCCGCTTCTTGCGCTCGCGCAACCCTTCGGACTTGCTCGCCTCGGACTGTCCGGTCCAGTCCACCGTCTTCGGACCCATGTCGCGAGTATAGGTGGCCGCCCCGGAAAGTCTCCAGTGACTGGATTTTTTCAGTGTCTACCCGCGGGGAGCCACATGCGTTACTGTTACTGTAGATTTTCTGTCACTGTAGACTTCCTGTCGAGGAGCGAAGATGAGTGGAATGCGAGTCGTGCGTGACTACGCCCAGCCGCCGAACGTCGTCTGGGCCGCACTGACCGACCCGGCGCTGGTTCCCTTGTGGACGTCGACCGGCCGAGGTGGGCGGCCGGAGGGGTTCGGGACGGAGGTGGGGACCAGGTTCGAATACCTCGGCAAGCCGTTTCCCGGCTGGGACGGCATCGTCCGGTGCGAGGTCCTCGCGGTCGAGGAGCACCGCCTGCTGCGCTACGACTGGCGCAACAAGGAAACCGACGAACCGACCGTGGTGACGAACACCCTCGAAGCTCTTCCCGACGGCGGTACGCGCCTGACCTGGGAACACACCGGCTTCCGCGGGGTGGACGGGCTGATCATGGCGAAGCTGCTCGGCCGCGTGCGCCGCAGGATGCTCGACGAAGGGCTGCCGGCGGTCCTGAACGAACTCGACCCGCACGGCCGACTCCGTCCCGGAAGCACGCTGCGTCCCCGGCGCTGAACGCGAAGGCCTGTTGCCCGCCGCGCCTACGGGAAGCACCGCTCAGCCGGGTGCGGTCAAGGTCCGCAGCCGGGCGAAGGACTGGTCGATGGCATCGCGCAGGGCGAGGTCGTCGGTGCCGTCGACCCATTGCTGGAACGCGACCCGGTACACCGCGACGCCCGTTTCGGTGGCGAGGGCGGCCTCGGCGTCGTCGACACCCCGCCGTCGAAGGCCGTCGGCGAGGGTGGCCGACATCTGGGCGAGCTTGCTCAGTTCTCGCTCCCGGAGGTCGGCGTTGGCCATGATCACCGCGTGCCGCTTCCGGGCGAGCTCGCGGTCGTGCCCGATGGTGTCGGCCACGGCGTCGAGCGCGGCCGTGACGACTTCGAGCGTCGACGCCGTGGCGGGCGCTGCCTCCAGTGCGGCCAGCGACTTCTCCTCCAGTTCCGCCGCGGCGTCGAAGAGGACCTCGCGCTTGTCCGCGAAATAGCGGAAGAAGGTGCGGGCGGTGACGCCGGCCCGCTCGGCGATGTCGGCCACCATGGTCTGCTCGAAGCCGCGCTCGAGGTACAGAGTCAGTGCGGCCTCGCGCAGCCGGCTCCCGGCTCCCGGCTCCCATCGTCCCATGCCGGCGAGTTTAGTGCGGTCGTCCGGGGATTCGCGCGGTGATGTCATCCGATGACATCGACATGGTACGATGATGTCATCAGATGACATCACCGTCTCCGAGAGGACAAGAGCACATGTCAACGACCCGGAACACCGTTGCCACGACCACGTTCATGGTGTTCGCCACCCTGCGCGACGACACGGACTTCACGGAATTCGCCGCGCTGCGAGAGGACGAGCAGAAACAGCTGGAAGTGCTGCGCTCGGAGGGGCGGATCGGCGCCCACCACGTTTCCCCGACCCGGCGGGCGACGTTCGTCGAAGTCATCGCCGTCGACGAGGAGGACGTCGCGGAGACGCTGGCCACCTTGCCGTTCGCCCGGTTCTTCGATGCCGAGGTCTACCCGACCACGCCCCCCGACCCCGCGGAAATCGCCCACCGGATCGCGGTCGCGAACCGGAAGCCCGCCCTCCCCGCAACGACGAACTGACGGAGCAGGGCATGGCGAATCCCAGCTCGGGCCGGTCCTGCTCGGCTACTTGACCGAACGTCGCCGGACCAGCCGGAACTGCGCTGTCCCTTCACTGAGGCAGTGAATCCTCGGCGATCCACGGATCGACGGGCACCACCCGGACCGAACGGCCCTCCGGGTCGAGGATGTGGCCGTTCACCTTGTGCAGTCGCAGCACGAGGCGGTGTTCGCGGACGGCGACCGACGGCAGATCGGCCGCCAACGCGGTGAGCACCTCGTCCAGTTCTTCCGGAGCGCGCAGGTTGACGATCGCCACGAGGTTGGCGGGTGCGACGGTGCTCGCGCAGAACCGGACCGCGGCGCGCGTGCCGAGCTCGTGGGCCAGCCGCGGCCGGTCCGCGTGCGGCACCTCCAGCCACAGCAGTGCGGCCAGCGGCCAGCCCGCCAGCGGCCGCGCCAGGTCGGCTCGCAGGCTCACCCAGCCGGCCCGCCGCAGCCTCTCCAGCCGGCGCCGGACGACCTGCGGTGGCGCCGAAAGCTCCTGCGAGAGGTCCGCATAGGACCTCCGCGCGTCCTGGGCCAGCGCGAAGAAGAGGTCGCGGTCGGCCGGTGCGAACCCGGCGGCCTCGTGCCGGGGCCGGGCGGGGTCGCGCACCTGGGCCGACTGGGCCGGGTTCAGAACGTTCAGCCGCCATTGCGGCCCCCCGTGCACCCGCGTGTAGGCCCGAGCCCGCAACCGTTCCGCCGGAAGCCCGGCGAAGCGCGTGCTCAACGAACTGATCAACGTCTGCGTCGTCGGCGCGGCGGTGAGCGCGTACACGTCGAACTCGCCCACCGTGCGGCCGACCGTGAGCACGTCCGGCATGGCGTTGAGGGCATCGACGAGCGAGTCGACCGCGGCGGGCCGGCAGGCGAACTCGAGCACGGCGCCGCGGAAGAGCAGCGGCCCCATCACCGCGCCCGTCCACACCGCGCCCTCGGCCACGAGCGCGGCCCAGCGCCGCGCCGCGGTCACGGCCGAAATACCCAGCGGCCGGGCGATCGCCGACCACCCGGCGCGGGGGTTGATCTGGACGGCGTCGACGAGCTCGAGGTCACGCTCCGTCAACTGCATTGTCGCCCGCCCATTCGTACGAATCCGTCAATCCACGACGTCCGGATGGAGATTTCCATCATTCTAGCGGGCGGAACGACCATCCGGCGCATGATCACCAGGTGACCACCGACGAGCAGCCGGTCCGCGCCGAGGACCCTCCACCCCTCCGCGAGCGGACCGCCGCGATCCAGAAGAGCATCGAGACCGGGGACCGGCTTCCCCTGTCCTATTTCGACTCACGGCGCTACATCCAGCACAACCTCGCGCTCGGTGACGGGTTCGGCGCCCTGCTGGAGTTCCTGGACGCGCTGCCGCGGGGGAGCAGCCGCGTCCGCCCGGTCCGGACGTTCCAGGACGGCGACATCAGCTTCGCCCACCTCGAATACTTCCTGGCTCCGCTCGGCGAAGTGGTGGGCTTCGAGGTGCACCGGTGGGAGGAGGGGCGCATCGTCGAGCACTGGGATAACCTGCAGCCGCTCGCCGGGCCGGAGATGCTCGACGGCGCGGTCGAGCGCGGCGACCCCGCTCGGACCGGCGCGACGAAGCAGGCGGTGGAAGCGTTCGTCCGCACGGCACTGCTGGGCCAGTCGCCGCAGCGGCGGGTCGCCGCGGGCTACGTCGAGCACCACCCCGCGGCCGAACCCGGGCGGCCGTGGTGGTTCTCCGCCGCCGACCTCGAGTACACGACCCTGCACCGGGTGCTCGGGGAAGGCGACTTCGGCCTGACCATGGCCGAGGGCCACCTCGCGGGCGAGCACACCGCCTTCTACGACCTCTTCCGCGTCGAAAACGGCCTGATCGCCGAGCACTGGGACGTGCTGGAACGGATCCCGCCACGCGAGCAGTGGCGCAACGACAACGGCAAGTTCTGACGGTGGCCACCATCCTCATCCGCGGCGCGACGGTCATCGACGGCACCGGCGCGCCGGGGGCCGCGGCGGACGTGCTGCTCGCCGACGGGAAGATCGCCGCGGCGGCCGACCGGCCGCGCGACGCCGACCGGGTGGTGGACGCCGGCGGGCTCGTGCTGGCCCCCGGGTTCATCGACGCCCACTCCCACGCCGACAACGCGCCGCTGCTGGCCGAGACCGACATCGGCAAGCTCAGCCAGGGCGTCACCACCGAAGTCGTCGGCAACTGCGGGTTCGCCCCCGCTCCGTGCCCACCCGGACGGCGGGCGGAGATCGAACGCCTGCGCGGGCGCCTGTTCCCCGCACTGCCGTCCGGATGGTCCACTGTGGACGAGCTGTACCGCACCCTGGACACGCACGGGTACCCCACCAACACCGTTCCGCTGGCCGGGCACCACCTGATCAGGGCCGCGGTGCTCGGCACGGCCGACCGGCGGCCCCGCGAACCCGAGCTGGCGCTGATGAAGGCCGAGTTGTCCGCCGCGCTCGCCGCGGGGGCGGCCGGGCTGTCTTCGGGTCTGATCTATCCGCCGGGCATGTACGGCGACGTCGACGAACTCGCCGCGCTCGCCGGCGAACTGCCTCCTGGGGCGGTTTACGCGAGCCACCTGCGCAACGAAAGCGGACGGCTGCTGGAGAGCGTCGGCGAGGCGATCGAGGTGGCCCGCCGGGCGGGGTGCCGATTGCAGGTGTCCCACCTCAAGGCGGCCGGCCAGCACGCGTGGGGCTCCGTGAAACCCGCCCTGCGGCTGATGGACGAGGCCCGGGCCGAAGGAATCACCGTCCACCACGACGTCTACCCGTACGAGGCCAACAGCACCCTCCTGTCCGCTTGCCTGCCGCCGTGGTTCCACGATGGTGGCCACGCCGCGACGATGGCTCGGTTGCGAGATCCCGACGCCCTGCGCCGCGCGGAACGCGCCATCGCCGAGGACGACGGCACCTGGGAGAACTGGGTGGCCGGGTCCGGCTGGGATCGCGTGCTGGTCGCCGGTGCCGGAGACCCCGGCGCCGACGGCCGCACCCTCGGCGAGCTGGCCGCCTCACGGCGGCGACCGCCGTTCCGGGTGTTGGCCGACCTGCTGCTGACCAGTGAGCTGACCGCCTGGATGAGCGTCTTCGCCATGTCTTCCGACGACGTCACCGCCGCCTTGCTGCACCCCCGCGCCCTCGTCGGGTCCGATGGTGCGCCGCCGGGCGGTGGCGGCAAACCGCACCCCCGCGGATACGGCACCTTCACCCGGGTACTGGCCCGCTACGTCCGCGACACCGGCCTGCTGTCGTGGGAAGAAGCCATCGCGAAGATGACGTCCCGCACCGCCTCGGCGTTCGGGCTGGCCGGCCGCGGGGTGATCGCCACCGGCGCGGCGGCCGACGTCGTGCTCTTCGACCCGGCCGCCGTCGCCGACCGGGCCACGTTCACCGACCCGACCCGCGTCTCGGCCGGCATCGAGCTGGTCGTCGTCAACGGGCAGGTCGCCTTCGAAGCCGGCAAGGCCGTCGGCCCCCGGGCCGGACACCGCCTCCGGCCCATCGAGTGAGGAGAAGAATGACGCGCACGAAATCCCTCGAACGCTACCCCCAGCCGGCTTCCGCGGCCGCGGAGCGGACCGTGATCCGCACGAGCCCGGCCGGACTGGCCACCGCGCGCGTGGCGATCCCCGGCCCGGGGCACGACGTGCCCGCCTACGTCGCGCGCCCGGAAGGCGCCGGAACGCTGCCGGTCGTGCTGGTGCTGTCCGAGGCGTTCGGCCTGCACCCGTACGTCGAAGACGTGACCCGGCGGTTCGCGCACGCGGGCTACCTGGCCGTCGCCGCGGACCTCATGGCGCTCCAGGGTGACCCCGACGACTTCGACGACGTCGGCCGCCTCGTCACCGAACTGCTCCAGCACGTGCCCGACGAGCAGGTCATGAGCGACCTCGACGCGGTGCACGACTGGGCGGTCGCGAACGGCGGCGACGCCGGACGCGTCGGCGTCAACGGGTTCTCCTGGGGCGGGCGGTGGACGTGGCTGTACGCGGCGCACCGGCGGGTCGCCGCCGCGGTGTCGTGGTACGGCGTGCTCGACGACGCCGCGAGCAACCTCCAGCCGGACCGGACACTGTTCCCCCGTCACCCCATCGACCTGGCCGGCGTGCTCCGGACACCGGTACTCGGGTTGTACGCGGGCCGGGACGCCGTGATCCCGGCGGCGACGGTGGAAGCCATGCGATCGGCGCTGGCGGCGCGACCCTCGCCGGAACCCGAGGTCGAGTTCGTCGTCTACCCGGAAGCCGTCCACGGCTTCTTCGCCGACTACCGCGACGACTACAGCCCCGCCGACGCGCCCGCCGCCTGGGCCCGCGCGCTCGACTGGCTCCGGGAGCACGGCGTATGACGGCCCCGCCGTACCCGCACCTGCGCGTCGACCTCGGGGCAGTCGAGCACAATGCCGCTTTGATGGCTGCGTGGGCGGCTTCGCACGGCGCAGCGCTCACCCCCCACGTCAAGACGACCATGTCACCGGAAATCGTGCGGCTGCAGGTCGAAGCGGGCGCCGAGCGGCTCACCGTCGCGACCGTCGGCCAGGCCCGGACGGTGCTTTCGTGGGGCTACACCTCGCTGCTCGTGGCCAACGAAGTCGTCGACGTGCTCGCGCTGCGGCAACTCCGGAACTGGCTCGAGAGCGACCTCGACATCGCGTGCTTCGTGGACTCGCCGGAAGGCGTCGCGCTGGCGCAGGAGGTCTTCGCGATGTCGACGCGGCCGCTGCCGGTGCTGGCCGAGGTCGGTGTCCGGGGTGGCCGGACGGGCGTGCGCGACAAGCGGAGCGCGCATTCGCTGGCCCGTCTCGTGCACTCGAGTCCCGGCTTGCGGCTCATCGGGGTCGCCGGGTACGAAGGTGTCGTCCCCAACTCCCGCGACGGCGCGACCACGCGGGCGGTGCGCGAACACTGCCGCCGGACCGCGGAGACCTTCACCGAGCTGGCCCAGCTGTGCGAAACGCCCGCGCCCGTGCTGTCGATGGGCGGATCGGCGTTCCCCGACATCGTCGTGGCCGAGACGACCGGGCTGGTGCCGGACGGTGTGCTGGCGCTGCGATCGGGGTGCTACGTGACCCACGACCACGGAACGTACGCGGCGGTGAGTCCCCTCACCGGCCTGAAGCCGGCGATCACGGTGAGAGCCCAGGTGATCTCGGCTCCGGAACCCGGCGTGGTGGTGCTCGGCGCCGGAAAACGCGAACTGCCGCACGACGCGGGTCTGCCGGTGCTGCTCGGCGCGCAGTCCGTGACCGGCGCGGCCACCGCCGTGACCGGTGGCCGCGTCACGACGCTCTACGACCACCACGCCGTCGTCACCGGCGCGCCGGGACTGCGGGTGGCCGACGTGGCCGAGCTGGGGATTTCCCACCCCTGCTCGGCCTTCGGCCGCTGGGATTCGTTCCTCCTGACCCGCGACGGCCGGGTAACCGGCACGGGGTACTCGTACGCCCGGCCGTCGCACCACGTCGGCGACGGGTGAATCGCTCCTGCACGACGCCGCGCAAGACGGGTCCGGCTGGAAGCTGTCCGACCACGTGCTCACGCCGGCGGCGTCACTCCTTCGGCTGACCCGCGCCGGATTCCCTCCGCCGGGAGAGCTACTCACGACGCGCGAACAGGGCGACAACGAGTGACGATTCCGCGCGCGGACCCTGGCTGAATGAGTGGGGACAAACCGTTGCCGCGCAACGGGAACCAGCTCAGGAGGACAACCATGGGTGACCGATTCGCCGGACCGCACCTGCCCAGCCGACGGGCGGGCGTGGCCGTGGCCGTGGCCGTGGCCGCCACGCTCGCCGCGGCCGCCGCCCTGACGGCCTGCGCGGCTCCCGGCGACGCCGCGCCGCGGATCGTCAACGCCGCCGACACCAGCGCGCAGGAGTCCGGCGCCGACCCGGCGACAGGGCAGCTGGCCGCGGTGATGCAGCAGGATCTCGACGCGGGCGTGCCGGGTGTGGTGGTGCGGGTGCACACCGGGGCCGGGCGGACGATCTCGCTGGCGAAGCAGGCCGCGTGGACCCGCGCCGACCACCGGCTCTCCGCCGACGACCAGTTCCGGATGGGGTCCAACACCAAGACCATGGTCGGGGTCCTGGTGCTCCAGCTGGCCGCCGAGCACCGGCTGTCGCTGCAGGACCCGGTGGAGAAGTGGCTGCCGGGCCTGGTGCCCGGCGGGCGGGACATCACGCTGCGGATGCTGCTGAACCACACCAGCGGCCTGTTCGACTACATCAACGACCCCGCCGTCCTGGCCCGCGAAATCGGGGCGGACCCGTCGGCGGTGGCGCCGCGGGAGCTGCTGGCCGTCTCGGCGCAGTACCCGCCGACGTCCGCGCCGGGGGCCCGGTACGGCTACAGCAACACCGGCTACGTGGCGCTGGGCCTGGTGCTGGAGAAGGCCACCCGCCAGAGCTTGGCGAGCCTGCTGCAGCAGCGCATCATCGGGCCGCTTCGCCTGCACGACACCTACTTCGCCGCCGACGGCCGATCCCGCGACGGCGCGAAGCTGGCCGCCGCCTACGAGCCGGACGCCGAGCACCTGGCGCCGCTGCTGCCGCCGGGTGCTCCGGAAGGCACCTCGTTCGCCGGCCCGGCCCGGGGTGACCACGTGCTGGTGACCTCGGTCAGCCCGGCCTGGAGCTGGGCCGCCGCGGCCGTCGTGTCGACCCCGGCCGACGAGCAGCGGTTCCTCCGCGCGCTGGCCTCCGGTGCCCTGCTGCCCCCGGCCCAGCTGGCCGAGATGAAGAAGACGGTGATCGAGACGCCCGGTGACCCGCACAGCTCGCGGTACGGGCTCGGGATCGAGGAGTACCGCAGCCCCTGCGGGCCGGTGTGGGGGCACACCGGCGGGATGGCCGGCTACTCCAGCCAGAACTACACCGACGCGACCGGCGAGCGCTCGGTCAGCGTGGTGACCACGACGCTGTTCGGGCTGCACGCCCCGGCCACCGGCGCCGCGGACCAGAAGGTCGTCGACGCCGCGGTCTGCACGATGCTGGGCAAGCCCGTCCCGGCCGGCTCCCGCTGACCGGCCGCTCCTCCGGAGTGCGCGCCCGATCTCGTTCGAAGGAATGACGATGCCCGGACCGGATCTCGTTACAGTCGGCGGAATGACGCAAGCAGCGAGCCACCGGCGGACCGGGTGGCGCCCACGAGCCGCCGACGCCGGGCTCGTCGTCCTGACCTTGTGCCCTCCGTTGCTGCTGCAGCCGAGCGCGGACGGCTCGGCGCGGGCCTGGTGGTTGCTGGCCGCCTTCGAGGTGGTGGCGGCGGTGGCCCTGCTGGTGCGGCGCCGGTGGCCGCTGGCCGCGTTCCTGCTGCTCACCGGCGCACTGGTGGCCGCGGTCACCGGAGGCGCGGCCGCGGGCGCGAAGCTGACCCCGCTGGTCTGCTTGTCGCTCGCGGTCGCGCTCTACGGGGTCGGCAGCCTGTGCGACAGCTGGCGGCGCTCGGCGCTGACCGCGCTCGGCGGCAGCGCGCTGGTCGCCGCCGGGGTGTGGGTCAACCACCTGACCACCACCGCCGGCCCCTTCCGCGGAGGCGCGGACGTGCTCGCCGTCCTGGCCCCGATGCCGCTGGCCTGGGCCACCGGCTTCGCCGCGCGCAACCACCGCGAGAACCTCGCCGCCACCGAACAACGCGTCGAAGACGTGGTGCGGGCGCAGCGGTTGCGCGAACAGCAGGCCGCGCAACGGGAACGGGTGCGGATCGCCGGCGAAATGCACGACGTCGTCGCGCATTCGCTGACGCTGCTCGTGGTGCAGGCGGAGATCCTGCGCGCGCGCCGTGGCGAGCTGCCGGACTGGGCCCGCGGCCCCGTCGACGGCCTCGCCGGCGCGGGCAGGCAGGCCGGCGGCGAACTGCGCGACCTGTTGCGGATCCTGCGCGACCCCGACGACCCGGCGCCGCTGAACCCGGTGCCCGGCCTCGGTGACCTGCCCGGCCTGCTGGACCGCAGCCGAGCCGCCGGCACGCCCGTCGACGCGCGGATCGAGGCCGAAGTGGCCGCCCTTCCCCGCCCGACCCAGCTCGCCGTCTACCGCATCGTGCAGGAGTCGCTCACCAACGCGCGCCGGCACTCGCCGGGAGCGCCGGTGCACGTCACCATCGCCGAGGAAGCCGGCTGGTTGCGCTGCGAGGTCGTCAACGCGCGGCCGGCCGAGCCCGGCGCCCGGAGCTGGGGCACCGGACTCGGCCTGGTCGGCATGCGCGAGCGGGTGGACGTCCTGGACGGCGAGCTGCACGCCGGCCCCACCGCCGACGGTGGCTTCCGGGTTTCGGCCACGCTGCCGCGGAGCGGCGTGTCACCGGCCGCATGGGACACCGCCGGTGCCTGAGCCGATCACCGTGCTCGTCGTGGACGACGAACGGATCATCCGCGACGGCCTGGCCGCGATCCTCGGCAGCCAGGAGGGGATCACCGTGACCGGCACGGTCGGCGATGGCGAAGAAGCCGTCGAGGCGTCCAGCCGGCACCGGCCCGACGTCGTGCTGCTGGACATCCGGATGCCCCGCCGGGACGGGCTGTGGGCCCTGGCCGAGCTGGGCCGGCGCGGCCTGCTGGGCCCCGGCCGCACCCGAGCGCTCGTGCTGACCACGTTCGACGTCGACGAGTACGTCGACCAGGCGCTCGCCGCCGGCGCAACGGGCTTCCTGCTGAAGAACAGCTCCTACGAGGAACTGACCGCCGCGGTGCGCGCCGCGGCCGCCGGGCACAGCACGTTGAGCCCCGCGGTCACCCAGCGGATCATCGCGAGCCACCTCACCACCCGCCGGCCACCGGACCACGCGGAGCTGGCCCGCTTGGCCGACCTCACCCCGCGAGAACGCGACGTGCTGCGCCTGGTGGGCGAAGGCCTGAGCAACGCGGAAATCGCCGATCGGCTCGTGGTCAGCCTGCACACGGTGAAGACGCACGTCAGCCGCATGCTCACGAAGACCGGCTGCCAAAGCCGGGCGCAGGCGGCGTTGCTGGCCCGTCACGCGTCGAGCTGAAGGAGCCACCCGGCGCCGCGGCGGCGGGTGGCCTTGGTTCGGCGGCGCACCGGGCGGTACCGGTCAGCGCCTCAGACCGGTCACGTAACGCGGGTACGTCCGCTTGGCCTGCCGGGCGACGTCCAGGTCGATCTCGACGGTCACGAACGGCTCGTCCGGACTCGTGGTGGCGATCACCTTCCCGTCCGGATCGATCACCCACCCGAGACCGCCGGCGGCGATGCCGGCCTGTTCGGGCACCCACTGGTTGGAGGACAGGCAGTACGCGCCGGAGCAGACGGCCGTCGCCTGACCTCCGGCCAGCCACTTCGCCAGCGTTTCCTCGGGGGTGACGCGAGGAACGCACAGCAGGTCGACGCCGAGCTTGGCGTAGTCGTTCGCGGTGTGCAGGAACCACATCTCGGTGCAGATGGACACCGCGACCCGAGCGGCACCCACCCTGCACGTCGTCTCACTCGCTTCCGCTCGGTCGTACCAGGTCGCCTCCCAGTAGCCGGGTTCGTCGGGCAGGTGGTGCTTGGCGCGGACGCCCGCGGCGCCGGAAGCCTTGTGCCAGACGAACGCCTGGTTGAGCCATGATCCGTTCGCCTCGACGGTCGGCCTGGAGCCGATCACCGCGGCGTCCTCGAGCGCGAGTCCACGAGGACACGGCGGTGCTCGTCCACGCTGTGCAGCCAGCGCGCCGCATCCGGCTCGGTCTCGGTGCCGAGCCAGGTCGAGAACGGCATCTCGGGCAGGAGAACCAGTTCCGTCCCCGCTGCCCGGGCATGTTCCGCCAGCGCGGCGATGGCTTCGGCGCGGTGGCCGGGACGGTTGTCGAGTTGGCAGACGGTGACCTTCATGAGCTTGGACATGCGGTCGACAATGGCGGGTTCGTGGTGCGCCCGCGATGATGAACGCGCCAGGTTCCCCTCGAAACCGGACAGGAACAGGTTGATCGTGCGTCGAGTCGCGGTGCTGGTGTACGACGGGGTGACGTTGCTCGACGTGGCGGGGCCGATCGATGTGTTCAGGGAGGCCGACGCCGGTGGAGGCGAGAACGGCCGGTACGAGGTCAGCACCGTCACGCCGGGCGGGGGTGCCGTCACGACCTCGAGCGGGGTGCGGCTGTGGGCCGATCCGCTCGACTTCGACCAGGCCTACGACACCGTCCTGGTCGCCGGAGCTGACGGTGTTCCCGCCTCCGGCGACGTCGTCGAGGCGTTGGCGCGGCTGCGGCCTCGGGTACGCCGGCTGGCGTCGGTCTGCACGGGCGCGTTCCTGCTGGCGGAGGCCGGGTTGCTCGACGACCGCCGCGCCACCACGCATTGGCAGTACGTCGACCGGCTGCGCCGGCGGTACCCGGCGGTCCAGGTGGAGCCCGACGCCATCTTCGTGCGCGCGGGCTCGGTGTTCACCTCGGCGGGCGTCAGCGCGGGCATCGATCTCGCACTGGCTCTCGTCGAGGACGATCACGGCGCAGACCTGGCCCGTGAGGTCGCCCGGTCCCTGGTGGTGTTCCTGCGCCGGCCCGGCGGCCAGTCGCAGTTCTCGGTCCGCGTGGAGACGCGCGTCGCCACGGCTTCACCGCTGAAGGCCGTGCTGGACGCGGTCGTCGACGACATCACCGCCGACCACACGACCACGTCGATGGCGGCAACGGCCAACGTGTCGAACCGGCAACTCAACCGGCTGTTCCGGGAGCAGCTCGGCACGACACCGCGAGCGTACGTCGAGGCGGCTCGCTTGGAGGCCGCGCAGACGTCGCTGCTGGACGGACGATCAGTGACCGCCACCGCCCTCGCCTGCGGTTTCGGCAGCGACGAAACGATGCGCCGGGCGTTCGTCCGCCACCTCGGCGTGACACCCACGGTTTACGTGGCTCGGTTCCGCAGCGTCGCCGGGTGACAGGAGTGTCACACCGGATGAGCGCTACCACCCCGCGGGTCCGCATCGTGCTGCCGGCACCGACGATGACGGCTACGCGGGGACAGGCGCGGTGCCGAGTACTCGTGGCAGTGCGTCGGCGAGCGGCGTCGCGGACGCCGAGTGCCAGGCGATGATGACGTCGGGGCGGAGGAGCAGTGCGCCGTCGTCGGGCAGGCACACCTCGGCGAGCCAGCCCGGGTGCGACACCGTTACCTGCCGCAGTCCGAGGCGACGTGCTTCGCTCGTCCAGCGGTCGTTGCCGGGGCCGGTGAGCAGGGTCAGCCCCGGTCCGGCGAAGTCCACTGTGGACGTCTGCGCGTCGAGCCAGGCGTGGGGCAGGCGCGTGCCGGGCCGGCCGGCCGGGGCGTAGTGGCCGGCCGGCGCCGGGGCGCGGCCGTCCGGGACGAAAGCGCCTTCCGGGTACTGGGTGCCGAACATGGTGGCCAGCAGGTCGTCGTGCGGGCTTTCGGGCTTCAGGTAGGCGGCGAGCATGTCGCCGACGTGGCCGCGGACCGTGCTGGACGCTTCGGCGATGGCGTAGCCGGCGGGGTGGCGTTCGGCGTGGTAGGTGTCCAGCAGGGTGGGCGCCGCCGTTCCGGCCAGTACGGCGGCGAGCTTCCAGGCGAGGTTGGCGGCGTCGGCGATGGCGGTGTTGGCTCCGGCCGCCGCCATGGGGGGCATCATGTGCGCGGCGTCGCCGGTGAGGAACACGCGGCCGGCGCGGAAGCGGTCGGCCACGCGCATGGCCGATTCCCACGGGGACCGGCTGAGCAGTTCGACGTCGAGATCGGGCAGGCCGAGCACGATGCGCAGGACGTCGTGCCAGTCGCCGTCGCCGAGGGTGGGGGCGTCGGGGAAGTCGGCCGTCGAGAACAGCCAGCGATCCGTGCCGTTGACCGAAAGGAACGCGCCCGAGGCCACCGGGTTGGTGATCTCACACAGGTTGAACGGCTTCTCGCGCGCCAGGTCCGTGAGGTCGGCGCGGAAGTAGAGGTCGAGGTTGTCGGCCAGGTGGCCGTGGCCGCTGCGCGGGATGCCGAGCGCGGTGCGGATGGGACTGCGCGCGCCGTCGGCGGCGATCAGGTAGTCCGCCCTCAGCTCGTACGGCTCGCCGCCCGCGGGCTTCAGCCGCGCGGTCACGCCGTCGTCGTCCTGGGCGAAGGACACCAGTTCGGTACCCAGCCGGACGGACACGCCCCGTTCTCCGGCGGCTCGGCGCAGGATCGGTTCCAGCACGGCCTGCGGGCACAGCACGTTCGGTCCCGGGCTCAGTTCGGGGATCCGCGCCTGCTGCCGCCGCCGCTCGCGCATCGTGCCGCTCAGTTCCCGCGCGCGGGCCTCGACCAGCGTGGGGCCGGTCAGGACCTCGGTGAAGGAAGCCAGCGGCGCACTCGCCTCGGCGACCTCGGCCGCGAGGCCGAGCAGGCGGAACACCTCGGTGCTGCGCGGGTTGAACCGGCGCGCCTTCGGCTGCGGGGACAACCCGGCGTGCTTCTCCACCAGCACCGGATAGACCCCCTCGCGCTGGAGCAGCAGGGCAGCGGTCAGGCCGGCGATTCCTCCGCCGCTGATCAGGACGGGAACACGAGTGGTCATGGCAGCCTCCTAAAGTGACACGGTACAACTAAGTACACCGTGCAACTAGTGGTATCGTCAAGCCATGACGACACCGACGAGCAGGCGGGAGCGCAAGAAGGCGGCCACCCACCAGGCGCTGGCCGACGCGGCACTTCGGCTGTTCCTCGAGCGTGGCTACGACAACGTGGGAGTCCGCGAGATCGCCGACGCCGCCGACGTCTCGACCACGACGCTGCAGAAACACTTCCCCAGCAAGGAATCCCTCGTTTTCGACCGGGACGCCGCCATCGAGGAGACCCTGGTCGCGGCCGTACGCGAGCGCGCGCCCGGCACGTCGGTGCTGGCCGCGTTGCGGGACCACACGCTGGCCCGCGTCGAGCGCGGCGTCGCGGACAGCGGGGGAGCGGAGTTCATGACCCTCGTGCGCGGTACCCCGGCGTTGACCGAGTACTGGCACCGGATGTGGATGCGGCACGAGGACGCGCTCACCCGCGCCCTCGCCGCCGAAACCGGTGCACCCGACGCCGATCCCGCCTGCGCCGCGCTGGCCCACTTCGCCCTGGAAACCTCGGCCCTCGCCATGCGCTCGCAAGACCCGGCGCGCACGGTCGAAGCCGCGTTCGCCATCCTCGAACACGGCTGGCGCGTCTCGTCCCGCCGAGACGACGACCGGCAGGCGCACCCTCCTCCCGCTCGGCAGGCCGGTTCAAGGAGTTGAAGAACGCCCGAAACGGGTATCCCGACCGAGCGGCCCGGCGGACGGCGGGCTCCGTCCGACTCGAACGAGGAAGGGATCCGCCGTGGGACTCCTGAACCGGCTCTTCGGCCGTCGCTCGCCGGAGCAGTACGGCCGGGCACCATACCGGCCTGACCCGGGCGGCTACCCGCCCGAGCAGTACAACGGTCAACCGGGCGGGCGTCCCGTGCGGTCCGAGGACGAACGCGCCATCGAGCGGTACCGCTACCTGCTGCGCACCGCGCCGCCGGACCAGGTCGAGGCCGCGCACGCCGAGGCGTTCGCCAAGCTCACCCCGCAGCAGCGGCAGCAGGTCCTGCAGCAGCTGGCCGACGCCGTCCCGGAGTCCGAGCGGCCGCGGACGGACGACCCGCAGGGCCTGGCCCGGGTCGCCACCCGGGCGGAGTTCCGCCAGCCCGGGTTCCTGGAACGGACCTTCGGCGGTTACGGCCGCGGTGGTTACGGCGGCGGTTACGGCGGTTACGGCGGCGGTTACGGACCGGGCTACGGCGGGGGCGGGTTCGGCATGGGGATGGGCGGCCTGATCGGGGGCAGCCTGCTGGGCACGGTGGCCGGCGTGGTCGTCGGCTCGGCGGTGGCCGACGCGTTGTTCGACACGGGTCTGGGCGACGGAGGCCTGTTCGGCGGTGGCGACGAGGAGGCGTACGCGGCGGGTTACGACGACGGCTACGACCGGGGGGAGGCGGCCGACGGCGGCTATGACCAAGGGAATGCGGCCTACGGTGGCTTCGACGACAGCGGCGACTACAGCGGCGACTACAACGGCGACTACAACGGCGACTACAGCGGCGACATCAACGGCGGTGACGATTTCGGTGGCGGCGACGACTTCGGCACCGATGTCTGAGTCCTTCTCGGATGGTGTCGAAGGGGCGTGGACTTCGGCCGGTTCCGTGGAACCCGGGTCGCGGGGTCAGCCCTGGTCGAGCCGCGGGTAGGCCACTTCCCGGAGGATCAGCAGCACTGCTGCGGCGATCGGGATCGCGACGAGCGCGCCGATCACCCCGAGCAGGACGCCGCCGAGCAGGACGGCGACCACGGTGACCAGTGCGGGCACCTTGACGACCTTCCCGATGATCCGCGGGACCAGCAGGTAGTCCTCGAGCACCCGGTAGACGAGGAAGAACCCGACGGTGGCCAGGGCGACCGGCCACGACACCGTCAGCGCCACCAGTGACACGGTGATCCCGGCGATGGCCGTGCCGAGGACGGGGATCAGGTCCAGCAAGGCGACCAGGATCGCCAGCAGCAACGCGTACGGCACCCCGAAGATCAGCAGCCAGCCGTACGTCACGGACCCGGCGATCAGGGAGATCAGCGCGTTTCCCAGCACGTAGGCGCCGACCTTGGCGAAGATCTCGTCGCCGATGAGGATCACCCGCGGCCGGCGCGAGTGGGGCACCAGCCGGTAGAAGCCACGGCGGATGCGCGGCAGGTCGCCCAGGAAGTAGATGGTCAGCACGATCACGATCAGCAGGTCGCCCAGCGTCCCGAGGACGGCCTTGCCGGCCGACAACGCGGTGTCGAGCACCCCCGACCCGCCGCTGAGCAGCTGTTGCAGGTGCTGTTGCAGGCCGAAGCGGTCGTTGAGCTGCCCCAGCGGGGAACTGTGGTCCTGCAACGTCTGCAGGTACCGCGGGGCTTGGTGCGCGAACGCCGTCGCCTGCTCGACGATCACCGGGATCGCTAGGGCGAGGAACCCGCCGCCGACGACCAGCAGCCCGAGCAGCACGGCGAGTACCGCCGCCCACCGGGGAAAGCGGTGGCCCACCAGCCACGACACCGCGGGTTCCAGGCCGATCGCGAGGAACAGGGCCAGCCCGATCAGGACGAGGGTGTCCTGCGCGGTCACGATCGCCTGGGCGAGGACGTAGGTGACCGCGACCCCGGCGGCGCCGAGCATGCCGACGAAGAACGGCGACTTGCGGTCGAGGCGGCGGCCGGGTTCGCCCAGCGGCTGGGCCCGGGTGCTCAGCTGCGCGGCTTCCGCCTCCGCCTCGGCCACCGTGCCTTCGTCCTCGGTGTGAGGCTGGGCGACCAGGTTGTGGTGCCCCTCCTCGGCGGCGTCCTCGTGGTGCTCGGAGCCCGCGTCGGACGATGCTGCCATGTGGGTGCCTTTCCGTCTCGTGCCCGGTGAGCGAGTTGTGGCCGCGTCGGCCGCTCTCACTCGTCTGCGACGAGGTGCGCCCGCAGCTTCTCGAGGGCCTTCGTCAACAGCCGCGACACCTGCATCTGGGAGACGCCGATCCGGGCGGCGATCTCGCTTTGGCTCAGTTCGTCGAGGAAGCGCATCCGGACGATGTCGCGGTCCCGCGCGGACAGCACCGACAGGGCCCGGCCGAGCGCCTCGCGGTCGTCGAACCGGCTGTAGGGCGCTTCGTCGTCCGCGAGCTGATCGGCGAAGCTCTGGGTATCGCCGCCTCGCGGCGCGTCGAGGGAGGCCGGCCGATAGGCGTCGGCAGCGAGCAGACCCTCGCGCACCGTGTCGAGGTCGAGGTCGAGGTGCCTGGCGATCTCCCGCGGAGTGGGGGCGCGACCCAGCTCGTGCGACAGCGTGTCCGCTGCCTTGGCGAGCGCTTGGTGGAGGTCCTTGAGCCCGCGCGGCACGCGCATGGACCAGCCGCTGTCGCGGAAGTGCCGCCGGACCTCGCCCATGATCGTGGGGACGGCGAAGGCGAGGAAGTCGCTGCCGTGGCCGGGGTCGAACCGGTCGACCGCGCGGATGAGCCCGGTCCGGGCGACCTGGACCAGATCGTCGAGGGATTCGCCGCGGCCGCGGAAGCGGGCGGCGACGTTGCCGGCCACCGGCAGGTAGGCGGCGATCAGGCGGTTGCGCAGGTGCGCTCGGCGGGGGTCGTCGGGAGCCAGGCGGGCGCGTTCGGCGAACAGCTCGGCGCAGTGACCGTAATCGCCGGACCGGCGCGGCGCCGTCACAACGACACTGTCGACGGGGGGCGCTGGGGGTGCGGTCAGGGCGGGCATGCGCGCCAGATACCCATCGGCCTCGCGGTTCACACTAAAGAGTGAATGATGTTCTCGCGTCGAACTGGCGGGCTGCGGTGCCGCGGTCCGCGGACGAGTGAATTTCCGGAGCTGGGGTACCCGGTACGAACTAGAGAAAGGGTTCGTGCATGACCACCGACTCCGGCGACCCTTCGCCTGACGCGCCCGTAGACGACCTCGACGGATCCTGCGACGGCGAGGTCGAAGACCTCCACCGCCGTGGCCTGGAGGCGACCCCGCACCAGCTGGCCCGCCTGCGACGCCAGGTCGCCGACTGGGCTCGGCGTGCCGGGCTGGCGATGGGGCGGGTGCCGGACCTCGTCCTGGCCGTGTACGAGGCGATGGCCAACGTCGTCGTCCACGCCTACGAAGGCCACGCCGGGCGGCTCGACTTGAGCGCCCGGCATCATGGTCACCGCCTCACCGTGACGGTGGCGGATCGCGGGCACTGGGAGCCCACGCCGGTCCGCGGGCTGCTGCACGGACGGGGGCTGCCGCTGATTCGCACCCTGGCCGACGAGGTGTCCCTCACCGCCAGTCCGGACGGCACCATCGTCGAGATGACCTGGGATTGCCGCGCGGCGAACTGACCGCGAACGAGTGTCCGTGGTGGAGCGCGGGAGCAGCACGGAAACCACGGCCTCGAGCCGTTGGATCAGTCCTTCGCTGTCGTGCACGTTCTTGCCCGTGCTGACCAAATCTGCCCGCGGTGTTCCCTTCGAAGGCCGGTCCGGTCCGCCGCCGAAGTTCCCCCTCCGCAGCACAAGGGACCCCGGGTGCCATGCACGGCACCCGGGGTCCCGGGGTTTGGGTTTCACCATTGTCAACCGGCGCGACCGCCGGCTTCCTGTACTCGCGTCGCCCGGCCGAGAGGCGGACGACGCGAGGATCGCTTACTCGTAACCGAGAACCACCTGCCAATCCGATGGGACTGCGGTACCCGCGCGGCGCTGCTGCCCAGCCGCTGCGGGCGATCCAATGATGTGCCCTTTCCCTTCTTTCCTGTGTTTCCTTCTTGCTGCGTACTGCGTCCGCGGTCATCACCGGCTGGAACCCTTGCACCGATCGGCCCCAGCACGCGTAACGCCGCGAGCCACTGCCCGGAACCCCTTACCTTGATCGGCCCCGGCCACCTGGCTGGCACTGCCTACTGCGATCTATCCAACTGCGGGTACTGCCGATACTGCCAACTGATTGAGTACTGCTCCGGTCACCAGCCGAGACCTGTTCACCGATTGGCCCCGTGCTGCCTGACCGCCTTGTCTCACTTCGCGGGTAGTTACGTCCTCTCCCGCGCCTGCTTGACGTTGTCTCTCTCGATCCGAGGAGGACTCTACACACACCCGGCGTCGAATGTCTAACCCAGTGGCCATAGATTTTACGTCGCGACCCGATCGGGGTACCCCGCTTCCGCGGGACCGCAGGTGAGCGCCTCGGTCGAGGCCCGCAGTGCACGGGACAGGGGAGGACAGTGCGATGAGTGACCAGGTCGCCGGGCAGGAACCGGTCGAGCTCGCCGAGGTGCGCAACCGCGAGGACTACGCCGACGCCCTCACCCGGCTGATCGACCGAGGTCGCCGGGAACGCTGCATCGCGTTGTTGTCGGGCACCGAGGCCTACGCCGTGGCCGAACTGCTCGGGCAGTACGCCCAGCTCGACCCCACGGACAAGCTGCACCAGCTCGCCGCGACCATGGCCAGCCGGATCTACAGCCGCCTCGGTGCCTGAGCGCAGGCTCCTGGACGCGCTTGCCGCGGGTCGGCCGCCGACGGGCCCGGAGCAGGAGCGCTTGCTCCGTGAGGACGGTCATCCGACCGTCGTGACGTGATTCCGGTCGCGGGTCTCCGGTGGCGCCGCCGCTCAGGTCGAGGCACCGCCCACGCCGGGGTCCGCTGCCGGTGGCGTCCCTCGGTGTTTCGGGGTCACCGAGGGCGGAGGTAGGGCCGCAACCGCTCGGCCAGCGACTTGCGGGTCGCCACGGTCGTCGAGGCCGGGTTCTCCTGGCCGGTGTGGCGCCCGGCGGCGGCATCGGCGACGAACCGCGCGACCGCTCGCGGGCTCGGTACGAGGTCGTCGCCGCCCTGGCGTGCGATGACGACCGGGTCTTCGGCAGGTTCGGTTTCCACCGCGAGCGACCACCCCCGTCGTTCGCTCCACACCAGCATGACGTCGTGGTCGGGCCGGTCGAGCCACCGCCGAGGCAGCCCGAGGTAGGCGGTCGCCGTGTCGCTGATCTCGACCGTGGTGCTTTCGTCCGGGACACCGACCGCGGCCGCGACCGCGCGCACGTACTCGCCGAGGCTGAGTTCGAGGGTTCGGGTGTCGGGTTCGGAGTGCTCCATGTCCGCCACGCTAGAGGGCCGCTGGTCGGCGTGCCGGACGGCCGGCGCGATCGGCGCGGCACGTTCCAAGCGCGATCGGCGGTCTACCGTCGGACCTGGTTGTCCCGGAACCCCGGCCACCAGGTAACGCCGGCGGGGACGACACGTGCTGGGAAACCGTGGTGAACTCTCGGCCTGCCGCCCGAGTGCGGTGGACGCTCATCACCGCATTCGTTCGGGAACCGTGTCCATGGTGTGCAGGAGTTGCACGGCGAGTGCCTGGCAGGCGGGTCCGGACAGTTCCGTGTTCTCCTTCAGGACGTCTCGCACGAGTTCGACTCGCAGGTCGTAGCGGGAGACGAAAGCGGCATCCGTCGTCATGATCTTTCCCTCAGTTGTCGTTCGTCGTGTCGCCGATGCAGACGCATCCGCGGTTGAAGCCGCCCGCCGTGGTGGCCGTGCAGTAACGGCGTGCGATCGAATCGTGTGAGCTCTGGGCATGGGCACAGGCCGCACACGCCACTCCGCCCGTGTCGCCGGTTTCCGGGCCGGGGCGGCCCGATCGCACGTCGGCCTTCGTCAGGTCGGCTCGCAGCGGTGCCGGTGTCATCGGGTGCGGTGTCATCGGGTTCGGTGTCCGGACCGGTCGTGTGCCCGTGTGTTCGCCGCGCGCGGCCGTCGTTGCGGACCGGGTTCGGCGGTGCCGCCCGAAGGCTGTGCGGCTGTGCCCGCCGGCTGGAGGAACAAGCTCCCGTATCGGTCTCCCCGGGGCGCGGCGAGTGCGCCGGGACGGGGTTCCTCGGTGTCGGGGTGGCTGAACAGCAAACTGTCCGATGTGGAGGTACTGATCAGGATTTCCTTTCGTGGACGCCACTGGACGTGGCGCGGTTCAGGCGGGCAGCGCTGCGGTGCGCGCGGATCCGTCGTCGGCGCTGTCCCGGTCCGCGGCGGCCGTGAGGGCGCGCTGCGCGGCGTCGGGACCGGTTTCCGGCGGCACGACCAGCAGGGTCAGCCGGAGCCGGTCCCAGCCGATCACCGTCAGGGTTCCGGGGTGCTGCGACCGGAATCCCTCGAGCCGGACGACGCCGTCGTCGAGCGAGAGCCGGCGAGGGGACGCCGGCCACTCGCCGAGGTGGTAGGTGACCCGGTCGATGCGTCCCAGCCGGGCGGCCACCGCGACGAGCAGCGAAGGCAGTTCGGCGGACAGGTCCCGGGTGCGGGGCCACCACGCACCGTCGACGCGTCCGATGGTGGGGCCCGTCGGCTTCAGCCGCAGCCGTGGCTCGGAGGCCGTTGGCGCGAAGGGGGTGGAGGTGGTGGAGGTGGTGTTCGAGCCCGACAGCATGCCGGTGCTCCCGTCCCCGGCTGTGCGATCGGCCGGATTGGGGCCGAGGACGGCGCAGGTTCGATCACTCGCGCACGAGATGCTCTCGGACAACACCCAGCGTACACGACGACTGCGCTGAGTGTGTCAGGACTGGTGTTCCGGCGAAGGGGCCGACGCTGCGTCCGTCCGCATTCCGTTGCTAGATCGGGAAGGAGGCGACTACGGGCGCGTGGTCCGAACCGGACTTGCTGACGTGCGTGGACGGCCTGTCGGTAACCGACGGGAGGCCTTGGCCGTGGACGACGTGGACCGTGGGAAGCGGATCGACCAGTGCGTGGCTGACGAGGATGTGGTCGATGAGTTCGCGGCGGCCGTTGTTGATGCGGGAGTAGCGCTCGTCTTCGGGGATGAGCTGCGCGAGGTTCCAGAGGCGCCAGCGGTCGCCGGCGTCGGGCCGTCCGAAGCCCGGGGTGCCGATCTCGGAGCCGGGCGGGCCGGTCAAGATCTGCGTGGTGGCGGCGGTGGCCTCGTCGTTGAGGTCGCCGAGCACGATGATCCGTTCGGTCGCGCTCGGTTTGAGGCAGGTGGTAGCGAGGTCGCGGACGGCGGTGGCTTCGGCGGTCCGGCGGTAGAGGGCGTAGGCGCCGTACCGGGCCCGCTCGTCCTCCCCGTGGGGAACGAACCGCCCACCGGGGTAGGACAGCAGTTTGGATTTCAGGTGGCAGGTGATCAGGGTGAGCGCGCCGCCGGACTCGAGTTCCACGCCGGCCACCAGTGCGCCACGGCCGAGTTGGTCGCTGCGCGCGGCCGGCGGGTCGGCGACCTGGACCGGTGCCAGCTTCGGTGGCAGGGTCGCGCTGTCCTCGACCACCGCCAGCGGTAGCCGTGACAGGAAGCCGACCCGGATCCCGCGTGAGTCGGGGTGCTGGGAAGTCGTGCACGTCCAGTGCCCAGGCAGCTTCGCGGCCAGCTCTTCGAGAGCGACCGGGTCACCGATCTCCTGCACCGCCAGCACGTCGGGATCCGCAGTCGTGATGGTGGCGCTCAGCGCTTCGAGCTTGGCGTTGTAGGCGGCCTGATCGGGCGGTCCGTCAGCACCGGGCCGGAACAGGTTCTCCAGGTTCCACGTGCCGATGACGACCATGGCGCCTCCCCGGGCCTCCTGTCGGTCACCGGATCATCCGGCACGCCGCGTACCAGGGAACTCGTCGAACTGCGCCACGCGGTTACACGCTTCACCTGAATGTCGTAGGGCAAGGCGGCGAACCCGGAAACGAACGGAGACCGCGGACCGCCTTCGAGCCCGGCCTGCGCCTGGTCAGGGCTGGTGGCCGGCCAGGAGCTTCGACACCCAGCGGTGTGCGGTCACGCAGGCCTCGGCTTCGCTGCCGCGAACGTGCTCGACGACCTCGTCGTCGGACCAGAGCATGACGGCGACGGTGCCCGGCCGGATCGGGGTGAGCCCGACGAGCCGACGACACCCGTCCAGCTCGACGACCCGCTCCGCGGTGAGCCAGCGACCGCTCGTCCCGGTGCGGGTGACCGTCCACGCGGGATCCGAGGCGAGTTCGGCCACCGACCGTGGTGCGCGGCTGTCCGGCTGTTCGTCGACCATGTCCTCAGCCTCGCACGCCGGAGCCCTCGGGTGAGCTGCAGGTGAATCTCAGCTGAACAACGTCCGGGCTGACCGGCCGGACCGTGTCGCTGACCGCGCCGACGAATGAAACGCCGGTCGCTGGGTATGCCCGCGGCATGACGACTTCGCCGTTCGAGCCGAATCCGGAAGCGGGACACCAGAAGATCGCGGCCGCCGACCCCGGCCGAGGAGCGCCCGACACCGCCGACGGCTTCGGGGCCGGGGAGACCGGACCCGACGTGATCCTCCCGCACGAAGACGCCGAGGACGCGCCCGAGGCGTGAACGCGGGCGGCCTGCGGCTTCGGCCGGGACCTACGCTGCGGCGCCTACGGACCGCCGCCGATGACCGGCGGCTTGTGCGGCACTTGCGGACCGGTCAGCCGGGGATCCTGCCGAACAGGTGCGCCGCGGGGGGCGTTCGGGTCCTCACCGTAGAAGAACTCCTTCAGCGCCCGTCGCCGCCGAAGACCCGCCGTCCGCCGGGTGCAGTTCCAGGGTGCAGCACTCGGGGCCGCCGCCGGACGCCGGAACTCGGACAGGTCGACGGGGGCCGGTTCATAGCCCCGATCGAGCAGGCGGTCGGCGAAGTTGATGCTGTCGGCGGGAAAAGTCGCGCTCTCCAGCAATCCCGCCGGTGCCCGAGGCGCTCGTAGACGTCCACCAGGGTGCGCCACTGCGACACCCCGCGTTCTCCTGTCGACACGTGGTTCGGCCGCATCCACGGATGTGCCCCTGCAGGTCGAAGCCGTCCCGCCGGAGGCTGAGCGCCTCCTCACGGCGCTCCCCGGCGAAGTCCTCGGAGCTCGCCACACCGAGGCCGAACGCGTGGCTTGCGAGGTCGAACCGTCAGTGTGGCTGTGCGGCCCGATTCCGCTACTTCCCGGTCGGCGCCTTGCTCCGATTGTGTCGGCACCGCCACGCGAGCGTGTGCTTCACGGACGTGCTGGTCCGACCTCCGTTTCCCCGCGTGCCGGGACGGCGATGAGGAGCCCGAACGCGAGCACGGCCGCCACGGTGCGCAGGACGTGGGCGCCCTGCCAGCGGTCGCGCACGTGCGCCCAGTCGGCGGGTGGTGCCGGCACCTTCCACGTGAGCTGGTCGGCGTTGATCGGAAGGTTGACCACCAGGGTCGTGCCCAGCACCAGTACCCAGAGGGTCAACGCGACTGCCGGCACCCAGCGGCGGCCCGCCCGACCGCGGAAGGCCACGACGACGAGCAGGGCGGTGAGGACCAGCGCCGGCATCAGGGTGGCGGTCGCGAACGTGTCGAGCTCGACGAGTTCGACCTGACGGACCTGGGTGTAGACGGTGCCGTCGAAGGAGCGCAGCGAAGATTCGAGCACCAGCACGGTGGCCATGAACCCCGCGAAGAGGCCGCCGAACAGCAGGGCGGCGGCGCGCAGGCGGCCCTGAGCCGCGCGCCCGGTGCGGACCGCCGCCCGTCCTTCGGTTCGCGTGGACGTCTCAGCCACGGAACGCACCGGCGTTGTCGTCGACCCAGTCGGCGAAGGTCAGCGCCGGCCGGCCGAGCACCTGCTCGACGACCTGCGACGTCGGGCCAGGGCGCCGCGCGTAGTCGGCGAGGGACCCGAGCAGCCGGTCGGGGACCTCCTCGGGCAGCCCGGCGGCGAGCATCCCCTGGCGAACCTGCTCCGGCGGCAGCTCGACGAAGCGCACGTCCGCGCCGATCGCCGCGCCGATCAGCCGCACCTTGTCGTACTGGGTCAGCGACTCCGGGCCGGTGAGCAGGTAGGAACGCCCGGCGTGGGCGGAGTCGACCAGTGCGCGGACCGCGACCGCGGCGATGTCCCGCTCGTGGATCGGCGAGGTCGCCGCCCGACCGTGGGCGCCGCGCACGATCCCGGCCGACCGGATCTGCGGAGCCCACGCGAGGCTGTTCGCGGCGAAGTCCGCACACCGCAGGACCGTCCACTCCAGACCGGACGCCCGGACGACCGCTTCGGCGGCCGCGAACTCCTGGGCGAACCGCGGCTCTCCCGCCGGGTGTTCGACCGTGGTCGCCGACAACACCACCACGCGTTTCACCCCGCGCCCGGCCGCGCGGGCCAGGAGCTCCCGCGCGCCACCCCCGGCGGCGCGCGGACTCAACAGGATCGCCTCGACGCCGGAAAGGGCGTCGGTGAGCGATGCGGGGTGCGCCGGGTCGCCCGCGACGACGTGCGCACCCTTGGGAACCGAGGCCCGCGCGGGGTCGCGCGTCACCGCCGCCACCGCTTCCCCCTGTGCCAGCAGCAGTCTGGTCGCCGCGCGCCCGACCGTTCCCGTCGCACCAGTGATCAAGATCAAGACGTTCTCCTCTCGGGTGGACGTCATGCCGTCCACCGCACCGGGACGCCGACGCGCTCGGGCGCGGCGCCCGCCGAATGGTTCGGGTGTCCGAAGTGGCCGTGCCTGCTTCACGGCCTCACGCAGGGCTCACCGCCGCGCTGAGCGGACCGGCGAGGCCCCGGCGTTCGTCCGTGCGGGCGAAGCGGCCGGGGCGGATCCCGACGTGCCGGTGGAAGGCGGAGCTGAAGGCGCTCGGCGATCCGTAGCCGACGGCGCCGGCGACCTGTGCCGCGGTCGCGCCGCGGGCGAGAGCGTCCTTGGCCAACGCCATCCGCCAGGCCACCAGGTAGTCGATCGGCGGGGTGCCGACCAGGTCCAGGAAGCGCTGGGAGAACGTCGACCGGGACAGGTGCGCCCTGGCGGCCAGCTCGGTGACCGTCCACGGGCGGCGGACGTCGGCGTGCAACGCGGTCAGCGCCGCGGCGATCTGCGGATCGGCGAGCCCGCGCAGGAGCCCCGGCGCGATCGGCCCCGCCGCCGGCGGCCTGCTGCGCAGCGCCTCGACGAGCAGCACCTCGGCCAGCCGTTCCTGGACGAGGCCACTGCCCGGCCGGTCGGCGAGCGCTTCGTCCTTCAGCAGGTGGATCAGCCGGGTGGGCCGCTCGGCCGCGCGGTCCGCCGCGCGCAGGTGGATGACGTCGGGCATGAGGTCGAGCAGGAGGTTCGCGTTGGCCGTGGCGAGTTCCACGTGGCCGCAGAGCAGCTGCGCCGGTTCCCCGCCGCCCGTACCCAGCGTGAGCACCGTGCCGGACGCGTGGGACGGGACTTCGTCGCCTCCGGCCGCCTCGACGTCCGCGGTACCCACGAAGGCGTCCTCCGGTGGCGCGGCGAGCAGGAGGAAGTCCCCCGGTGCGAGTTCGCGCGGCGGTCCGACGCCGGTCAGTACGCATGTTCCGGCGGCGACGACGCCGAACTTGACGTGGCCGTTGCCGCGGAAGCGAAGCGTCCACCGGCCCCGGCCCTCGACCCGCTTCCACATCACGGTGCGCAGGTGCATCAGGGCGATGAGCTCCTCGTACGGGTCAATCGCCCGGTCCTGAGCCGGCGCCGGCGAACGGGTCAGAGGTGCTTGGTGAACCATCGCGTCGTCACGTCCATCGCCTGGTCGAAGGCGTCGCCGGCCGGGTAGAGGTCGTAGTGCCCGCCGTCCACGACGACGAGCTCCTTGGGTTCGAGGGCCGCGTCGTGGAACCCGATGGCGAGATCGGCCGGCATCGCGGTGTCGTGCCGGGCCACCACCAGCAGCAGCGGGGTGGGGCTGACCAGCGGGGCGAGCGGGCGGACGTCGTACTCCTGCACGGAGGCGATCGACCGGACCGTGACCGTGTTCTCCCACGGCACCGGCACGCCGGCGAGGCCGCTCTCGAAGTACGCGGCGCTCTCGTCGTCGGAGAACAGCGCGAACCCGGGCGAATCGTCGTCGGTGCGCCGCGCGATCGTCACGCGGGACGGGGCGGCACCGTCCACAAGCGACTCCCGCTCACGGTCGAGGAGCGCGCCGAAGGTGGCGAGAGCCTGCTCGCCGCCCATCCGCAGCACGTTCTCCCGGCCGGCGATCCACGGCACCTGCGACACCACCGCCTTGACCCGCCGGTCCCAGGCCGCGGCGGTCAGCACGTGCGCGCCGCTGAAGCTGATGCCCCACAGACCGATGCGGTCCGGGTCCAGCCCCTCCTGGTGCTGGACGACGGTGACGGCCATCCGCAGGTCGCGGTGCTGGGCGACCGGGTCCACCTCCTGCCGGGGTACACCGTCGCTCAGCCCGAAGGTGCCGTGGTCGTAGGCGAGCACGCCGAGCCCGGCCGCGAGCAGTGCGTCGACGACGGGCTGCAGGCGGGCCACCACGTCACCGAAGCCGGGGGAGACGACCACGGCGGGCACCGGGCCGTCGGCGTCGTCGGGTACGTGGGCCGTACCGCGCAGGGTGCGCGTGCCGTCCGCGGACGGGAACTCGACATCGGTTCGCACAGGGTCACTTCCTCGATCCGGTCATGTGGGTGATGTGAGCCAGTCTGCGGACCGGGGGAGCGGACCGTCGATCATCGGAAGTCCGGGAATGGTGCGCGATCGTCCGGCGGGCCGCGGTGCGCCGGTCCGGTCGGCTGGCCCGTTCACGCCCCGGCACCGATCGAGCACAGCGCCGCGTCCACCTCGCGCCGGATGCGTGCCCCGGTCACGACGCAGTTGACCGGATCGTCGTCCGGGCAGTTCGTCATCTGCTGCAGGGTGTTCCGCGCGCGGGTGAGCCGGGCGATCCGATCGTCGAGGTCCGCGAGGCTGCGCTCGAGCAGCTCGTTGCGGTGGCCGCGATCGGCGCTGGACACGATGGCCATCGTGTGATCGACGCTGAGCATCGCGTCCGATCGCCACAACAGGACATAGGCGAGGCGCGCCAACGCGGTGCGGTCGTAGCACCGCACCCGCGCACGGCGGGCCGATGCGGGTACGAGGGCGATGTCGTCGTAGTAGCGCAATGTGGACACCGGAACGCCGAAGGCTTCGGCGGCTTCGCGGATCGAGTACAGCTCGGCAGGCATCGTTTCCCCTTCTCTTGCGCTCAAGTGCACTTGAGCTGCCACGGTGGCCGAGGACGGCTCGTCTCGACGAAGGAAGAACCGCCGATCAACTCCGGGACCGGCGTCGGACGCCCGCGGGTGACTCCCGGCGCCGCACCCTCGCCCACCCGGCGAGGCTCTGACCACAAAGGACTTCCGTGTTCACGACATACCTTCTGCTCACCCTCGTGGCGGCCGCGGCCTGCCTCTACGCCGCCGCGGTCGACATCCTCCGCGCCGGGTGGGTCCTCGACAACATGGCGAAGTACGGCGTCCCGCCGTCGTGGCTGCTGCCCCTCGGCCTGCTCAAGGCGGTGGGCGCCGTCGGGCTCTTGGCCGGCCTCGCCGTGCCGGTGCTCGGGATCGCCGCCGCCGTCGGCCTGATCTTGTTCTTCCTCGGTGCGGTCGTCACCGTCACGCGGGCGCACTGGTACTCCCACCTTCTGTACCCCGTGTCGTTCCTCGTGCTGGCCGGCGGCTCTCTGGCGTTGCGCGTGGCCTCGGCCTGAGCACGCCGTCCAAGGGGCACGCGCACCTCAGGCCGAGCCGGGGACGAAGCCCGCCGCGGGCAGGACCACCCGGTCCACGATGTCCTCGACCTGGGCGGCCGGCGGGGGCTTGCCGAACATGAGCAGGTGCTGGAACAGCAGGGCCGGCCCGGTCCGCGCCAGTATCGGCACGGCTGCCTCGGCCCGGATCTGCCCGCGGGCCGCCCCGCGGAGCAGGACGTCGAGCACGACCTGCAGCCGAGGCCCGAGCACCTGCTCGCGGACGAGGTCGACCAGCGTGTCGTCGTTGCGGCTGTGCAACTCGGCGGCGACCGCCTGCATCGCCAGGCGCCCGACCCCCTCGATGAGGCCGTGCATGCGGGTGAAGCAGATCAGCAGGTCCTGGCGCACGTCGCCGGTGTCGGGTCGCTCCTCCAGCGGCGGGAGGGCGTCGGCCACCGCGTCGGCGACCAGTTCACGCTTGCTCGGCCACCGCCGGTACAGCGTCGCCCGTCCGGTCCTGGCGCGCTGGGCAACCCGGTCGAGCGTGAGGTTCGCGTAACCGGCGCACATCAGCTCGTCGAGCACCGCGCCGTAGATCGCTTGCTCGAGTTCGTGGCCGCGGCGACGCGTCGCGCGCCCCGGCGGCGGATCCACATCGGCCATCCCATGATTCGACCACAAGAGGCACAACCTCTACAACTGGAACCCGTCTGGAAGTGCTAGCCTGCCAAAATAAGATACAAACTGTCTCTTGGAGGTCAGGGTGGTGGAACCGCTCTCCGTGGTCGAGCGGACGGAGGTGGTGATCGTGGGGGCCGGCCCGACGGGCCTGACCGCCGCGGTGCGCCTCGCCGCGCTCGGCGTGCCGCACGTGGTGCTGGACAGCGCGCTGGAGCCGACGCGGACGTCCAACGCCGCGCTGGTCCACGCCGCCACGATCGAACTCCTCGCGGCGCTCGGCCTGGGCGAGGAACTGGTCCGCGCCGGTCGCCGGGTGCACCGCATCGGCATGGTCGACCGGGGACGGCCGCTCGTGCGGGTGGGGCTGACCGGGCTGCCGAGCCGTTACCCCTTCGCACTGGGCGTGCCGCAGAGCACGACCGAGCAGCTGCTCCTGCACCGGCTGGCCGAGCTCGGTGGCTCGGTTCGCCGTGGGCACCGAGTCACCTCCGTGCGCACCGAAGGCACCCGGCACGTGGTGGCCGGCACCGTGGAGCCGGACGGTGGGGCCGCCGGGTTCGCGGTCTCCGCGCGCTACGTCATCGGCGCGGACGGGGCGCACAGCACCATCCGCTCGGCCACCGGAGTCGGGTTCCCCGGTGAGACCTACCCTTCGCAGTTCGTGCTCGCCGACGTCGCGCTGTCCACCGCCGCGGGCCCCGACGACGAAGCGACGATCAACCTGTCACCCGAGGGCGTCACCGTGCTCGGCCGGCTCCCCGGCCCGAACCACCGGATCATCGCCACGGTCGGCCCCACCGCGACCGTCCCGGAGGCACCGGACCGGCAGTTCGTCGACGCATTGCTGGCCCAGCGGGGAATCGCCGCGCGGTCGACCGCCGAACCGGTGTGGTCCTCCCGGTTCCGCGTCCACCACCGGGTCGCCGACCGGTTCCGCGTGGACGGCGTGTTCCTCGCCGGCGACGCCGCTCACGTGCACAGCCCGGCGGCGGGGCAGGGGATGAACACCGGCATCGCCGACGCCTACGACGTCGCGACCCGCCTGGGCGCGGTGCTCACCGGCCACGCCGACGAGCCGGTCCTCGACGGCTACGAACGACAGCGCCGAGCCGCCGCGCTGGAAGTCCTCGCGTTCACCGATCGCCTGACGAAGCTGGCGATGCTCGAGAACCCGCTGGCCCGGCTCGGCCGGCGGGTCGCCGCAGGCACGGTCCTGAGGTTCCCCTGGCCCCTGCAACGGCGGATCACCATGTGGGTCAGCGGCCTGGGCCGCAGTCCGCTGCGGCAGGACCTGCCCGCGACCGGCGAACCGTCCTTGCGGGTGGGGCCGTGACCGATACAGCCGGGTTCCCCCGGCTGTCCCGGCGCTGGCGTCGCGGTCAGCCGTAGACCTCGAGCCGGGCGATCTGGGCGGCCGGCCAGCCGGTGTTGCCGGTGCAGGTGAGGCGGAGGAACCGGCGTGCGGTCGGGGGAATGCTGATGGTGACGCTGTTGCCCCGGACGGGGTCGAACCCGTACCCCGTCGCCGGGACGATGGTGTCGAACGCGGTGCCGTCGTTCGAGCCGGAGACGGTCAGCGTCTGTGTCCGGGTGCCCCACGCGCTCGACGGCGGGACGGCCAGCACGATTCGCGTCACCATGGCCGGGCCGCCGAGGTCGACCTGGAGCCATTGGGGGAAGGCGTTGTTCGCGCTTTCCCAGTACGTGTCGGCGTTTCCGTCGACGGCGTTGCCGGCGCTGTAGTTCTGGGTGTGGCTGCTGTCGGTGGCGGTGCGCCCGCGGGCCAGGTCGGTGGAGCCGCCGGTGGTGGGGATCGGTGGAGTCGGGCGGACCGCGGTGAGCGGGAGCTGTCCCTTGAGCATGCGGCCGCCGTCGGCGGTCAGCCGCAGGTAGTAGTCCGACGAGCACGCCGTTCCGTCTTCGTCGAGGGCGAACAAGCCGGAACCGGCGGGGGTCATCGCGGCGTTTTCCGCGGTCTTCGCGATCTGGTTGCCTTCGCCGTACTCGTCGAACATCGAGATGTAGATGCCCTGCACGCCGGCGCGCACCATGTTGTAGAACTGGCGCCACATGAAGTCGCCGTGGGCCCGCTGGCGCGCGGAGACATCGCCGGGCAGCACGCACGGCTGGTAGTCGATGCCGTGGGCGGTGCAGTCGGCCTGGTCGGGCACGGTGAGGTTCTGGTATGTCCAGTCGGAGCCGGCCACGTCGCCCACGGCGCCGACCATCCACGGCGAGATCATGTCGAAAGAGCGGTAGACGCCACCGAAGCCCGGTCGCGAGCCGCCGTCGCTGGTGCGCCATTCCCGGGGCACGCCGCCGATGACGTAGCAGCCTTGGGCCTTGAACCAGTTGACGACGTCGAGGCAGGTGTTCGCGTCCCACGGGTGGTTGGCGTCGTTGTAGCCGAAGCCCCAGATGCAGACCACCGGTTTGCCGTTCTGGCGGGCGTAGGCGGGCGACGCCGTGTGCGCGGACATCTTCGCCGACCAGTCGGCCTTCATCTCCGTCTGCATGTTCGCCCAGCCGGTGGCGTCGTACATGATGTAGAACTTCCGCCCGTACGCCTCGGCGGCGCTGCGGACCTTGGCGGCCATCGCGTCCCGGGTGGGGCCCTCGCTGCTGTTGGGGTTGAACCGCTGCAGGGCGGCCGTGTCACAGCCGTACTGCTGCATCCACCGGAAGTGCGTGTCCACCGTCTGCTGGTCGTAGGACGAGAAGAGCGTGGCCGGCTGGCCGTTTCCGAGGTTGCCGTAGGCGGTGGGGTAGGTGCGTGTGTATTCGCGCATGTCCGGCCAGGCCTTGATGACGTTGTTGGCCGGCGACGGCGTGCGGCTCCAGTCCTGGCTCCAATGCCACCAGCCGTTGATCGGCGCGCCGTCTCCGGCGCAGGCGAACCAGCCCTGGTACCCGACGGTGATCTTGCCGACGACGTCCCCCGGCGGGCTCGCCGCGGCGGAGACGTCGGGCGCGCCCGCGAGGGAAAGCGCACCCCACGCCGACGCGGCGGCGGCTGATCCGAGGAAGGTCCTGCGCGAGACCGCCATGTCAGTTCCTCTCGCCACGCTGCCGGAAGACGTTCGTCGGTGACGAGACTGTAGGCTGCTCAACAACAGTTGGCAATGGACGAACTGATTTCAGAAATTTTCGTACATCAGGCCGCAAATCCGTTGCAGCTGTTTGCGCGGGCCCGCGTGCCTCGGGTTAACTGAACCGTGACAGACGGGCGCAGGCGGCGTAAGAGAGGGCACGGATGCTGGCCGCATGACCGAAGCCGAGGCGCAGCCGAAGACCGTCCAGCGAGCGAGGACCTCGATGAGCCGTGAGCTGATCGAGCTCGCGGCCCTGTTCATCGCCACCGGGGTCGCCGATCTGTTCGTCAGCACGTTGTCGCACAACCGCGTGGGCCCCGTCATGCTGTTCGGGCTGGGCGGGCTCCTGATCGCCACCGCCGCGTGGCGCCGGTGGTGGACGCACCGCCCGCGACCGAACCCGGCACGCGGCAGCACGGGTGAACATCCATCGCGGACCGGGGTGGCGTGGCGGGTGCGCGCCACGGTGCGCGACGTGCCGGGGAGCTTGGCGGGGGTGACGGCCGCGCTGGCGGCGCACCGCTACGACATCGTCTCGTTGCAGGTGCTCGCGGTACCGGACGGCGTGGTGGACGAGTTCCTGGTCCGCGCGCCGGCCGGCGCGACCGCGGCGGACATCGCCACGGTCACCGAACTCGGCGGCGGCCGCGAGGTGCGGGTCGTACCCGCGGACGTGCACGAGTTCGTCGACCTGCCGACCCGCGTGCTGACGATGGCGGCCGCCCGGGAAACGGATCCGGACCAGCTGCTGCTGGCGGTACTGGGCGATTGCGAAATCGCACGGAAACCGGTGGACCGCCGGGGGAAGAGGGCCGGAGAAGGCATCGACGGAACGGTGATGCGGCTGGCCGACGCCGACGGTGGCCTGGTGGTGACCCGGTCGCTGCTGCCGTTCGCCCCGGCGGAGTTGGCCAGGGCCAAGGCCGTCCTCGACCTCCAGCGCCGTCTCGCCGGGGCACCGGCCACCACGCCGGACCAGATCCCGGCTTCCGATGCGTAAGAGGTCAGCCACCCCGCCTTCGCCGGACGGGGCGGCCGCGGCGTTGCGGGTGACGGTTCGGCTTGCCTCGGCCGGGTACTCGCGCCCGGATCGTTCAGATGACCGTCTCCTGGCCTTCGCGTGCGCAGAGGCGGGTAATCGACCTCTGCGCACGCTGAAGGGCAGGTAGTACCGATGAAGAGCGAGCTGGCCTGGCGTGGTGCGCGTGACCTCGGGTTGGCCGTGTGGCTCGGCGGAGCGCTGATGGGCGCGGTCGGGCTGAACGGGACCGCGGCGCGTGCCGCGGATCGGGTCGCCGCGGCGCGGATCACCAGTACCGGCTGGTCCCGGTGGACACCCGTCGGGGCGGGGGCGATCGGCCTGCACCTCGTCGGCGTGGCCGGCACGGTCAAGACTCAGCGCGGCCGCCGCCGGGGCAAGCGGCTGCCCGATCCGGCGACCGCGATCAAGGCGGCGACCACCGTGGCCGCCATGGCGGCGTCCACCTACAGCTACTTGGTCGGCAAGCGGATCCAGCATGCGGCCCTGGGCGGCGACGGTGTGTCCACCGAGGCCGACCTGAGCGCAGAACGCCACGAACGCTTGGTGCGCGCCGAGCGCGGGCTCGGCTGGGTGCAGTGGGCCGTGCCCGCACTCACGGCTGCTCTGATCGTCGGCTACGCCGGGACTGAGCCGGATCGCGAATCGCGGAGGACCAGGTTGTCGCTGCGCCGGGCTTGAGCCGGTCAGTCCAGGAGGGCGAAGGCGCGCACCACGAAGAACGCGGCCACCCCGGCCACGATGATCCCGATGACGACGAGCGCGAGAACGGGTCCCTTCTTCGACGGAATCGGCTGGGGGTGGGACAGACCGGAGGTCTGCCCGGCGTCGGGCGGGGTGTCGCCCGGGGTGACCGAACCGCCGCGCTCCAGGCCGGGCACCTCGTCGGGCTCGGGGCCGGGCGCGGTCACGAGCGCACCGCCGGGGCTTCCGCCGGGTGCGGGGCCGGCCAGCGGCCGTGGATGCGTTCCCGGGCGGGCTCCGGGTGGTGCACGGTTCCGGGGGTGGGCCGCAGCCGTTCGCGGGTGAGGACGGCCAGCTGCAGCAGGGGGCCGACCAGCCGGTCGTAGAGCCGGGGCAGCAGCCGGAAACCGGTGATGATGAGCGGGTTGCCGGGACCGATCGGCACGGACACGTGCCGGCGGGGCCGGTCGGCCAGCCGCGTGATCGCCGCGGCGACCCGTTCGGGGGCCAGGACCGGCCAGGGAGGCCGGGTCGCGTGGCCGGTGTAGTTGGCCGCCTGGTCGTAGATGGGGGTGTTGATGCTGCCGGGGCTGACGATGCACACCGAGATCCCGGGTTCGTCGCGCGTTTCCTGCTGCAGGGTGCGCAGCACGGCTCGCTGGCCCCATTTCGACGTGGCGTAGGCGCCCATCTGCGGGACGGTGACCGACCCCAGCAGCGAGTTGACGCCGATGAACGTGCCCGCGTGCTGGCGGCGCATGACCGGCAGCACCGCCCGGGCCACGTGGAGGGTGCCGTGCACTGCGGTGTCGACGACGGCGGTGAACACCTCGGCCGGCATCGCTTCCACGCTGCCGTACCCCATCACCGCCGCGGTGTGCACGACGACGTCGATCCGGCCGTGGCGCTCCACCGTCCGGGCGACGAGCCGGTCGGCGGCCACGGGGTCGGTGACGTCTTCGGCCAGGGTGTCCACGGTGTCGGCGCCGGCACGTCGGCAGGCCGCCTCGGCGGCGTCGAGCGCTTCGGGGCTGCGGGAGACGAGGACGAGCTTGCCGGCCCGGCCCGCGAACGCGACCGCGGTGGCCAAGCCGATCCCGCTGGTGGCGCCGACGATCAGCACGACCCGGCCGGTCGCCGCGCGGGCCTCTTTCGGATTGACGAGACTGTGCATGACGCTCCAATGGGGGCCGCCCGGCGGGCAGCAGGTTCGGCCGGACACGGTCGCGGCCGCTGCGACGGTCAGGGGAGAAGGGCGGAGGCCGCACACAACGCGGCCCAGCCCGCGGCGAACACCGCGACTTTCTTCCGGGCCGAGCGATCGGGCAGCCCGGTGCCGAAGACCAGCGCGTCCGCGGTGTCGGAGGCGACTCGCGCCGCGAGGGCCAGCTGCAGGGCCCGCCCGGCCGGGGCGAACATCATGGCGAGGCCGATGGCGGCGTCCCGGGCGCCGATCCCGCCGATCAGCGTCCGCACGTCGCCGGCGACCTCACCGGTCGCCGAGGTCAGGCCGCACGGTTTCGCCAGAACCTTCGGCGCGGCGATGATGGTCACGCTGTAAGCGGCGGTCGCCGCTCCGAGTACGCGGGTCAATGCGGGCATCGGGCACTTCCTTCGCGTCGAGCTGGGACAACCAGGGGTTACCCGCCCGAACCGTTGCGAAACCGATGCAGGTGCGGTTGCGTGAGCGGCTCCTCGTCCGGTAGCCCATCCGCTCCTGGATGGTCCGCCGGCTCACGGCTTCGGTGCTGTGGCGTTCAGTCCTTCGAGCAGGGTGGTCAGGTACCGGTGGGCGGTGGCGACCAGGTCGCCGGGGTCACGGCTGTGGACTTGCGCTGCGTAGGCGATGCCGCACATGAGGGAAGTCAGGTCGGCAGCGGACACTTCGCGGCGGACCAACCCGGCTTCATGGGCCCGGTCCAGCAGCGTCAGGCCCAACGACTGCAGCTCTTCCTTGAGTTCTGTGGTGCGCGGCAGGGCGTCGGTGGGTGCGACGGTGACCGGGGACAGGGACGCGTCGGTGACCTGTGCTTCCACGGTGCGGTACAGGAAGGTTTCCAGCGCGCGCCAGGGATCGGGATCGGTCAGCGCCTGCTTGCCGTGCGCGGTGAGGGCCTCCAGGCAGGGCGTGGCGACGGCTTCCAGCAACGTTTCGGCGGTCGGGAAATGCCGGTACACGGTGCCGACGCCGAGTCCGGCGCGGCGGGCGACGTCGTTCAGCTGCAGCGGTGTGCCCTCGTCGACCAAGGTGCGGGCGATCGCGACGATCCGGTCCCGGTTGCGGGCGGCGTCCTTGCGCAGCGGCATGGTCGTCATGGGGACAGCCTAATCGGATCGCGCATCCGGATCCGGCGAGTTGCGCTGAACGCCCGCCGGTCGGGTCATGCCACCGTGAGCGGTGCGTGACGTTCGCTGAGCCGGCGGACGGCGGCTGCGATTCGGGGGTCGGCCGCCGGGCGGAATGCTGCTACCGGGCGTGCTTGCGGGCCGATGACGACGCCGGTCCGGCCGGCGAGCGCGTGGTCGGTGGCGGCGACGATCGACGGCTGGGCTGCCACCGACGCAGGGCCCGAGGTCGAGCGCCGGAACTTGCGGCGCACGAGCGGCCAGAGCAGACGCAGGCCGGGGGAGACGATCTTGGGGTCGAGCATGTGGTCGGTCATGTCGGTGGCGGCACCCCCGGGGTCCGCGGCCAACACGGTGACACCCGTTCCGTCCAGCCGCGCGGCCAGGTCGAGGGTGTAGGCGAGGTTGGCGAGCTTGGCGCGGCCGTACCAGTGGAAGCCGTAGTAGCCCCCGGGCGGCTCGACGGCGTCGAACACCCGCTTCGCGACCCCGACGGCGCCTGAGGTGACGTTCACGATCCTGCTCGGCGCACCGGCCTGCAACGTGGGCAGCAGCAGCTCGGTGAGCAGGTAGGGCGAGAGGTGGTTGACGACGAACGACGCCTCGACACCGTCGTAGGAGTGCCGCTCGGCGAACATCGCTCCGACGTTGTTGACCAGCACCGCCAGCGCGTCCCCCGAGCCGGCGTGGTCGGCGGCGATCCGGTCGGCGAGAGAGCGGACTTCGTCGAGCGAGGCCAGGTCCGCGCGGAGGAACCGGGCGGGGTGCGCCGGCCGCGCCGCGTTGATCAGCTCGACCGCGCGTGCGCCCCGGTCGGTGTTGCGGCCGACCACCGTGACCGCGAGCCCCGCGGCGGCGAGGCCCAGCGCGGTCTCCAGGCCGATGCCCGCCGTCCCGCCCGTCAGCACAGCTGTGCGTCTCATGTGTCGTCCCTTCCGGCTATGCGGATGACCTATCCGCTTAGGACGACCATAGCAGGTTACCGGATGAGTTATCCACTTATCGCGGACTTGTGCATCGCGCGCCGGCCGGTGTGCGACGTTCATTGAGGTCACGGCCGTCGATGAGGAGGCGCGTTGGTGAAGCGCACCTGGAGCGGGAGCAGGCTGGGGCGTGACCGGTCGTTCGATGGCCGGCCGTCGGGAGCCAGGTCGAGCGGTCCTTCACTGGTGGCCGCTCGAGCAGAGTGCGTTCGCCCGCGCGCACGCGAGTGCGTAGCTCATGCCCGCGCCGTAGCTGAAGCCGGCCGAGAAGACGCTTGCCGTGCCGACGCAGAGCGCGCTTCGATCTGCTTGATCATGTCGTCCACGAAGGTCGCATCCTGACCGTCGGAGTTCGCCCCACCGATGTTGAATCCCGAAGGCGCAACGAAGATCGTGCTGTTTGCACCCAGCCAGTGCAGCGCGAAGACCGGCCGGTACGCGCTCGCCGCGCCGTCGAGGCCACCGCCAGGTACAACCAGATCTTGTGGGCTGTGGCCGAGTGGAGGAACCGGGTGCTTGCGGTCGTTGTGAACCGGGCGGCGGACATTGTGCGGTACCCAGTCGTCGCCGGTGCGGCCTCAGCCGATGAGGTTGACGGTCTCCGCGGAGCCCGGCACGCCCGACGCGACGGCCAGTGGCGGCGGGGTTGCGCCCTTGGCGATGGTGTCGGTCCCGGCCGGGGCGACGTCGCGGTCGGTATGGACGTGGAGCTGAGTAACCTTCGCAACCGTCCCGGTGGCGATCGTCAGGTCCGGGCGGCCGACGATGACGGTGGTCGCTTTCGCTGGGATACCGCCTTCTGGGTTTCGGGAAGCAGTTCGCCCGCGATGAGCACGAGTGTGGGTTCGACGAGCGCGCCGCTGCGGGTACGGCAGCTGTCTGGCTGCCGGTGAGGAGGACCGCGGCCAGGGTGGAAACGCGATGACCTGACTTGGCTCAAGATCGCTGATCTTGGGTGGGGTGCTGGCTGTTGAGCTGCGGTTTCGTCGTGTGAACGGCGAAAATCTGCGCACTAAGCGGCCGGTTCGAGGGGTCTGCCCATCGCTTCCCGGTTACGGCTTCAGCGACAAGCCGGCCGCGCCGGGGTGGGGGATCGAGCGGATATCCGACGCGTGGTGCGAGCTGATGGCCCGGCTCGGCTACCGGCGGTTCGGCGCCCAGGGCAGCGACTGGAGCACCAGCATCGCCACGAGCATCGGTCAACGGCAACCCGATCGGGTCGCCGGCATCCATCTCATGCCGCCGCTCGCACCGCCCGATCCGGCCACCTTGGACGACCTCACCGGTGCCGAGCGGGCGGCGCTCGCGACACTGCGGGAGGCGGACGAATGGGGCTCCGGATACTCGACGCAGCAGTCGACCCGGCCGCAGACGGTCGGCTACGGGCTGGTCGACTCGCCGGCCGCCCTCTGCGCCTGGATCGTCGAGAAGTTCTGGTCGTGGACCGACTCCGGTGGCGACCTGCATCGGGTTATTACCCGGGATGAGCTGCTCGACAACCTGATGCTCTACTGGCTTCCCGGCAACGGTGCCTCATCCGCACTGCTGTACTGGGAAAGCCTCCAGCAGGTCAACGAATGGATCTCCGGGTCGGCCGGGCGCGACGGTGACCGTACCCACCGGCTGTTCGGTCTTCCCCAAGGAGCTGCAGCGCCCGTCTCGGCGGTGGGCGGAGCGCCGGCCGACCCGAACATCCGGTACTGGAACGAGCCCGGCAAGGGCGGCCACTTCGCGGCGTTCGAGCAGCCGGCGTTGTTCGTCGACGAGGTCCGGTCATTCTTCCGGCTGGTCCGCTGATGGTCACCCGTACTCGGTAAGCGGCTGGCTAAAGATCAACAAGTGCCCATCGGGTGTCCGAACGTTGAAGTCGCGCATCCCGTAGGGCCGGTCAGCCAGTGGCTCGACGATGTCGGCGCCGCGGGCGCGCAGCTCGTCGTGGCAGGAATCGACGTCGTCGACGACAACCGTCACCCTGGCCGGGCCGACGCTGCTTTCGGCGTACAGGTGGAACTCGGCGGTGTCGCGGATCACGGCCGCGTAGCTAGGTGGGGTCTCCCAGGTGAATATGGTGTCGAATCCGAGCACGTCCGTGAAGTACGACCGCGCTGCCTGCACATCTCGGCACGGCAGCACGGGAACCGCCACCCGCATGACCATTCCGTCACCTTACCTGACTTTGGCTCAAGATCCCTGATCTTGGGTAAAGTGCTGGCTGTTGAGCTGCGGTTTCGTCGTGTGAACGGCGAAAATCTGCGCACTAAGCGGCCGGTTCTAGGCTGTCTCTCGTGGCGTAGGTGCGCGCGGTGAAGACGGCGTCGGGGGCCAGGGCGGTGCAGATCGTGCACTCCTCGCGTCGCGGGTCGCGGGACATCGAGCACATCGGCTCGGTGCGGACCACTCCACTTGCGCCGGCTGGCGGTCTCAGGGTGACGGTTCGGGTTGATAATCGTGGTCGTGGCCGGAGGTGGCTGTTCCACTGGAGTAGCGCGGAAGGACTTCCGGAGATCGCGGCCGAGTGAGGTGTCGAGGTGGGTGCTGGCGGGTTGCTTCGATCCGGCCAGCGAGCAGGTAGGGTGGAACCGGGCAACTGGCGACGGGGAGGGGCCTGTGCCGGGGGAATTCGTGCGTGGCCCGGACCGATGACCACAGCGACCGCGCGGCGGCTGTGGTCACCACGGTCGTGGACGTTCACGGCGCGGATCGAATCGACGGCTTCGGTCGGTGCTGATCCGGCGAAGCCGGCACTTGCCACCCTCCCGACGACGACTGCCGGTACCGGACCGGGGACGAGGGAGCGGATCGGGTGCGAATTCGGAAAATAGTGCTTTCGGCGGTCGTGCTGAGTGCTGGAGTGGTGGTTTTCCCGGCTGCCCCAGCCGACGCGGTGAGCGGGGGAACCGCGGCATCGGACGGCAGTTACGGCTACGCCGCGCGAATCGTGGTCAACGGCACGACCGCGGGGTGCTCGGGAGCGCTGGTGGCGCAGGGCTGGGTGATCACCGCGAAGCGATGCTTCGGCCCCGACGTAGTGGAGGGGCAGCCGCCGCAGCCGACGACGGTGTCGTTGGGACCGAAGGTTCCCACGCCAGGGCCGGGCGAACTGCTGGAACTGCCGGTGGTCGACCGGCTGGTGCCGTCCCCGGACCGGGACGTGGTGCTGGCGCATCTGACTCCCGCCCGTCCGGGTTCTCTGCCGGCCGGCACGCCGGTGCCGATCGCTACGACGGCCCCGGCGCCGGGGGAAACCTTGCGAGTGGGCGGTTTCGGGCGGACCGCCACCGAATGGGTGCCGACTCGGTTGAACACGGCGAACTACTCCGTGCAGGGCGTCACGCCGACCTCGGTGTCGATCGCCGCGACCGGTGGTGCCGACGATCCGTGCAAGGGCGACGCCGGAGGCCCGGCGCTGAGGGCGAGCGGCGACCACGTCGAGCTCGTGGGTGTCACCAGCACGTCCTGGCAGCACGGCTGCCTGGCCGAGACGGAGGCGCGCAGCGGCGCCGTGGAGACCCGTGTCGACGATCTGGCCGACTGGATCCACCAGCAGACCGCGCCGCTGACCGCCACGCCGTCGCGGATCCTGCTGGCCGACCTCGACGGTGACGGCCGGGCCGAGTTGATGGCGATCTACCCGAACGGGGACGTGCACGCCTGGCACAACGACGGGGGATTCGGCAGCAACCCGTGGAACCCGGCCGATGTCGTGGTGGCCACAGGGATGGTGCCCGGCCGGACGTACTTCGCCGACCTGGACGGCGACCACAAGGCCGACATCGTCTCCCTGTGGGACAACGGCGAAGGACACGCGTGGCACAACATCCGCGGATTCGCTCCCATGCCCTGGGAGGGCGCGAGCGTCGTGGTGACGACCGGAATCCTCGACCCGCAGGGGCTCAAGTTCGCCGACCTCGACGGTGACGGCCGAGCCGAGGCGATGTCGGTCGACGCCAACGGCGACGTCCGCGCCTGGCACAACGCCCGCGGATTCGCTCCCATGCCCTGGGAGGGCGCGAGCATCGTGGTGGCCACCGGCATGAAGCCGGGCACCACGTTCTTCACCGACCTCGACGGCGACGGCAAGACCGACATTGTGTCGGTCTGGCCTGACGGCGAAGGGCACGCCTGGCACAACGTCCGCGGATTCACCCCGATGCCGTGGGAGGGCGCGAGCATCGTGGTGGCCACCGGGTTTCCTGACGTCGCTCCGCTGCGGTTCACCGACCTGGACGGCGATCACCGCGCCGACGCGCTGGCCATCGACCCGGAACGGCAAGTGCGGGCCTGGCACAACGGGGCAGGCTATGCCGTCATGCCGTGGGACGGCCTTGCCACCATCGCGACCCCCTACCTTCCCTGACCTCAGAGCGAGTTGCTGCAGCGCAGCCGATTGAACGGACGGACACCTCATGCGCATGTCACGCCTGCTTGTTCCTGCCCTCACGGCTGCGTTGGTGGCCGGAATCGCTCCGGCCTCGTCGGCAGTGGCGCTGGGGGCGCCGGCGACGGGCCTCCCGTATCTCGCGAAGATCACCATGGACGGCCGCGCCTGCTCCGGTGCGTTGGTCGACCCGTGGTGGGTGCTCAGCGCGGCAAGCTGCTTCACCGGCAGCGGCCCGGCCACGGTGTCCGTCGGAACCGCGACTGCGCACGCCGCGCAGCTGATCCCCGCCTCCAGTCGTGACCTGATGCTGATCCGGCTGGACGCCGCGATGACCGGCGTACTCCCGGTTCCGCTCGCCGGCACCCAGCCCGGCCCCGGCACGAAGGTCCAAGTCGCGGGGTTCGGTCGCACGGAAAGCGAGTGGCTTCCCGACGTGCCGCACGCAGCAGCGTTCACGATCGCTACCGCGACGGACGCAACGATGTCGATGACCGGCGACAATGGCGGCGACGCCTGCAAAGGTGACGCCGGCGGCCCGGTGACCGATGGCACCGGCAACCTGATCGGCGTTGTCGGCGCGTCGTGGCAGCACAGATGTCTCGGCGAGACCGAGACGCGGCAGGGAACGACGGCCACGCGGGTGGACGATCTGCGCGACTGGCTCATCGGCCGGATGCTCGGCTTCGCCGCCTACCCGGCGCCGCACGCAGTCACGCTGAGCTGGATCGACGTGGCCAGTGTGCATTACGCCTCGTTCCGGGTTTACGGGTCGGCGACCGGGGATCCGTCCACCCTGCTCGGCACGGTTGCGGCCGCGCCCTTCGTCCAGAGCGGGCTGCAGCCCGGCGTGAGTTGGCGCTACCGGGTCGTCCCGGTGACCGCGGCCGGCCAGGACGGTCCGGCGACGGAGGTGGTCACCACGACCACACCGGGCAACAAGTTGCGCGTGGGAGACGTCAACGGGGATCACCGGGCCGACCTGGTTGGCGTCGTCGGCGGAGCGCTGCAGGCCGACTTCGGCGACGGCACCGGCAATGTGCACCTCGCCTGGCAGGGGGGCACCGGCTGGGACGCCCACGGCGAGCTGGACCTGGGCGACGTCAACGGGGACGGCAAGGCCGATCTCGTCTCGGTGGTCGGCGGTGCCTTGGAGTACGACTTCGGTGACGGCACCGGCAACGTGCACTTCGGATGGCGGGGTGGCACCGGCTGGGACCGCCGAAGCCAGCTGGAACTCGGCGACGTCAACGGCGACGGCAAGGCGGACCTCGTCACCGTCGACGGCACCGGACTCGCGGTCGACTTCGGCGACGGGACCGGGAACTTTCACCCGGCCAAGAAGACCGGCAGCGGCTGGGAACAGGTCGGTCAGTTGAGCGCCGCGGACGTCGACGGTGACGGCAAGGCCGACCTCCTCGGCATCGCCGACGGCAAGCTCCGCTACTACCACGGTGACGGTACCGGCGAATTCACCGCGGCCGGCGAGACCGCGGGCTGGAACGGCGCGACGAAACTCGGCGCGGGTGACGTGAACGGCGACGGGAAGGCCGATCTGTACGCGGTCTTCAACGGTGCTCTCCGCGCCTACACCGGCGACGGCCACGGCACCTTCACGCAGGTTTTCGAGGGCGGCACCGGCTGGGACCACTTCGGTTAGTGCCCGGCAGACCACCTGCCAGCGCCGGTGGGTCCGGCGCGTACCAGCCCGATCACCGGGATGAGCCGGGCCGCGGGGCCTGGTAGTCGCCGACCTGCGGACGCTACGACGAGGGAGCCGAGATGTTCGTCCGGAGCAGTCACGGCCCCGTCGCGGTGAAGTAACCCAACGGCCGCGCCGGAAGACCGCGTCGGCGACGTCTCGGTGCGGTGTCGGCAGGCGGTTGCTCACCGCCACCAAGGGCGATGGCGCTGGGTGGCCACCACGCCGGCCGGCTCGACGAGTTCGGCGAGCCGGGCGGAGATGTGCTTGATGTGCTCGTGGACCCACAGCGCGCACGCCAGGTCGCGCACCGAGGCGCCGGGCTGCTGGAGGACGTCCGGGAAGGCGGGCGGGGCGAGTATGGGAACCTCGCCGTGGTCGGTGCGGTCCAGGCGGGAGGCCAGGTGGTCGTACCAGGCGGCGAGCTGGCCCGCCTGGTCGCCGAGGAGCCGGCGGAACGGGTCCGGGTCGACGTGGGGGTTCGGGAGCCCGGCCAGCGAGTGCGCGGTGAGCCGCGCGCGGACGGTCCCCATGACCAGCCGCCACAGGTCGGGCTTGGGGACGTGCTTGGTGCCCTGCTCGCTGAGGAACCCGCGGAGTGCGTCGTCGAGGCGGGCTCCGGCCGCGGTCGCCGCGGCGGGGGAGGGTGGGTCGTGGCGGAGGCCGAGCGCCCAGTTCGCGGCCGCCGACAGGTACGCGCCGCCGGTGCGGAACGCGTCGGCGAGGTCGTCGGCGACCACGGCCCGGGCGCCGCGGGGCCAGAACAGGGCGCCCACCACCAGGCACACCGCGCAGCCGATCGCGACGTCCTCGATCCGCACGACCCCGATCTGCCAGCCGGCCGGTGCGAGCAGGTTGAACAGCACCGAGACCGTCACGGTGAAGGCCGCCTGGCCGGCGGTGAAGGGCAGCGCGCCCGGCGCGTAGCCGGCGACCAGCACCGCGATCGGGAGGGCGATCCACAGCGCGGGCGCGCTGGTGCCGATGACCAGCAGCAGCCCCGCACCGACGATGACGCCGAGTGCGGTGCCGATCAGCGCTCGCAGCGCGGTCGATCCGGTCGCCGCCGCGTTGCCGCGCAGCACGGACAACGTGCCCAGCACCACCCAGAACCCGTGTTCGACGCCGCTGGCCCCGGCGACGACGACCGCCGCGGTCAGGGCCACCGCGCCGCGGAGGCTGTTGACGAACCACACCGACCGCAGGCTCGTGTGCGGCGAGGCGACCCGGGCCAGCGCGGCCATGGAAAGCCCACCGGGGAAGCGCGTTCGTCGTCCGCCGGGTACGGCGGCACGGGCTTGGGTCACCGCCTCGCGGACGGCGAAAGCCCCGGTGCGGGCGTGGAAGGAAAGGTGCACCGCGTCGACGTAGCCGGGATCACCGGATCCCAGTGCGCGCAGCCGTGCCACGCTCGCCTGAATCCGGCGGTCCAGCTCGCCGGCGTCGAAGGAGCCGGGCTGACCGGCCATCAGCCGCGAAACCTCGCGCAGGCCGGCGCTGGTCTCGATGAGGAGCGCGCGTTCGACCTCGGGTGCCCCGCTCAGGTCCGGGTACTCGCTCGTGGTGTCGGCGATGACCGAAGCGCACCATTCGAGCAGGCCCACCAGGGTGTCGAAGGCCTGGTCTTCGGCGGCCAGCCCGGTGGGGCGGTAGGGCGTCGCGGTGAACTCGTCGATCAGGTGGTGCTTGGCTTCGACCGCCGCCTCGTGCGCGGTGTCGGCGCCGCCGCTCAGTGCCGCGTCGAGGTGGTCGGCCAGCGCGCCGGCCGCCCGCGCCGCCGCGTCCCGCAGGGCCGTGGCGGGGGACCGGGGCGACAGCAGCAGGACGGCGGCGGTGCCGACCACCGAGGCCAGCCACCAGCCGCCGAGGCGGGCCGGCACCATGCTCATCGTGCCGGGGGAGGCGGCCGGGAGGACGTAGGCGAGCAGTGCGGCGACGCCCCCGGCGGCCGCGTTCGGTCCGGCGACTCCGCCGAAGAGCACCAGGAAGGTGACGACGAGCGTGACGATCGCCGCCAATGGCAGCGATGCGCTGGCAGCGGTGCCGACGACCAGCAGGACACTGCCCGTGACGGCGAGTCCGAAGTGGGCGCGCAGCTTGTCTAGCCGATCGCCGCCGAACGACGCCATGACGAGCGTGGCGAACCCGCCGAAGGCGGCGAACGTCGCGACCTGCAGGTCGCCGAGCACGGTGATGCTGAACGCGAAGAGGACGGGGACCACCAGGGTGGCGCGGAGGGCGCGCAGAGCGGCGCTCGCCGACCACCGCGGGATCCAGTCCCGGGGCGCGGCCCGGCGGGTCTTCAGAGCGGGGGAGTCGATCGCCACGCGCCGAGCATAGACGGCGACGGCGTCGCGATCGTCCTGATGGGAGACTGCCGCCGATCAGACGGTGAAGCGGTCCGGATCGGCCGCGGCCCAGTCCGCCGCCCAGTCCGGCGGGGGTTCGGACAGCAGCTGCCCGGGCCCGACCCAGTCGTAGAGCTCCGCATAGGACAGCACCTGGTGGGGGTCGACGCGGCGGCGGAGCATGTGCGGTCGCAGCTCGGCGGGGAACCGGACGCCCATCGACGCCATGATCTGCTGCGCGCCGCTGACCGTGGAGCGCTGGAACCGTTCCACCCGAAGGGACTTGTCTTCGACGTCCAGCGCGCGGGCGCGGCGGGGGTCCTGGGTGGTGACGCCGGTCGGGCAGCGGTTGGTGTGGCAGCGCTGGGCCTGGATGCAGCCGACGGCGAACATCATCGCCCGCGCCGCGTTGGTGTAGTCGGCGCCCTGCACGAGGCGCTTGACGATGTCCGCGCCGGTGGCGACCTTGCCGCTGGCGCCGAGCTTGATCCGGTCGCGCAGGCCCGTGCCGACGAGTGCGTTGTGGACGGTGATGAGGCCTTCGGTCAGCGGGGTCCCGACGTGGTCGGCGAACTCCAGCGGCGCGGCGCCGGTGCCGCCTTCGGCGCCGTCGACGATGATGAAGTCCGGCGTGACGCCCTCGGCGAGCATGGCCTTGCAGACGGCGAGGAACTGGCGTCGCGACCCGAGGCAGAGCTTGAACCCGGCCGGCTTGCCGCCGGCCAGTTCGCGCATCGAGGCGATGAACCGGACCAGCTCACGCGGGGTGGAGAAGACCCGGTGGTAGGGCGGGGAGATGACGCTCTTGCCTTGGGGGACGTCGCGGACGCGGGCGATCTCCGCGTTCACCTTGCCGCCGGGCAGCACGCCGCCGATGCCGGGTTTCGCGCCCTGGGACAGTTTCAGCGACACGCACTTCACCGCGTCGTGCGCGGCTTTGTCGGCGAATTCCGCTTTGTCGAAACCGCCGTCGGAGGTCCGGCAGCCGAAGTAGCCGGTACCGATTTCCCAGACGAGGTCGCCGCCGTGGCGCAGGTGGTACTCCGACAGCCCGCCTTCGCCGGTGTCGTGGGCGAACCCGCCGAGCGCGGCGCCCTTGTTGAGGGCCAGGATCGCGTTCGCCGACAGGGAGCCGAAACTCATCGCCGACACGTTCAGCAGCGCCATGTCGTAGGGCTTGGTGCAGTCGGGGCCGCCGATCCGGATCTTCGGCGGATCGTCGGGCGGCGCCACCGGCGCCATCGAGTGCACCAGGGACTCGTACCCGTCGGCGTAGACGTCCCGTTCGGTCCCGAACGGCTCTTCGGCGTCGGTGCCCTTGGCCCGTTCGTAGACGATGCTGCGGATGTCCCGGTCGTACGGGCGGCCGTCGAAGTTGCGCTCGACGAAGTACTGCTGCAGTTCGGGCCGCAACGCTTCGAGCAGGAACCGCAGGTGCCCGAGGATCGGGTAGTTCCGCAGGACCGAGTGCTTGCGCTGCGCGAGGTCCCAGCACCCCACGCCGGCGAGCAGGAGCAGCGGTACGGCGAGCAGCCACCACCACGGGCCGGCGAACAGGGCCAGCGCGGCGACGCCGAGCGAGAGCAGCGACAACACGGCCACCACACCGAATCTGAGCACGGAACGAAGCTAACGGCGGCACCGGCCGGGCGCAGGGTGAGCAGGGCGATCACGCCACCGATGGGGCATTCGTCCGGTGCGCCGCCGCGATCACCGGTGCGGTGGTGTGCGGAGCGGGTGGCCGGGGTATCCGGCCGGCATGACGTCGATCGGCTACTTCCTCTCGTGCGAGCAGTACGGTCCCCGCGAGCTCGTGGCCCAGGCCCGGGCGGCCGAGCGCGCCGGGTTCCAGCGGCTGTGGATCTCGGACCACTTCCACCCCTGGAACGACGCGCAGGGCCAGAGCCCGTTCGTCTGGTCGGTGATCGGCGCCCTGTCGGAGGCCGTTTCGCTGCCGATCACGACGGCGGTCACCTGCCCGACCGTCCGGATCCACCCGGCCGTGCTCGCCCAGGCCGCGGCCACCGCGGCGGTCCAGCTGGACGGCCGGTTCGTGCTGGGCGTGGGCTCGGGGGAGGCGCTGAACGAGCACATCCTCGGCGACCCGTGGCCCTCGGCCGGGCAGCGGCTGGAGATGCTGGAGGAGGCCGTCGAGGTCATCCGCAAGCTCCACGCGGCGGGGGTGCGCGGCGAAGCGGTGAGTCACCACGGGACGCACTACGAGGTGCAGGACGCGCGGATCTACACCGTGCCGGACCGCCCGGTGCCGATCTACGTCTCCGGGTTCGGGCCGCAGGCCACGAAGCTCGCCGGCCGGATCGGCGACGGGTACTGCACGGTCCTGCCGGACGCCGACCTGGTCCGCGCCTTCCGCGAAGCCGGTGGCGGGGACAAGCCGGTGCAGGCGGGGATGAAGGTGTGCTGGGACGCCGACGCGGCAGCGGCGCTGGACCGGGCGCACGGGCTGTGGGCCAACGACGTCCTGCCGGGGCAGCTGGCCCAGATCCTGCCGCGGCCGGAGGACTTCGAAGCCGCGACGTCGTTCGTCCCGCGCGAGGAGGTCGGCAAGGCGATCGTGTGCGGTGACGACCCGAAGGCGCACGCGGAACGCGTCCGCCAGTACGTCGACGCCGGGGTCGACGAGATCTACGTGCAGCAGGTGGGCGACGACCACGAAGGTTTCTTCCGCGGCTGGCAGGAGCACGTCCTGCCCGAGTTCCACTGACGGCCGCCGCAGCGGCGGACGATTCCCGTACGGCCTCGTTCCACCCCCGGGTGGACGCCCACTTCAATCCGGGGCTTGAGGATTCCGGCGGCGTGTTCTCCTAGCGTTCTGGCGGTAGCCGGAGGGGGAGACATGACGGTGGTGGCCGAGGTGCGGACCGGGCGGGGCGAGCGGATCGCGGTGGCGGTGATCTCGGCCGTCGCCGCTGTGTCGTGGGGCTGGGCCCTGTGGAGCCGGCCGCTGCAGCCGTACTACGCGGCGGCCGTGCACTCGATGTCGCACGACGTCACGGCGTTCTTCTTCGCGGGGTTCGACCCGGCGGGAGTCGTCACGGTCGACAAACCGCCGCTCGCCTTCTGGACGCAGGTGCTCGGCGTGGCCGTCTTCGGGTTCCACCCGTGGGCGATCGCCCTGGTCCAGGTGGTCGAGGGCGTGGCCGCGGTGCTCGTGCTGCACCGGGTGGCGCGCCGCTGGGCCGGCGCGCGGACCGCGCTGCTCGCCGCAGCGCTCTTCGCGCTGACGCCGATCACCGCGGCGATCAACCGCGACAACCTGCCGGACACCCTCCTGGTGCTCCTGTTGCTGCTCGGCGCCTACTGCGTCACCCGGGCGATCGACAACGCCCGGTGGCTGGTGTGGGCGGGGGTCTTCGTCGGACTGGGCTTCCTGACGAAGATGCTCGCCGCGTGGATCGTGCTGCCGGGACTGGCGTTGGCGTACTTCGTCGCGGCGCCCGGCTCACGCGGCCGGCGGCTGGCGTGGCTCGGCGTGGCCGGCGCGGTGACGCTTTTCGTGTCGCTGGCGTGGCCCGTCGTCGTCACGGTCTGGCCCGGCGTCAAGCCGTTCGTCGGCAGCACCACGGACGGTTCGGTGTGGCAGCTGGCCTTCGGCTACAACGGGCTGACGCGGCTGGTCGGCGGCACGACCGGCATCGGCGGCGGCTACAGCGCCACGGCCGGCGCGGCGCTCGGCGGCGAGGCGGGTCCGCTGCGGCTGTTCGACGCCGAGGTCGGCGGGCAGATCGCCTGGCTGCTGCCGCTCGCCGTGGTGTCCCTGGTCGTCGCCGCGTGCCGCGCAAGCGGGGCAGCGCCGCGGGCCAAGGCGGGCTGGGCGTTGTGGGGTGGCTGGCTGATCGTGGGGAGCCGTGGTCTTTTCGTTCACCGGCGGCATCTTCCACGCGTACTACACCGCGGAGCTGGCCCCGGCGATCGCGGCGCTCGCCGCCGCGGGGCTGGTCACGGCCTCGAGCTGGTCCCGGGGCCGGGCCCGGTTCGTCCTGCCGGCCGCGGTCGCGGGGACGGCGGTGCTCGCCTACGTCCTGCTCGACCGGACGCCGGACTGGCTGCCGTGGCTGCGGTACACCGTGCTGGCCCTGGCGTTGCTCTCCGTCGTCGCGGTACTGCTGCGGGCGGCCCGCGTCGCGGCCGTGATCGGCTTGGCCGCCGTCGTGGCCGGGCCCGCGGCCTTCGTCGTCGATACCGCGGTGCGGCCGAGGAGCGTGCTGGAGAGCGCCGACCCGGTCGCCGGGCCACCGTCGACGGCTGCGCTGCATACCGTCTTCAGCGTCAACACCACCGGTGCGGGCGCCGCGGCCGGGTACGTCCGGTTCATCGACAGCGCGTACCGGCTCAGCCCCGGTCAGCGCCAGGTGCTCGCGTTCGCGCAGGCGTCGTCCGCCGGCATCACCCTGGCCGTCGAGGGCGGTACGTACGGCGCGGACCCGTTCGTGCTGAACACCGAGGCGCGCGTCGCGCCGCTCGGCGGTTACCTCGGCTTCGACCCGGCGCCGTCGGCCGCGGAGCTCCCGCAGTGGGTCGCGGCCGGGAAACTGCGGTTCGTGCTGCTGCCGAAGGTGTTCGTCGACATCGCCCGCGCCGGGGCGGGGCGGACCACCGCGTCGGCGGCCGACGCGGGGGAACTGACCGGGCGGGTCAGGTGGGAGGCGAAGCACTGCCGCCCGGTGCCCCCCACGCGGATCGGCCCGGACGCGGCGACGGCCGGGGTGCTGTTCGACTGCGGCGTCGCTACACCCTGATCGCGGGGGAGTGCGGACGTCGGGGGCGTTGCCCGGTCCCGGGACACCGGTCGTGGCCGGGCTGGCACACTCGGGCGGTGATCCTCGGATACGTCCTCGCCGTGCTGGCCGCCGTAGCTTCGGGCAGCGGTTCCATCCTGGAGTCGGCCGGGGTCCGGCGGGCCGGCGCCTTCGGCGGCTCGCCCCAGGACCTGGTCGCGCTGCGCCGGCAGCCGCTCTACTTCCTCGGGGTGGGGGTCGATCTGCTCGGGTTCGTGTGCGCCGCCGCCGCGTTGCACCGCCTGCCGCTGTTCCTGGTCCAGTCGGTGCTCGCGTTCAGCGTCGGCGTGACGGCGACGGTATCCGCGATCCTCGGTGTCCGGCTGGCCGGCGCCGGGTGGGCCGCGCTGGGCGTGGGTGCGGTTGGCCTGGTCCTGCTGGGCGTGTCCGCGGACCCGGGCCCCGCGCGCCTGTTGCCGTCCGGGTGGAAGCTGCTGCTGGTGGGCGTGGCGGTGGTGATCGCGACGATCGCGTTCACCGCCCAGCGCCGCGACGGCCGCTGGTCGCCGATCGTGCTGGGGTTCTGCGCCGGGTTGGGGTTCAGCGCCGTCGGGGTCGCGGCCCGGACGCTCGACGCGTCCGGGCCGGTCTGGCGCCTCGTCCTGGAACCGGCGCTCTGGGCGATGATCGCCAACGGGCTCGTCGCGGCGGTGGCGTTCGCGATGGCCCTGCAACGCGGCCGGGCGACGGCAGTCACCGCGATCATGTTCACCACCAACACGGCGGTGTCCTCGCTCATCGGCCTGGTGGTGCTGAACGACCGGGTCCGCGAGGGCTTCACCGCCGCGGCCGCGGCGGGGTTCGTCCTGGCGGTGGCGGGAGCGATCGGCACCGCGCACTACGCGGCCGCCCATCGGACGGAGCCCAGTACTTCCGCTGCGTGAGCGAGCGGGGGGGGGTACTGCGAGAACTGGCCGACCAGCAGAGCCGGGGGCTTGGTGACCAGCACCAGCGGCTCACGCCGGGAGTCGGGCCGGCCGATGGTCATGGTGAACGGCAGCTTCAGGATCTGCTCGTACCGCGGCGGAGTCCGCTGGGTGAGCTTGAGCACGCTCGCGCCGTCGACGTCGTCCTGTTCCGGCGTGATCGTGCCCCCGTCCTGACGCGAGCGGCCGGGCAGGTCGCCGCTCATCCTGAACCCGGCGATCCGCGACCGCCTGCTGTTCGCCGGGTCGTCCGGGGTTCACGTCGACCGGACCGTTACGACAGTCGACAGGGGCGGAATACTGGGCGAAGATGCGAAAAGCGTTGCTCTTCGATGCGTGAGCTCGCGTTTGAAGCGTTTCTTCGAAGATTGCCCACGAATTGCTACTATATAGAGGGTCGATGCGCGGCAATATCAACTGTTTGTGGACATAGTGCGATCACTGACTATTATGCCCATTTTGTGTGCAACGGGTATATTTACCCCCGGACGGCGGTACTGTCTGTGACTTGGTCCCTGATTCACTAGGGGTTGCTCGCGCAAGGGGTGTAGGGGGAATTGCTGAGCGCAGGGGAGGGGTGGACGGTGAATTGTCTGCTGTCAGTGCCACCTGAAGATTTCCTCGTTGATTCGAGTCTCGCTCAGATTTCCTGAGCCTTTGGTTCTCTGGTTCACGCTTCGGCGACCGCGAACGCTGCCGAAGAAAATCCTGCACTTCCGCGGGGGTGTACGAACCACGGTGTTCTGATGTAGCGATATTCGAGGGGATGCAATGCAGTCCAGAATTGTGAGATCGGCGTTCGTGATCGCCGTGGCCGCGTCGGCGGTCATCGTCGGCAGCGGTCTTGCGCAGGCTTCGCCCGCGCCGCACCGATCGGCTTCGGTGTCAACGCGTGTACTGCCGGCCGGCGCCAAGGTCACCAAGATGAGGGTCTCCGGCGTGAATCGGCAGGTCGCTGAAGCCCACGGGTTCAAGGTCGTCACCGGACCCGATGGGATCCAGCACGCCGTGCCCACGCCGGCGGCTGTCAACCCGGACGGAACTCCGTACCGGCCGAAGGTCCATCCCGACAACGTCGTGGAGGGCGACTGCGGGGACTCCTACCTGTGGATCCACGCCGTCGGGGGCTACGTCTCGGAGATCGAGACGGGGTTCGACCTCGACGATGCCGCCATCGCGTTCTACTGGCGGGTCAACCGCTCCGACCCCTACGGCTCGGACAGCAACTCCTGGGGCGGCGGTCTGGGGCTGGACACCTCGTGGACCGGGGAATGGGACGTGCACGGCGGCGGCCCCGGGTGGGAAACCGCCGGCGTCGTGACGCCGGTCAGTGACGCCCTGCTGTGGGATGGTGACATCTGCGCCAGCGGTGGACCCAGCGACACCGAGGACATCGTCTGACCAACCCGGGAGGTAGCACGTGGGTTCGATGTCGAGCGCGCCGTGGACGGTCGTTTTGGGATACTCGCATCCGCTGGCTTTCGCCTTGGCTGTTCGTGACGCGCTCGACATCCCCTGCGTGCTCGGAATTCCTCCGGTGCTTCAGCCTCCCGCGCTGGCTGCGCCGGGAGTGCCGGCCGATCGCCTCCCGGCTCTGTGGCAGGAGTGGTGGGAGGACACGGTGACCCTCACCCGGCAGGATGCACCGTCGATACCACTGTCGCCGAGCGGGCCGCTGGCACCTGTCGTCGAGGACAATCGCGAAACGCTGCACCGCTGGAGTTCGGGGCACAAGCGTGAAGTGGCGCGGGCAAGCAACCCGTTCACCAATGCTCCGCGCATGCGGGACGCGGTTCACGAACACGAAAGGAAAACGGGAACCCGGATCGGCGGATTCCGGCTCCAAGTGACAGCGCTACCCGTGGCGGGAGAGTTGTTCCTGCCCACCGCGAACCTGCATGTCATGGTCAGCCTGGATCTGCTGCGCAATCGCCAAGAGTACGTCCGGCGCGTCATCGCCCACGTGACGTCCTGATGGCTGTCTTCCGTCGTGACACCTCGTACGACGACGCAGCCGGGGAAAGTCGGTCGTGCAAGGTGCCGGCTGATGGCAAGATCGTGCGTATGACCACGAAACCGGCCGACGACTTGCGCAACATCGCCGAGGGGTGCGTCAAGTTGGTCGCGACCCAGTTCGGCCGCGAGCTGGACTGGAGCCTGGCGAGCCTGGACGAACTCGACGGCGTGTGTGCCGAACTGCTGGCCGGGGGACCGCTGGAGGGACAGCGTTTCGAACTGTGGTGGAAGTTGATCGGGGCCTACACCGGTGAGGTGCTCGTCCGTGTCCACGGTGGACAGTGGGGCACGTCCGAGCGTGCGCCCGGCGCCTTCGTCGTGGTGGTGAGCGGGAACACGGCGCTTCCCTTCGCCGTCGCCGAGCGGGTTCTCTCCGGTGAGCCGTTCAAGAGCCTGGGCTCGTTCGGCCGTGCCCTGCCCGCCATCATCGAGCGGGCCGGCGGCGCCGGCTGACGGCTCAGCTCGGGCGGCGAGGGTTCGGAGCGCATCGGGCCCGCGGAAGCTGTGGACGGGCGTCGGCGACGGCGCTCCCTCGCTTGCGACGGACTTCAGACCTCGCCGCGGTCTTCGTGGTCTCGCTGCTCGGCGTCGAAGCCGGCTTGGTAGTACTCCTCCTCGCGCCGCCGATCTCGGGCCCGCTCGCGGCGGCGCGAGGCATCGCCTTCGTCGTCGGGCTGGTCGGCCACGACGCCGGCGACTCCGGCCACCGGCTTCGGCGACGACTTCACGGCCGCCACGATGGCCGTGATGATGGCCGACCACAAGCACAGGCCGGACAGCAGGGCATTGCCCAGCGCGGCCATGACCAGAGCACCCGCCAGCAGGCTGCCGATCCAGACGTACTTTCGCGACCGTTTCCTCGGTGGCATCGGTCTCTTCCCTGTCGTGGCCGTTCACGTCCAGCAGTCGCGTCTCGTCCCTGCCGCGTTACCGGCTCCAAGACCGACGCCGCACTCATCGCTCTCAGTGGCATGCGCGTGCGCTCGGCATCGCGCGCCCCGGCCCCTCGGCTTGTTCACGCGGTGTTGTCGGATACCGGTGGTGGCCGCAGACCGGTGAGGTTGTCCAGGAACAGGGTCAACGTGAACTCGAACCGGTCGTGTCCGGTGCCGGAGGTCAGCTCGGCCGCGTGGCGGCGGGTTTGGGGAAATGTCTCGGCCGGCAGTGCGGTGAATCGGCGGAGCAGTTCCTCGCGGCTGACGACCCATTCCTGGTCGGGGTGTTTCCGCCGCTGCTGGACCAAGGACTGCTCCAGCGCGTAGGCGCTGACGTAGAGCGACATCGCATCCAGCACCCAGGCCGCGGTCTGCGGTGGCACTCCGCCGGCGAGCAGGATCGCCAGGAGCCCTTCACGCACGCGAAGTGCGTCGAGGTTGGTGGGGACCGTGCCGAGCGCGGCGCGGGACACCCCGGGGTACTTCAGGTACTGGTCGCGTAGTTGCGTGTACACGTCGACGATCTGGTCGCGCCATCCGGCCGGGTCCGGTTCGGGTAGCGCGATCTCGGCGCAGATCCGGCCGACGAGCAGGTCGTCGATGTCGTCTTTGTTGACGATGTGCGCGTACAGCGACGACGGCCCGGTGCCGAGTACCGCGGCGATCCGGCGGACGGTCAGGGCGTCGTAGCCTTCGGTGGCCACCACCTGCAGGGCAGCGTCGGTGATCCGGTCGACCGTGATGGGTTTCTTGGCGGGTGCGGACGCCACTGGACCGCCGTCGGGTTGGGCGTGCCGCGCAGCGCGGCGGTGCCGGGGATCGGAAGCCACGACGTCATCCTAACTTGACACGAACTAAGTTCGTCAAGTAGGACTTAGATCGTTATGACGAACTTAGTTCGCTTCGGAGGTTGTGATGCGTGTTGCTGTTGCCGGAGCCGGTCTGGGAGGTCTGTGCCTGGCACAGGGCCTGCGCCAGGCCGGCATCGACGCCGAGGTCCACGAGCGGGACCCGGCGATCACGGCGCGGTTCCAGGGCTACCGACTCGTGCTGAACCCGGTGGGGTTCGCGGCGTTGCGCGGTTGCCTGCCGCCGCGGTGGCACCCGCTGCTGGACGCGATCGTCGGTGACGCCTACGGCGAGCGCCTGGTCCTGGATCCGCAGCTGAACCGGATCGGTGAGCTCGGCCCCGGCAGGACCGGGATCGTGGTCGACCGGCACGTGCTGCGGCACCTGCTGCTGACCGGGCTCACCGTGCACACCGGAGCCGCGCTGACCGGCTACGACGTGCTCGACGACGGCAGGGTCCGGGCGCGGTTCGCCGAGGGTGCGCCGGCCACCGCCGATCTGCTCGTCGGGGCGGACGGGGTGCACTCGGCGGTCCGCGCGGTGCTGTCGCCGCCGACCGTCCCGGCCGACACCGGTGTCCGGTTCGTCATCGGCCGCACCCCGCTGACCGAGCGCTTCGCCGGACTGTCTCGGGCCTTCGGCTCGAAAATCGCCGGCGACGGGGTCAGCCTGCTGCTCGGTGCGATGCGCTTCCGCACCCCGCCGAAGGAGGCGGCCGAGCAGCTCGCTCCCGAGGTGACCCTGCCGGATGTCCGCGACTACGTGCGCTGGGCCATGATCCTGCCGCCCGGCGGCTCACCCGGCGTCCGGGGCCCGCGGGAGGCGGCACTGTCCATGATGGCGGACTGGCACCCGGACCTGCAGGCGCTGATCGAGCAGGGCGACCCGGACAACAGCGCCCTGCTGTCCATCCGGGTGGTCCGGCCCCGGGAGCGGTGGGCGCCCGGCCCGGTCACGCTGCTCGGCGACGCCATCCACGCCACCTCGCCGACCGGCGGCAACGGCGCGAACACCGCCCTGCGCGACGCCGACCTGCTGCGCCGATGCCTGGTCGACGCCGCCGAGGGCCGCCAGGACCTCATCGACGCGGTCGCCGACTACGAGCGGCAGATGTTCGAGTACGGCGCCGAAGCCGTCCAGCACAGCCTCGCCGCCCTGCCCGCCTTCGTCCCGGACTCGAAACCGCAGCGGGGCTGACCGCACGCGCGTCGGCACTGAACCGGGCGCGCTGAGCACTGACACCCGTCAGCACCTAGCGCAGCGTCCTGAGGGGAGCGCCGGCATTGTCCGCACACGGCAGCTGGTCGCTGCTCGTCTGCCGGAGTAGGGACAGAGCCTCCGCGGAGGGGGAGCCGGCCGGGGTCGTGCACACGATCAGCGTCTGGTCCGGTGAGCGGGCGATCGACAGTGTCTGCTGTGTCACGGTCACGGTGCCGACGACCGGGTGGTGCAGCTCGTAGGACGCGGCGTCGCAGGGTTTCACGCGGTGGTCGCCCCAGAGCGCGACGAACTCCGGGCTCTTCATCGTCAGCTCGCCGATCAGCTCGGCGAGCAGGGGGTCCTGGGGGTGCTTGCCGACGGTGATCCGCAGGTTGCCGACCACCGCCCGGGCCTTACGCTTCCAGTCCGCATACAGCTCTCGGCAGTGCGGGTCGAGGAACAGCATCCGGGTCAGGTTCGGCCGTCCCGTCGGGTGGTCGGGGCTGCGGAAGTCCAGGTGGCCGGCCAGCAGGGCGTGGCCGAGGGTGTTCCACGCCAGCACGTCCGTTCGCCGGCCGAGCACCAGCGCCGGGACGCCGTCCACCGCGCGCAGGAGATCACGCGTCTCGTCGGCGAGCTTCTCGGGCCGGGGGCGGCGCGGCCGGGGCGTGTGGCGCGCGGCCCCGGCGAGCCGGTCGAGGTGCTCGCGCTCGTGGTCGTCGAGCAGCAGCGCGCGGGCGATCGCCTCGAGCACCTCCGCCGAGGCTCCACGGGAAAGCCCCTGCTCCAGCCGGGTGTAGTACGAAACGCTGACGCCCGCCAGCTGGGCCAGTTCCTCGCGCCGGAGCCCGGCCACCCGCCTGCGGGGTCCCCAGTCGCGCAGACCGACGTCCTCCGGTCGCAGCCGCGCCCGTCTGGCCTGCAGGAAGTCGCCGAGTGGGCCAGGTCCGTCCATGTCCCCAGTATTCGCGGCATGGTCCGCTCCCAGCCACCCCCTGCGAGGGGTAGGACAGGCCGGGAGTGGTTCGTGCCCGCCCGCGCGGCCAGGCTCGGTCTCGATCGGCCACCTGCCCCGAACCGAGGACGGACCACATGGAACAGCACCCCGAGCAGATCACCCTGGGCGAGGTCACCGTCACCCGCATCAAGGAGTTCTACGGCTCGGTCGAGATGACGCCGGACCAGTTCTTCCCGGGCCGTCCCGACGGCTCTTGGGACGAGCACCGCGGCTGGCTGGCGCCCGACTTCTGGAACCCGGGGACGGACGAGTGCCACTCGGCGATCCAGTCTTGGCTGCTGCGCAGCGAAGGGCGCACGATCCTCATCGACACCGGCGTGGGCAACCACAAGGACCGGCCCTACGCGCCGGTGTGGAGCCGCCGGGACACCGGCTACCTCGGCAACCTGGCCGCCGCGGGGGTCCGGCCCGAGGACGTCGACATCGTGGTCAACACGCACCTGCACATCGACCACGTCGGCTGGAACACCCGCCTCGACGGCCGGACCTGGGTGCCGACCTTCCCGAACGCCACCTACCTGATGACGCGGCGGGACTTCGAGTTCTGGGACCCGGCCAACGAGCACAAGCCCGTGCTGGGGCGCGGCAACCAGAACGTCTTCGAGGACAGCGTCACCCCGGTCCACGACGCGGGCCTGACCCACCTGTGGGAGCAGTCCTACCGGATCGACAAGAACCTCCGGCTCGATCTCGCGCCGGGGCACACCCCCGGCTCGTCCGTGCTCACCCTCGAGTCCGGTGGCGACCGGGCGCTGTTCGTCGGGGACCTGGTGCACACCCCGCTGCAGATCGTGGAACCGGACACCAATTCCTGCTTCTGCGAGGACCCGGCCGAGGCCCGGGCCACCCGGCACAAACTGCTCGGCCACGCGGCCGAGAACAACGCACTCGTCTTCCCGGCCCACTTCGGCGGCCGAGGCGCGGCCGAGGTCGAGCGCACCGGGTCGAAGTTCGCGATCAAGGAGTGGGCGGCCTTCTCCCGCATCTCCTGACACCTCTGGAAAGGAAGCGCTTCCCGTGAGTGAACACCCGGTCGTGCAGACCCCGGCGGGCGCCGTGCGCGGCGTCCGCGACGACTTCGGCGAGATCTACCGTGCCATTCCCTACGCGGCGGCACCGACCGGCGCTCGCCGGTTCACCGCACCCGCGCCGCACCCGGGCTGGTCCGGCGTCCGCGACGGCACGCGACCCTCGCCGACCGCGCCCCAGCCGGCCCGCGACTTCGGCCGGCTCGATATGACCCCCTACTTCGGGCCGGGTTGGGTGCGGGGCGAGGAGTACCTGACCGTCGACGTCCGGACGCCCGCCGCCGACCACGGCAGGCGACCCGTCATGGTCTTCGTGCACGGTGGCGGATTCGTCACCGGCTCGACCCGCGCGGCGCTCTACGACGGCAGCGCGTTCGCCCGTGACGGCGTCGTTCTCGTGACGGTGAACTACCGCCTCGGCATCCCCGGTTTCCTCGACCTGGACGGCGCTCCACCCAACCGCGGGCTGCTCGACGTGGTCGCCGCGCTCGGCTGGGTGCGGGCCACGGTCGCGGCGTTCGGCGGCGACCCGGGCAACGTGACGGTCTTCGGCCAGTCGGCGGGGGCCACCCTCGTCGGCGCGCTCCTCGCGACGCCGGCGGCCAACGGCCTATTCCGGCGGGCGATCATCCAGAGCGGCAGCGGCACCGGCGCCTTCACCCCGGAACAGGCGCACCGGGTCACCGCCACCGCGGCCGCCACGCTGGGGGCCGAGCCGACCGCCGAGGCGTTCGCGGCGATCCCGGACGAGCGCTTCCTGCAGATCCTGCCCGCGCTGGCCGGCCTCGACCTGCGCACCAGCACCGCCGTGGACCCGCTCGCCGGCCTCAGCCCGTTCAGCGTGGTCCTCGAGGTCCAGCCCGCCGACGGGCTCCCCGACGGCCCCGCCCGCGACGTCGACCTGCTGATCGGCACCAACACCGAAGAGGGGCACCTCTACGTCGTGCCGCAGGGCAACCTGGAGTCCGCCACGGAAGCGGACGTGCTCGCCGTCGCCGCCAGGGTGTCCACGGACCCGGAGACCACGGTCGCGGCACACCGCGCCGCACTGCCGGACGCCACGCCGGGCGAGCTGCGCTCCGCGGTGCTCGGAAAGGCGCTGTTCGGGGCGGGCACGGCCCGCATGGCCCGAGCCCACGCAAGGATCTCGGGTGGCCGCACCCACCTCTACTCGTTCGGGTACCGCTCGACGGCCCTGAACGGACGGCTCGGTGCCGCCCACACCGTCGAGCTGCCCTTCGTCTTCGACACCGCCGACCGGCCCTGGCTGCACGGCGACACCGGCCTGCTCGGCCCCGGCCCCGCTCCGGACGGCCTCGCGGCCCGGGTGCACGCGGCCTGGATCGCCTTCGCCGCGACCGGAGACCCGGGCTGGGCCGCGTACGACCCGCAGCGGCCCGTGGCGGAGAACCTCGGATGAGCTCGTCGTCCGAAGAGCTGAGCCGAGCCGCGGATGCTGAGGTTGCCGGCCGCGGACCTCCGGTTCAGCCGCGGGGCGTCGTGGCCCGGACCGCTGACTCAGGCCGCTCTTCGGCGGAGCCGTCAGGTGGTGTGAACGTGGTCGTCGAGGCTGCTTGCCGGTCCGGCACAGTCAGTCCGCGACGCGGATCGCGGCCGCCGCGGGGTTGCCCACCGACCAGCGCGAGCTGATGCGGTTGCGGCGCACGAGCCACACGTGGTCGTGGTCGCGGACCAGGTCGGTTTCGAACCGGTTGCCCAGCAGGAGGTGGTCCTGGGTCTCGACCGACGGCCCCTCGCCGCTCCGGTGGTGCTGCCCGATCAGGTAGCACGTCAGCTTGGCCGTGTCCCCGTCGACCAGGACGCGGATGTTGGACAGGGCGTGGAACGTGTCCATCGCCGTTCCCACCGTCCTCATCAGGGTTTCGACGACGGTCTCGCGGCCGACGTAGGGCTCGAACGCGTGGATGCTGTGGTCGATGCCCGACAGGTCGAACACGGCGTCCTCGGTGAACGCGGAGCGCAGCAGTTCCTCGTTGCCGAAGTCGATCCCTTCGACAATGCGGGTGACCGCGTCCACGATGCCGTCGCGGTCGGTGTAGGCCGTCGTCTCGGTCAGATTCATCAGAGTCCTCACTTCGCACGTCTCCAACGCCAACGTTGTCGTTGGCAAGGCCGACGTTATCACCCGCTGTCACCAACGGCAACGTTGGCGGCGGTACTCTCGGCTCATGAAGCGCACTGTCGAGGAAACGCGGGACCGTCTGCGCGCCGCGGCGAAGGTGGAGTTCGCCGCGTATGGGCCCGAAGGCACGACAGTGACCCGCATCGCCGCCCGGGCCGGAGTCAACAAGGAGCGGCTCTACGCCTACTTCGGGGACAAGGACGCTCTGTTCGACGAGGTGCTCACCGACGCCCTCGAGGAGCTTTCGCGCGTGGTCGCGCCGGACGGTCTCCGCTTCGACGACCTGGGCGAGTTCGCGGGACGAACTTTCGACTACTACGGTCGGCACCCGGAACTGGCCCGCCTGCTCCAATGGGAAGGCCTGCGCGGCGCGCCACCGGTCAACGCGGAGGTGCGCGTGGCGCACTACGGCCGCAAGGTCGCGGCGGCGGCGCAGGCGCAGCGGGACGGCGTCATCGACGGCGCGATCGACGCCGGCCACCTCATGTTCATGGTCATCGGGCTCGCGGCCTGGTGGTTCAGCGTCCCGCAGCTCGCCACCATGATGACCGGCGCGGCGGCCGGCGACGCGGGCGAGCAGGCCCGGCGGCGCGCGTTCGTGGTCGAGGCGGCACGGCGTTTGACGGGCGGGCGGCCGGAAATCGACGTGAGCTGACAGGGGTTGGCCGCACCCGGCGCCTCCCTCGACCCCGATCCGTGAACGTCATCCTGCCTCGGGTGTTTTCGCGGTGCCCGATTACCGTCACCTGGGTGGCGCAGTCGTTGCGCTGGTGGGCTGAATGCCTTGCGCGCGCGTCGGTTTCCCGTCGGTTTCGGTGATAGCGTCCAGCGCCGGTGTTGATCGCCGGCTCTGGAGGGTAATCGTGGTGAAGCGGTGGCTCGTCGTCTTCGTGGCAGCGGCCCTCGGGCTGGCCGGGCCGGTACCGGTGGCCGCGGCTGTCGCGCCCAGTGGGTGCACGACTTCCATCCAGTGGGTGCAGCAGGGCAGCGACTACTTCAACGGGCTCGGCAGCGTGCAGTGCACGAGCGGGCGGTACCAGGCGAAGGAAGTCTGCCTGAACAACCAGACCGGCGCCGGGTACGTCATCTACGGAACCCAGGTCGTGAACGCTCCCGCGACCGCCACGGTGCTGTGCCGCACCGGGAACTCCGGGCTGTCCGTGTCCGCCGTGACCGATCCGCCGGACCCCGGGCTCACCGGGTGTGTCTCCTGGACCGAGTGGGTCACCCAGGGCAGCAACCTGTTCTACGGCCGCGGGCAGGCGCAGTGCGACACGGGTCGGTACCGCGTCAAGTCGCTGTGCAAGAACGAGCAGACCGGGGACTACTACCTCGTGTACGGCACCCAGGCGGTGACCGCGCCGGACGCTGTCTCGATCACCTGCAACACGGGGAACACCGCCCAGGTCGTCCAGGCCGTCGCCGAACCGGCCGCCACCGGACTGGCCGGTTGCCTGACGTGGAGTGCGTGGATCGTCCAAGGCAGCACGATGTACTACGGCCGTGGCAGTGCCCAGTGCGACAGCGGCCGCTACCAGGCCCGCCTCGCCTGCCACAACGTCCAGACCGGGCAGGACTACGTGGTGTACGCGCCGGCCGTGACGGCTCCGGCTACCTCGAGCGGAACCTGCCTGTCGGGCAACAGCGTGACCGCCGTGACCACTGAGGCGGCCTGAGGCGCGTGCGTGCTTCCGGTGGGGCAGGGGATGGCAGCCTGAGCCGGTAAGTGCGTTGCCACGCAACGCAATAACGCTGCGTCGAGTGGTGCCGACGGGTCCACGATGGCTGTCACCTCGGCGGCCGACCGCGGCCGGTCGCCGAGGGTGCGCGCCACATCCGTTGCCGGAAGTTCACCGGATCGGCACGTGGTTGGTCTCCTCTCGGCGAGGCGGGCCAGCGACCATGTCCGGTGACCTGTACGAGACGAGGAGGTTCCGTGCCCGCATCCCTGCTTACCCGGACCGCGCAGCGGCTCGCCGTGACCGTCACCGCGGTGGCTGCCACGCTCGGTGTCTGCACCACGGTCGCCGACGCCAGCGTGTACAGCTCCTGCACGCAGACCCGCTGTTCGGATGCCCGCTCGGCCAACACGACCTGGCAGAGCAAGGGCTACCCCGGCACGCGCGGCTGGTACGACTGGCCCGGCGGCAAGTGCAACTACGCGGGCGGCACCTACCAGAACCGCGAAGGCGAGCTGCCCGCCGGCGATTCGTTCCGCGAGTTCGACGTCTACCCGCGCACGTGCGGCGCGGCCCGCGACGCCTACCGGATCATCGTCGACCTCAACACCGGCGTGGTCTGGTTCTCGCCCAACCACTACACCGACTTCTACAGGCTCTGAGACCGGTCGAGCGGGGCTGTGCTCCGGCGTCCGCGCGCCGGAGCACGGTCGCGGCATTTCATTCGGGTTTCTCGGCCGCGCGGAGGATGTCAGCGACCACCGCGAGGATGTCCGGCTCGGCGGTGGTGTCGACCTCCACCAGGGGGCCGGCGCCGAGCGGGGGGACGGGTTCGCCCCACAGTTCGGCTTCTTCACGTGCCAGGTCGAGATGGCCCGCGTGCCGATGGGAGGCACGTGCGTAGTAGCGCGACCGGGCGATCTCGAGGGGCACCACGCACCGCACTTCGACCACCCGGCCCGGCAACTGCGCCACGAGGGGCTGGGTGTAGTCGAACCAGGTGCTGTCCAGGACCGCGCCGGGGCAGCGACGGGCTATCCGCAGAGCCGTCAGCACCGCCGCCCGGCCCAGTCGCCGTGACTCGTCGACCGTGCGGGGATGGCCGAGCCCTTCGGCGAGCGCTTCCTTGATCTCATCCTTGGCGAGCACCGGCAGTCCCAGCTGTGGACCGAGCGCGGCCGCCAGTGTGCTTTTCCCCGCCCCGGGCCATCCGCCTATCAGCACGAACAGGAATCTCGACTGACGTTGGTCATTCATCGCCGGTCTCCTGCCCCGGCGGACGCCTCCTCAGCTTGCGGGGCGGCACTGAACACGGAAAGCCAGGCCTCGTCATCGGCGACTGCGAACTTCACGTGAGCAGGCTATCGACTTGCTCGGCGACGGCTCTCCACGTCATGAGCGGACGCTGGGGAGTGGTTCGGCCGGCGCTCGCGCACCTCGCCTGACCAGCGATGTTCGTCGTGGGTGACGTAGCTTGAACGCTTTTAGTGCACGTTGGCAAAGACGGGGTGTCAGGGCGAAGCGAAACCCGAGGAGCTTCATGTCGTCAGACGCGGAACTGATCGGTCGGTCGCTGCGCGGAGACACCGATGCCTTCGTGGAAGTGATCAGCCGGCACGAGACCGCGATCGGGAACTACCTGGCGCGCAGAGTGGGGCGGCAGGCCGCCGAGGACGTGCTCGGCGACGTGTGGGTGGCGGCTTACGAGTCCCGTGCGAACTATGACCGTTCGTATCCCGAAGCCAGGCCCTGGTTGTACGGCGTCGCGCTGAACCGGCTGCGCCGGCACTGGCGGTCCGCGCCGGCCGAGGAGCCGGCGTCGGACCTGACCGGCGTGGCGAGTGACTGGGATCCCTGGCCGGCGGTGGATGCCCGCGTGGACACGCAGGCACTGCTGGGCAGGGCACTGGCTCGGCTCAAACCGGAAGAGCGGGAAGTGCTGGGCCTGGTCGCCTGGGAGGACCTGACCGTCGCCGAGGCCGGGCGGGTGCTCGACATCCCGGCCGGCACGGCACGGCGCCTGTTGCACCAGGCGCGTAAGGCATTGCGTGAAGCCCCCGAAGTGATTGCGCTGCTGCAAGTCCCGACAACGTGAAAGACAACCCATGGACGAAATGGATCTCATGAAGAATCTGCGTGACGTGCCGCCCCCCGGTCCCGAGGCCTACGACCGTGCCCGCACGGCACTGCGGACGGCGATGGGGGAACCCGAGGCCACGGTCGTGCGACCGAAGCGCTGGTTTTCCTGGCCCAAGGTCGGCGTCGCCGCCGTGGGCGCGGCCGCCGTCGCGGCGGCTGTGGTGCTGGGTACGTCAAGCGGCAACGTCCCGGCCGTCCCGTCCGACGCGGCCCCGCAGGCGGTCGAGGCACCGCTGGTGAAGCTGGCCTCCGCGGTCCAGGCGGCCGGCACGCAGCCGGGGGACGCGTCGCTGATCGTCAACACGAAGTTCGGGCCGGACAACAAACCGGACCTCTACTACACCGTCTACACCGACAAGGGCCAGCAGTTCACGGGCGACTCGGCGAAGACCCTGGCGGAGGCAGTCGCCGGAGGCCACGCCGAGCCGGCGACGCCGTACGACGGGAACGTGATGGCGGCGGCCCGTCTCGCCGCGCACGGCGACGTGGACAAGGCCAGGATCGCGATGATCACCGCGGGCGGCAATGCGCTGGGAGTCGGCCTCAGCCCGGCCGAGGCCGACAAGGCCTGGGCGGCCGCCCAAGCGGAGACCGCGGAGACGTTCCGCAAGATCGGCAAGCCGGTTCCGGCCCCGAAGCCGCGTCCGACGGGCAAGGACCTGGACAACCTCGTCAACAACCACCTGTGGAGCAACGCCGAACATGCGCTGTTCGCCAACGCCGCCGACGCGGAGGTCCGCGCGGGCGTGCTGAAGCTGTACGCGACCATCCCGGACATGGTCGTCGGCAAGACCAACGTCGGCGGCCAGGCCGCGCTGACCCTCACGGCGCCCCCCGCCATCCTGGGCGGCGCTGCGGACGTCCTCACCATCAACGCCGACAACGGCCTGCCGATCCGTGAGGAGATCACCTCGGCGGAATCGTCCAAGCGCTACGTGGTGAACTACAAGTCCGCCCGCGTGACCCTCGCCGATGTGGCTGCGGGCAAGATCTGATCCTCGTACCGAACTGTCCTGGGTGGACCGAGATCATCTCGGCCCACCCAGGATCGTTCTGCCTGTGCGACACGGGGAAGCGGACGCACGCTTCCGGCCCTGCGGCTGTTACTCGCGACGAGCGACCTGGATCTCCACCCGCTGCCGGAGGTTGAAGCTCGGATTCGGTTCGTGGACCGCGCGACGCATCAACGGCTCGAAGCATTCCTCGGGAACGGGAGCCGCTTCACCCGCCGCTTTCGCGCGGCGCGTGACGATGTCGCCGATCGATCTGCGGGCGTCGTGATACCACTGCGACTGAACTTCGGTCTTGTCCGCGGCCGGAAGGTCGGCACCGACCAGGTCGAGCAGCCCCCGCAGCAGGGAAGGCCAGGCAGCCGAACGGTCAGTCTGAACGGGCTCGAAGCAGGGCCGTGGTCCGGGTGCCGTCGTCCGGTGCGATCATCGCCGCAGGATACGGGGCTGGCGAGGCGCGCCGCGAGCGAATCCGAGGCGCTAACACTGATCCTGCCCGGCGGTAGCACCACGCTCCATTCATCCGCTCCTCGGGCATGAGCGGATGTCGCGCGAAGCGGCGGTCTTCTCAGTCGTAGTGTCGTAGGGACGGCCAGAGCTGCTGCCAGGTGCCGTGCGGCTCCCGGCATTCGTAGATCGCCGCGTGGTGGTCGGTCTCCTGGTTGCCGATACCGTCGGGCATGGTGATCCGCCCGATTTCGCGTACGTCCGACCAGAACCGCCGCAGGTACGAGATCTTGAACTCGCCGACGCACAGCACCGTGTCCGGACGGCCGGCCGGTGGTGCCCAGAAGCTGTAGGCGTTCTGTCCGCTGAGGACGGGCTCCGTCAGGCCGCCGACGATGGTGAGCGCGCCGGCTTCGCCGTAGTTGCTGGTGAAGATCGGGGTGCCGGGTGGCATCCGGTCTTCCGCGGACTTGACCTGGTCGGCGAATTCCGGCCAGCCGAAGGTCTCCATGACCGTGGGGTTGAGCGCGCGCAACCCGTTCTGGTCGCGGGCCGGCAGGACGGGATACCCGATGACGATGGCGATCAGGGCCGACACGACGATCACGGCGGGCCAGCGGCGCCGGCCCCGGCTGGTCGCCTCGGCACGCACCGCCCCGGCCGCGAACAACGCGATCAGCGCGGGCGCCGGGTAGTAGGGCTTGCCGCCGCCGAGGGTGAACACGACGATCGCGGTCACCACGATCGCCAGCGCCCATCGGTGGTCGCGGCCCGGTCCCCAGCCCAGCCGGCGGACTCCGAGCACACACAGCACGATGAGCGGCGGACCCGCCAGCAGTGGCAGCAGGGGCAGTTGCACGAGCGAGCCGAGCGGTCCGCCGGTCCGGTCGCTCAGCACCTGCGCCATCGCCAGGTTCGGCCAGCCGTTCCGGGCGTCCCACACCACGTTCGGGACGGCCAGGAGCACGGCCAGCGCGCCGGCGAGCCACGGGCCCGGGGTGCGCAGCGCGTCCCGGTGCCAAGCCAGCAAGCCGATCGTGACGCCGAGCAGCAGGACGACCACGGTGTCCTTGTTCTCCAGGCCGATGCCCCCGAGCACCCCGGTGAGCAGCCACGCCGCCGTGGTGCGCAGCCGCAGCGCCCGCGCGACGGCGACGAACATCGCGGTCCAGACCAGCTGATCGGTCACCGTCGTGCCGAACAGCACCGACGCCGAGACGAACGCGACACTGGCCGCGGTCGCGCCGGCGGCGATGGCCTGGGCGCGCGCCGCCGCCGAACTCGGCGGCCAGCTTGGCGCCGAGCACGACGCAGCCGGCCTGGCAGGCGATCGCGAGGACCCGCAGGGGCAGGACGCCGCCGGGCAGCTCCGCCGCCCACCGGGCCAGCAGCGGCGTCAGGGGTGGCTGGTCGACGTAGCCCCAGGCGGGGTGCCGGCCGGTGATCACGTAGTAGAACTCGTCGCGGTGCCAGCCGTACCGGGCGGCGACCACGAGGTGCACGACAGCCGCCACGGCGGCGATGGCCAGCACCGGTCTCCCAGCGAGCTTCGGCTGTCTCCCGGTGGTGGTCAGGTTCTCGGTAGCGCTCACGATTCCCCCAGGAATGCGCTGGTCAGCAGGTGGCGGACGGTGGTCCGGCACTGGTCGTCGGTCAGCATCGCCGAGTCGGGGTCGCCCAGCCGGTGCCAGGCGAACCAGGCCACGGTCTCGGCGATGAACCGGGCGGCCGTGGGCACGTCGGGCACCGCCCGCAGGTGGCCGGACCGGATGCGTTTGCGCAGGTAGCCGCTGAGGTCGTCGAAGATGCCCCGGCGGCGCTGCACGAACCAGAACTGGAACATCTCCGGCAGCTCGCGGGCGCACTGCGCGACGAGCGCGAGGACGCCCCGGTTGCGCTCGATGAAACTGTAGAGCTCGTCGACGATCTCGCCGAACTCCGCCCGGACCGACTCGATACGCCGTCGGCCCGACGCGGCGGTCAGCCGCGGGAATTGTTCGGTGTCGGTCCAGCGCCTCGCCAGTGCGACGATCTCGTCTTCGGAGGACAGCCGCACCGGAGTCCGGAGCCCGTCCAGCAGTTCCGGGCCGGTGGTCCAGGCCAGCGCGACGTAGAGCAGCGCCTCCTTGCTCTGGACGTAGGTGTAGAGCGCGCCATGACTGAGGCCGAGTGCCTTCGCCACGTCGGAAATGCCGGCTTCCCGGTACCCACGCTGGGTGAAGACTCGCGCGGCCGCGTCGGCGACGTCCGCCAACGAGCGCGTGGGAGTGCGTCCTGCCATGCGGACAGTCTTTCTTAACTGACTCAGTCAGTCAACTTTGCCTCGACATGCACCGTGTTCGACGCCGCTCATCGGCCTGGGCGGTTCAGCCGGGCGAACTCGCCGGATCGACCGCGGCAGGGTCGGTCGACAACACTCTTCGGCCCCGGTGCGCAGGTTGGTCGGCCACGATCCCGTGGCAAGGCCCCGCACCGGCTGTCCACGGCGACGGAAACGTTCGATGGCGTTCGGAAAGCGGGCCGTCTCCTCGCTTTCGGGGAGACGGCCCGCTGACGGGAACCGAGGCTCAACCGCGAGCCGTGGCCACCGGGGCAGCGGGCGGCTGGGCAGCGGCCGGCGGCATCAGCTTCGCGTATTCCTTCTCGAACTTCTCGATCATCGTCGCGGACGGGATGATCCGGTTCGGGTTGGCCTGGCTCGTCGCCTGCTTCTCGCCCCAGGCGCCCGCGGCTTTGCGTTGGTCGGGGGTGCCGTGGCTGTGGTAGCAGTCGCCGACGGAGGCGTCGAGGTAGCTGACTTCCTGCTGGGTGCGGGCGTTCCAGGCGTAGCCCTTGGCGTGCGCGACGAAGTAGCCGCCGTAGGCGTCGGGGCCCATTTCGGACGACTCGTTGCGCGGGTGGTTGTCGTGGGCGAAGTCGACTTGGTGGCCGTACTCGTGCCCGATGACGGACTCCACCGAGACGTCGTCGAACCCGAGGGCGTTGACCGTGTCGAGCAGGCCGTCGCCGAGGGCCACGCGCTTGCCGCCGAGGCTGTCGGCCGGTGAGGCGAACGCGTTGAGGGTGAGCAGCGGGTTGCGGCCGCCTTGCAGGACCGGCACTTCGTAGAGCACCTTGGTGGCGAGCGCGGCGGCGGCCTGCACCTTCGCCGGGGCGAGGCCGAGGCTGAAGGTCTGCGCCATTTTCGCCTGGCTGCCGAGGTCGGTGCCCTTCCAGGCGACGAGCTGGATGTTCCAGCTCTCGATGTCCCAGAACCCGCGCAACTTGTCGATCGCGGTGGTGGCGCGCGCGGTGTACTGGCCGTCGGTGCCGAAGACCTGCGGGGTCTTGTCGGAGGCGACGCCCTGGACGTAGAGCTGGCCGAGCGCCGACAGTGTGCTCAACGCCCCGCTCTCGACCGGGTCGAGCTGCGAAGCGAGGTTGTTCGCGTAGGCCAGCAGTGAACCCGGTGTGCAGCCGGGAATCGGGTCCTCCGCGGCCTGGCTCTGCGGGCCGATCCGCGGGATGGGCGATTCGATGAGCCGGTCGACGCCGTGCAGCGCGTTGCCGGGCAGGCCGTTGTAGAGATCGACGACGTCCTGGAACAGCTGCGCCACGTCCTGCTCGACGGTGGCCGGTGTGTCCGCGGCCGCGGGAACAGCCGTGGCGAGCGCGAGCGCCACCGCGGTGCCCGCCGCCGCGAGCGTTCTGCCGAGGAATCTGGTCCGGTTGGGCAAGGTGAAATCCCCTCTTCGGTTCCGGTTCAAGATCACGAAGCACCGCCACCGTAGGGCGGTGATCGACGGCGGAACCGGTGCCGCGAGAGGAACCCCGGAATGGCTCACGCCTTTCGAAGGGTTTTCGCCGTGCGGACCTCGGCCGAAAGTATTAGGCGGCGCCGCGTCGTTCCGACGGCGTGGACATGACGGCGCAGCCGACCGGACCGGCCGAGCTCACCGGCCACTGGCCGGTCGTGTCAGCCGGCCCGCGGCGTTCGTGCAGTGGGGCGTCTCGGCGCCGCCTACCCCGGCGAGCACCGCGTGGGTGACGAGTTCGGCGAAATCCGGCCCCATCTCGGCGGGGTGGAACAGCGCCCGGAAGACGATGGGCCCGGCGAACAGGTCCATCAGGAGGTCGAGATCGCCCAGTTGGTTCAGCTCGCCCCGTTCTTGTGCTCCGCGCAGGGAAACCAGGCAGGCCTGCCTGCGGGGTTCCCAGACCACGGCGAGGAACTCCTCGCGCAGCTGGGGATCGTCGGCCAGATCGGCCAGCAGCCCGGGGAGCACGCGGCTGAGCGCGGGGTCGGCCAAGCCGGCGCGCAAGGCGTCCAAGTGCCCGACGATGTCGCAGTGGACGCAGCCGGTGTCGATCTCCACGACGCCGACACGGTCGCGCGCCATGGCCGCGACGACCAGCTGCTGCTGGCTCCGCCAGCGCCGGCGGATGGCGGGCTTGGTGGTACCCGCGCGGGTGGCGATGGCCTCCATGGTCAGCGCCGAGTAGCCGACCTCGCGAACCAGTTCGGACACCGCGGCCAGTACGGCGTGGTCGATGCGGTCATCACGTCGGCGTGCCATCCCACCTCCCTGCTCGGTCGGCCACCTTACCGAGGCAACAGGACCACCTTGCCGAACGGTGCACCGCGTTCGAGCAGTTCCAGGGCGTGCCCGGCCTCGCCGAGCGTGAGCTGCCGGTGGACCACGGGCGAAAGCAGTCCTCGCTTCCACAGCGCCGTGATCTCCTGCCAGGAGCGGCTCAGCTCCGCTGGCGTCACCGAGTTCAGGCTGAGTGCCAGCAACGTCGGCGATTTGTGAAACCGGCGGATCAGCGTAGGAAGGACGTCTTCCGCCGGGGCGCCACCGGCGGCGCCGCACAGCACATAGCGTCCGTTGTCGCGCAGCAGACCCAGGTACCTCCCCGTATCCGGGCCCGCGACCGTGTCCACGACCACGTCGTAGGTCTGATCCGGAACGGCAGTGGTCCGGTCCACGATCCGCGCGGCACCCAGCTCCCGCAGACGTTCACCGCGGGCCGGGGAGGAAGTGACCGCGGTGACCTCGGCTCCGCGGGCGTGCGCGATCTGTGTGGTCAGCACGCCGATCCCGCCGCCCGCGCCACGAACGAGAACGCGTTCGCCTGCCGAGGTTCCCGCGCGTTGGAGCGCGATCTCGGCGACAAGGGCGTTCACGCCCAGCGCGACCGCATGGGAGGCATCGGCATCCTGCGCCACGGGCAGGACGCGGCCGACGTCGACGACGACCTGCTCCGCGTAGCCGCCGAAGCCGGGGACGGCCAGCACTCGCTGCCCGACCAGGTCACCGCGTGCCCCCGGTCCCGCCGCCTGAACGCGGCCGACGACCTCAGCGCCGGGCACGGAGCCGGGGCCGGGAATTCCCCGGTACTCGCCTCGGCGGAGCATGACGTCGACGTAGCCAGCGCCGATCGCGTCGACCTCGACGAGTACCTGGCCAGGTCCGGGCGTGGGCTCCGGCACGTCGATCAGGTCGAGTTCTCCGGACGCTTGCACAACTGCTGCTCGCACAGCATCTCCCTTCGCCATAACGTTCCGATCCGCATCGGAACGTTATGTCGAAGTCGAGTGCTCGTCAAGGGGTGATCACGCCCTCGGCGTGGGGAAGACCCGGCTTGTTGCCGGGTCCGCACTGCCGCGACTCGCGCACCAGTCGCCGTGCGATATGAGCGGACCGAATCCCCCGCGCCCAGCGGCATCCGGAACCGAGGTCGTCGGGTCAGTGGCGATCGTCGGATGGTCCGGCGTGCGCGCTTTCCCTTGCTACTGCGCACATCTGGCTGATGGACCACTGTGCGCCCTGCGGTGACGGTACCCAGCTGCCGGCGGGTAGCGCGGCGCAGAACTGCCACCAGAGACCGCCGGGTTCGACGAAGCGTGTGGCGTGGCCGGTGCCGAGTGCCTTGTCGAGGCACAAGAGTGCGCCGAGGGCCTCGGACTGGTCGTAGTCGAGGTCCGGCCGGAGCAGATATCGGTCGAGGTAGGCGATGAGGTGGGCCGCGTCGGCTTCGGTGCCAAGGCGGGTCAGGGCCATGCAGTACGCCCGGCCGGCCCGGGGGCCTTCGCTGGCGAGAAGAAGGGAGCCGAGCTTGTCGCGGAACCGGCTCCGGCCGGCTACGGCGATGAACCACGCGGCGGTTGTGCGTTCGCGCCATCCACCGTCGTCCAGTAGCACCTGGAGTTCTGTGTCGGTGATTTGCCTGGCCACCTCGGCGAGCTCCCGCAGGAACGCCGCGCGGTCGGTGACGTCGGAACGCAACAGTCCTCCGCCGAGTCGGAGGTAGCGCCGTCCCGGCGTGATGTAGCGCGGGATCAGGTCCGCCAGCGCGGGGACGTCGTCGGGGCGGTGCACGGCTGCCATCGTGCCGCTGTTGCCGGGGTTCTGCCAGCGGTTTCCCGAGTGTCGGCGCTTCCGGCTCGGGGTGGTAGGGGTAGTTCGTCTCGGACACACGACGAGCGGCATCTGGTGCCGGTCGAAGTGGTCGGCCGGGGGTATGAGCGGACGTTCGCGAGGCGCCGAGGCAGGCGGTGTCGCAGGCCGCGGAGGCCGGGCCCGCGGTACGCCGGGCCTCAGCTCGTGCGGTGGGCCCGCACGAGGGGCAGGAACATCTCGTCGACGATCGAGCGGACGCGTTCGGCGCCGGGGGGTTCGAGGTCCATGAGCAGGTCGTGCCGCACGAGGTCGAACGGCAGGGCGAGCACCGCCGGTGGAATGCCTTCCGGGTCGAGCTCGCCGCGAGCGGCGGCCTGCCGGTAGATCGTTCGCGTCTGGGGGAGCAGCTGGTCTCCCATGGCCTGTGCGCGGATGTCCGCGGGCGACAGGCCGGTGGCGGCGAGCAGCCCCGAGAACGCCGCGGCCGCCGCGATGGCGAAGAAGCCGGCGAGGGAGTCGCCGAGCGCCGTCAAGTAGTGGATCAGGTCGTCGCGGAGATCGCCCGTGTCGGGCACGGCCACGGGGTGCGTCGCCCGGTACCGGTCGAGAACGGCGAGCACGAGTTCGTCCTTGTTCGCCCAGCGGCGGTAGAGGACGGGCTCGCTGGTGCGGGCGCGTTTGGCAATCGATCCCATGGTCAGGCGCGCATAACCGATCTCGGCCAACTCGTCCCACCCGGCGTCGAGGATGGCGGCTTCGAGCGCCGCTCCATGCCGCCGGGTCGCCGGTGGGGCGGGATCGGTCTCCGGGGCGGCCACCCCGCCATCTTAGAAAGGTTTGCCTTTCTCGCGCAACCCGAGTTAGAGTTCAAGAAAGGGATTCCTTTTTTGTGGGAGATGTGATGAGTGAGCCGCGCAAAGCCGTAGCGGGTTCCACCACGGTCTTGGTCGTCGGTGCCGGCCCGACGGGTTTGACGCTGGCCGTCGAGCTCGCACGCAGCGGCGTTCCGTTCCGCCTGATCGATGCGGCGCCCGGTCCGCGGCCGGGCTCGCGCGGCAAGGGCGTGCAACCGCGCACTCTGGAGATCTTCGAGGACCTCGGCATCGCCGAGCGGGTGCTGGCGAACGGTCAGCTGGCCGTCCCGATGAACTCGACGGGTCCCGACGGCCGGGTGACGCACGGCGGTGCGATCCCGGAGTCCCTGGCGGACCGGCCGGACATCCCGTACGCGGCGAGCCTGATCACGCCGCAGTGGCGGGTCGAGGAGGCGCTCCGGCTCCGGCTCGACGAGCTCGGGGGCGCGGTCGAGTTCGGCACCGCGCTGGCCGGCTTCACGCAGACGGACGACGGCGTCACGGCCGAGATCGTCACGGACGGCACGGCCACGACCGTCGCCGCGCGGTGGCTCGTCGGTGCCGACGGAGGACACAGCACCGTCCGCAAACAGACCGGCGTCGCGTTCGCCGGCGAGACACGCGAGGACGTCCGGATGGTCCTGGCGGATCTTCCCGTTTCCGGTCTGAGCCGTGCCGCGTGGGAAACCTGGCGTCACCCGGCCGGCGTCATGAGTCTCTGCCCGCTTCCCTCGACCGAGGTGTTCCAGTACGCCGCCACCCTCGCGCCCGGCGCGGAGGCCCGGCTCAGCCTCGCGGACCTCCAGGCGACCCTCGAGGAGAGAACGGGCCGGGCCGACATCCGCCTCCACGAACCCGAGTGGACCTCGGTGTGGCGCGCCAACATCCGGCTGGTCGAGCACTACCGCGTCGGGAACGCCTTCCTGGCCGGCGACGCCGCGCACATCCACTCGCCGGCCGGCGGGCAGGGCATGAACACCGGAATCCAAGACGCCCACAACCTCGCCTGGAAGTTCGCCGCCGTCGTGAACGACGGCGCGCCGCCCGCCCTGCTCGACACCTACGAAGCCGAGCGTCGCCCGGTCGCCGCGCACGTCCTCGCGCTCTCGAACACGCGGCTGGCCGAGACCATGCGGACCAACGCGGTCCCGATCGACCGGGACGCGAGCACGATCCAGCTGGACGTGGGGTACCGCGGATCCGCCCTGGCCCGCGACGACCGCGACGAGCAGGCGAACCTCCGCGCCGGAGACCGCGCCCCCGACGCGACCGGCCTGGCCGCCGTCGACGGAGTCCACCGCCTCTTCGGCCTCATCGGCGGGGGCCGGTTCACCCTCCTCGACTTCGGCCCGCCGCCGGCAACGCCGCTTCCCGGAACCGCAGCTCGGGTGCTTCACGTCGTCGCGCAGCCGGCCGGCGAAGGAGAGATCGCGGACACCGCCGGCACCCTCGCGGCCGCCTATGGCCCCTCCGGCAGAACCCTCGTCCTGATCCGTCCCGACGGCTACATCGGGCTGATCTCCGACGCCGGCGACCTCCAGGCCGTCACGGACTACCTCGCCGCGTTCGGCTGACGCCCGGCGCAGGCTGCGTTCCCGGAGCCCCGGCGCTCACGTAGTTCACCGATCGGCTGATGACCTCGGCAGGCCGGCCAGTGGGGTGGCGGGTTCAGAGGTAGCTGATGCCGGTGAGTTCCTCGGCCGCGGTCCAGAGCCGCCTGCCGATGGTGGGGTCGGCGGCGTCCCGGCTGAGCCGGGCCTCGGTGACGGGGCCGCGGGTCTCCCCGAGCCCGCGCGGGCCGAAGAACTGGCCGCCCCGCACGTCTGCTGCGGTCGCGGCGTACAGCTGCGGCAACGCACCCCGTTCCACCGGCTGGGTGGCCAGCAGGCCGAGCCGCGCGATCACCCGCCCGGCCCGGCCGCGGTGTTCCCAGGCACGCGGAGTCAGGTTGGTGCGGGTGAGTCCGGGGTGGGCCAGCACGCCGGCGATCGGCGATCCGGCGGCACGCAGGCGGCGGTCCAGTTCCACGCCGAAGATCGTGGTGGCGAGCTTCGACCTGCCGTAGGCCGTGGTGGCCCGGTAGCCGCGTTCGGACATCAGGTCCTCGAAGTCGAGGTGGGCGTTCCGGTGGGTGATCGAGCTGAGGTTGACCACCCGGGCCTCGTGGGCCGCGGCCAGGTTGCCGAGCAGCAGGCCGGTCAGGGCGAAGTGGCCCAGCACGTTGGTGGCGAACTGCAGCTCGAAGCCGTCGGCCGAGGTGCGGCGCGGGCCGAGCAGGACCACGCCGGCGTTGTTGACCAGCAGGTCGATCGCGGGGTGGGCGGCGGCCAGCTTGGCGGCGAACGCGCGTACCGAGTCCAGCGAGGCCAGGTCCAGCTCCCGGACCTCGGTGTCGCCGTCGATCCGGTTGGCGGCTCGCTCGCCGGCGGCGGTGTCGCGGACGGCGAGGACGACGTGCGCGCCGTGGCGGGCCAGTTCGGTGGCGGTGACCAGGCCGAGGCCCGAGTTCGCGCCGGTCACGACGGCGACGCGGCCGTGCTGCGCGGGGATGCGGTCGGTGGTCCATCCGGTCATCTGTGGCTCCTGGGAGGGTCGGTGCGCTGTGCCGACGACGTTAGGAGCAGTCCGGGCGGACTCGGTGGGTCTGCGAGAACCACCTTGGGCACGCGCGGAGGAGCCACACTGGTGGCATGAGCAGTCCGCATCCCTACGCTCGCGAGCTCGGTGAATTCCTGCGCGCCCGGCGCACCCGGTTGCGTCCGCGTGACGTCGGCCTGGAGCCGGGCGGCCGGCGCAAGGTCACCGGGCTGCGGCGTGCGGAGCTGGCGCTGCTGGCCGGGCTGAGCACCGACTACTACCAGCGGATCGAGCAAGGCCGCGATGTCCGCCCGTCCGACGACGTCCTGGCGTCGCTCGCCGGCGCGCTCGGCCTCGGCGACGAGGAACGCCGTCACCTGTTCACCCTGGGCCACGCCGCCCGCCGACCGGCGCCCGTCCCGGCGCGCCGCGAGCCGGAGCGGGTGCCCGACCGCACGCACCGGCTGCTGCGGGTGATCGACACGCCGGCGGTCGTCCTCGGCAGGCACCTGGACCTGCTCGACTGGAACCCGATGGCCGAGGCGCTGCTCGGCGACCCGGACGGCTACCCACCGGACCGGCTCAACATGCTCCTGCTGCTGTTCGACGACGCGCGGACCGGCCGGGGCAGCTGTCCGGACTGGGAACGGCAGGCGCTGGACTACCTCGGCATGCTGCGCGCCGCCGTCGCCGCCGACCCCACCCACCCCCGCGCCACCGCGATCGTCGGCGAGCTGAGCATCCGCAGCGCCGAGTTCCGGCAGATGTGGGCGCGCCACGACATCCGCGAGTCGGTGCGCGGTACCAAGACCTTCCGGGTGCCCGAGGTGGGCGACATCCGCCTGGACTGGGACACCTATCCGCTGCCCGGCAACCCCGGACCGGTCATGCTGGTCTTCACCGCCGAGCCGGGCAGCGCCGACGCGGACCGGCTCCGGCTCCTCGCGTCGTTGCACGCGTCCCGCTCCGCACTCGCCGGCGAGCTTCCCGGATGACAGCCAACGCGGCACGCGGCGCGGGCGAGGTCAGGCGCCTACGACCCAGAACTAGGCCGGAACGGGGGCGCGCATCGGGGCCCTGGCGAATTCCGCCATGCCTTCGTCGAAGCCGATCGAGGGCAGCCAGCCCAGCTCCGCCTTGATCCGCCTCGGTGAGGCCACGATGTGGCGCACGTCGCCGATGCGGTACTCGCCGGTGATCACCGGCGGTGGCGTTCCGGCCGCCGCGGCCAGGGCGGCCGCCACCTCCGCGATGCTGCGGGGGTCGCCGGTGGCCACGTTGAAGGCGCGGAATCCCGGGTGCGTCGCCGTCAGGGCGGCCACGTTGGCCGTCGCGATGTCGCGGACGTGGATGAAGTCGCGGCACGGCTTGCCGTCCTCGAACACGCGGGCCGCCGTGCCGCGCTCCACCGCCGTGCGGAAGACGGCCGTCACGCCGGAATACGGGCTGCCGGGAGGCATCTCGGGCCCGTAGACGTTGTGGTACCGCAAGGCGACCGCTTGGCCGCCGGTCTCGCGGGCCCACGCGCCGGCCAGGTGTTCCTGGGCCAGCTTGGTGACCGCGTAGACGTTGCGGGGCGGGTCGAGCGGATCGTCCTCTTCGACCGGGCTGTCCACGACGGTCAGGCCGCATTCCGGGCAGGTCACCTCGAACCGGCCCGCGTCGAGGGCTTCCTTCGGACGGCGGCCGGGCCGGACCCGGCCGTGCACCGGGCAGTCGTACCGGCTGTCGCCGTAGATCACCACCGAACTCCCGAGCACCAGCTTGCCGAGGCCCAGTTCGGTCATGGCGGTGACGAGCCGCGCGGTGGCGAGGTCGTTGCACGTCACGTACTGCGCCGCGTCGCGGATTTCCTTGCCCCGGCCGACCATCGCGGCCTGGTGGCACACCGCGTCGACCCCGCGCAGCGCCGAGACCACTGTGGACTCGTCGCGCAGGTCGCCGTGCCGGAACTCGACGCCGTCCGGGAACTCCGGCGGTGACCCGGCCGGGTGCACGTGGGGGAGCAGCGCGTCCAGGACCCGGACCTCGTGCCCGCCGGCCACCAGTGCTTCGACGACGTTCCGGCCGATGAACCCGGCGCCGCCCGTGACCAGAACTCGCATTCCGCCTCCTGCGTCTCGTGGCTTCCCACGGTCTTCGGCGGTGCTCGGCCCGGACTCGAATGCGGCTGGACCCGCGCGCCATACCGTCCTGCCGTCCGGTCGCGGATGTGGGGAGAGGCTGTGGTGCTCATGTCTGGTCGGGTGGTCGCGGACGGCGCTACCGACACGGTGGTGGTGATCGGGAGTGCGGGGTTCATCGGACGCCGGCTTTCGGCGACGCTCGACCTCGCGCGCGTGCGGACGGCGTGCTTCACGCGGCAGTCGAGGTTCCTGTGCGACGGCGAGCTGGCCGCCCCGATCGCCGGCGCCGGGACGGTGTTCTACCTCGCGTCCAGCATCAACCCGGCACTCGGGGAAACCCATCCGGAGCTGGCCGAGGCCGACCACGTGCTGTTCAGCACCCTGCTCGACCGGCTGCGCCGCCGGGACAACCCGCCGACGGTGGTGCTGACCAGCTCCGGTGGCACCGTGTACGACCCCGCGTTCGCCCCGCCGTACGCGGAAACCTCGCCGCTGAAGCCCTCGGGTGCCTACGGCCGGGCGAAGATCGCCCTCGAAGAGGAACTGCTGAGCCACGCGGGCGAGCTGCCGGCGGTGATCCTCCGGATGTCCAATGTGTACGGCCCGGGCCAGCCGACCGGTCGCGGGCAGGGCGTGCTCGCGCACTGGCTGTCCGCCGCGCTGGATTCCCGGCCGCTGCGGCTGATCGGCGACGTCACCGCGACCCGCGACTACGTCTACGTCGACGACGTCGTCGACGTGATGCGGCGGCTGCGGGGCGCCGGGCCCGCGGAACCCCTGATCCTCAACATCGGCTCCGGCGTGCGCACCTCGCTGTCGGACCTGCTGGACGTGGTGCGCTCGGTCGTGGCGCTCGACCTGCGGGTGGAGTTCCAGCCGAGCCGGCTGTTCGACCGGCAGGACGTCTGGCTCGACGTCGGCGCGGCCGAGCGGGTGCTGGGCTGGCGGCCCGAGACGTCGCTGAAGGAAGGCGTGGCGGCGACCTGGCGGTCGTGGCTCGCCGGCGCGGCCGTCACCGCCGGGGTCAACGAGCTCCAAACGATTTTCGAGACGATCTGACCAGGCTGTTCCGGAGTAACCCGACTGCAGAGCGAGGGACCGAATGTTAGCTGAAATGCTCGCCCGTTCCGGCAAGGTACTGCTCGACAACGTGCCGCCGGACGGCCGGAAGTACTGGGCGGCGCGGTTCTGGGACCGGGCGGCGGCGGAGCAGCACCCGCTGCTGCGCGAGCACTTCCTCAGCCAGAAGGACACCATCGGCAAGTACCTCGAAAAGTACGGCGCCGACACCGGGCGGGTGCTCGAATTCGCCTGCGGCACCGGTGAGTTCACCGGTCTCGCGGCGACCCGCACCGCGGCGAAGAGCATCACCGCGCTCGACATCTCCAAGCAGGGCCTCGAGATCGTACGCGGCCGCGTGCAGCACGAGGACCTCAACCTCGTGCTGGGCGACTTCTGGGCCGAGCACGACCTCGGCACCGCGGACCTGGTGATGTGCGTCGACGCGATCCACCACCTCGGCGACGTCCGCCAAGTGCTGGAGCGGCTCAAGACGTTCATGGCGCCGGGCGGGATCTTCGTCGGGAACCTCTGGACGGGCGACAACTTCCACGACTTCGAGCGCAAGCGCTACGGCACGCTCAACCACCTCCGCCGCACGGCGGCGTTCTTCAGCACGGCGGTGGTCATCCGCGCCTCGGGCGGGCGGATGAAGACCGGCGCGTACCGGACGCAGCTGCTGACCAGCGCGGAAGGCACCGCCATCCTGAACGAGGTGTTCACCGAGGTGCTGGAGCTGGACGTGCACCCGCACTTCATGTCCTTCGTGGCCACGGCCTGACGCCGGTGTCGTGGGTGGCGGGCGTCCGCTCGCCACCCACGACCTCAGCGCACCGGCGGGTTCACGACGCCCGGGCGACGACCTCGTCGAGCAGCCGGGCCTGGGTGAGCAGCGTTTCGTACTCGAGGGCGCGTCCGGCGGGGTCGCCGATCAGGCTCGCGAAGTGCCGCAGGACGTTGCGGAACTGGTCGTCCGCCGGGAGAGTCCGCTCTTCCCGCACGTCCTGGGACTCCAGGCGCAGCACCGGGCGCGTCGTGGCCGGCGGGGTGAACGCCCAGTCCAGCGTCAGCCGGCCCTCGCTGCCCCACACCGACATCGTGTTCCGGTAGGCGTGCTCGAACCCGAACGAGCACTGGGCCGCCACCTTCCCGTCGCTCAGCAGCGCGCTGCCGGACAGGTCCACGTCGCCGGAGCGCACGAGCACCGCGCCGGCCACCTCGGCGGTGCCCAGGTAGGGCCAGGACGCCCGGATCGGGTAGCACCCGGTCTCGCGCAGCGAGCCGCCGCCGAGGGCGGCGGAGTACTTGATCCCGGACGGCGCCGTCGGCGGGATGCCGAAGTCCGCGGTGACCAGGCGGGGCTCGCCGACCACGCCCTTGGTCACCAGCTCGGCCACCTCGGCGTGCTGGGAGTGGTGGGGGAACGCGAAGTTCTCCATCACCACCAGCCCACGCGCGGTCGCGAGCTCGACCAGCCGCGCGGCCGCGGCCGCCCCGATCGTCGCCGTTTTCTCCACCAGCACGTGCTTGCCCGCTTCAAGGGCCGCCTCCGCCCATTCCTGGTGCAGCGCGATCGGCAGCGGGATGTACACCGCGTCGACGTCCGGCCGCTCCAGCAGCGCCGCGTAGCCGGTCACCGCCTCGCCGCCGAAGCGGGTGGTGAAGGCCGCCGCCTTCGCCGCCGACCGGCTCGCCACCGCGGTGACCGGCAGGCCCGCGGTGGCCATCGCCGGAACCGTCTTGCGCGCGGCGATGTCGGCGCAGCCCAGGATGCCGAACCTCGGCGCGGTCACCATCGGATCGGCAGCTCGGCCGGGCGGGGGAACGCGGTCGCGAGGTGCCACCGCAGCTCGTCCACCGGCGTGCCCAGCGCGAGCGGGATCCGCCGGGCCACCAGGGTTTCCAGCAGCACCCGCAGTTCCAGCCGGGCGAGGGCGGCACCGAGGCAGAAGTGGATGCCCGCGCCGAAGGCCAGGTGCGGGTTGTCGGTGCGGTCGAGCCGGAGCTCGTCCGCCGCCGCGAACGCGGATTCGTCGCGGTTCGCGGAGTTGATCAGCGGGATCACCGGCTCGCCCGCCCGGATCGTCACCCCGCCGAGCTCGACGTCTTCGAGCGCGATCCGCAGCGAACCGAACCCGCCGGCGACCTGGCTGTAGCGCAAGGCCTCTTCGACGGCGGTGCCGATCAGTCCCGGATCGTCCACGATGGACTGGTACCGCGCCGGTTCTTCCAGCAGGTGCACGAGAAGGTGCGACACCGCGCTGACCGTCGTGTGGTAGCCGGCGATCAGGATCGTCATCGCGAGCGTGCGCAGTTCCTCGTCGTCGAGCGAGTCGCCGTCCTCCTGGGCCTGCAGCAGCCGGGTCAGCAGGTCCTCGCCCGGCCGGGCGCGCTTGCGCTCGATCAGCCCGGTGAGGTAGCCCATGAGCGCGCCGGCGGCCTCGCGCGCCGCGTCGGCGTCCGCGCCCGGTCCGCCGACGGTGAGCACCTTGTCGCCCCACTGCCGGAACTGCGCCTGCTCGGCGGGTTCGACGCCGAGCAGTTCGCAGATCACCGTGATCGGCAGCGGCAGGGCCAGCGCGGTCACCGCGTCGGCGGTGGTCCCGGCGGCCAGCATCGCGTCGACCAGGCCCGCGGTGATCTCCTCGACCCGCGGCCGCAGCGTGTCGACCCGCCGCTGGGTGAACTCGCGCGAGGCCAGCTTGCGCAACCGGGTGTGGTCCGGCGGGTCGAGGTTCACCAGCGACCGCGAGCCGCGGTGCACCGGGATCAGCCTCGGCGCGTCCGGCCTGGTCATCGCTTCCTTGCTGAACCGCAGGTCGGTGAGGACGGTCCGGACCTCGGCGTGGCGCAGGACGAGCCAGCCTTCGTGGCCGCCGGGCAGCCGCACCCGGGTCACCGCCGCTTCCGCGCGCAGTTTCGCGTACTCGTCGAGCGCCTCCCCGGGGGTGCGCACGCGGAAGGGGAACGCGGGCAGTGCCGTCACGGCTTCGGTCATCGGGATCCTCACCAATCGATCGGTTCGCGGGAACGGAAGAAGGTGCCGGTCGGCCCGTCGTCGGGCAGCGTGGCGGCCCAGGCGATGTCCGCGGCCGCGGCCGCGGGGTCGCCGTCGGCCTCGGGCATCATGCGGGTGCGCACCCGGCCGGGGTTGACCGCGTTGACCAGCACCCCGCGGCCGCGCGCGGAGTTCGCGAGCAGCACGGTCACGGCGTTCAGCGCGGTCTTGGACAACGCGTAGGCCGGTGCGCCGGTGAACAGGCCGTGGCTGAACGCCCCGGTGCCGCTCGACACCATGACGATCCGGCCCCAGCCGCGGTCGAACATGCCCGGCAGCACGGCCTGGGACACGCGCAGCGCGCCGAGCGCGTTGACCGCCACGGTTTCGGCGACGAGCTCGGGCGGGACGGACTCGGGCGGCGCACCGGCGTCGAGGAGCACCCCGGCGTTGTTCACCAGGATGTCGACCGGGCCGGCCTGCTCGAGCGCGGCGGCCACCGAGCCGGCGTCGGTGACGTCGAGCCGCACGGCCCGGCCGGTGCCCGCGGCCTCGGCGTCGGCGAGGCGCCGCGCCGACGCGACGACCTCGAAGCCGGCGTCGGCGAGGTGACGGCAGACGGCGAGCCCGATGCCGCGGCCCGCCCCGGTGACCAGCGCCCTCAAGACGGCACCGCACCGAGCAGGCCCGCCCCGGACAGGGCCTCGGTGAGCAGGTCGAGCTGGCGGAGCTCGGCCGAACACGCGAAGAGCACGAGCTCCTGGCAGCCGGCGTCGGCGTATTCGGCGGCGGTGCGGGCGAGCGCCTCCGGCGTGAGCAGCGTTTCGCCGATGACCCGCTCGGCGTAGCGGCCCATTCCGCGGTAGCACCCGCCGAGGTAGGCCCGGGCCAGCGTGCTCCCGTCCGGTCCGAGCGCGAAGTAGGCCAGCGCGACCAGCCGGGGTTCGTCGGTGCGGCCGGCCTCGGCCCAGGCCTTGCGCAGCCGGGTGAGCCGGTCGGCGTACGGCTCGGCCGAGCCGCTGCCGGAGATCCACCCGTCCGCGCTCGCGGCGGCCCGCCGCATCGCCGCCTCGGAGTGCCCGCCGAGCAGCACCGGCGGAGGCGTCGCGGGGGCGGGGCCGATTTCGCCGTCGCGCCAGGTCCGGCGCAGGGTGCTGATGAGCTCGTCCAGGTTCCGGCCGCGCCGGGTGAACGACGTGCCGGTGACGTCGAAGTCGTCGCGCCGCCCGCCCGCGGCGAGCCCGAGCTCCAGCCGCCCGCCGGACAGCTCCTGCAGGGTCGCCGCCTGCTTGGCCAGCACGACCGGGTTGCGGGTCGCGCCGAGCAGCACCGTCGTGGACAGGCGGATCCGGTGCGTCGCTCCGGCCGCGACCGCCAGCGTGGTGAGCGGCTCGTGGTTCGGGTAGACGATCCGGTCGAGCACCCCGAGCGTCGAGAAGCCCCTCGCCTCGGCCGTCACGGCCCAGCCGAGCAGGTCCGCGCCGCGGGTGCCCGGAACCATCGCGGGCAGGCCGACCCCGATCCGCATGCCGGTCTCCAGTCTTCCGGTGGCAGCTTCGCCCCGCATGGTCGGTGCGTGGACTCGAACCTCGTTGGGACCCGGCTGGGACTCCCGGCCGGGTCGTCGAGCCGGGTCCCAACGCGCTTCGACCGGTGGTGACGAGCCTGGGGCCGCGCGCGTGTCCCGCTCGTGTATCCATCCAGAGGAAGAAGACCGTTATGTTGCGCTTGTCCCTGCGGCGAGGTGGGGTGGTGACGGCCGTCTTCACCGCCACCGCCGTCCTGACCGGCGGTGCTTCCGCGCTCGCCTGTGCTCCGCGGACGCTGCCGATCGCCGGTGCCACGGCGGTGCGGGCCGCCGACGGCAGCTACCAGCTGAGCTGGTCACCCGCGAACGACGTCCGCTCGGCGTCGGTGTACGCCGCCACCCACCCGATCGAAAAGGCCCAGGACGGCGTGCTGGTCGCGAAGGACGCCACGGGGGCGGTGACCGTGACCGGCCTGGCGCCGATGTCCCGTTGGTACTTCGTCATCGTGCCCGGCGGGGCGAGACTCGGCGAGGGAGTGGCCGCGAAGCTGGTCGACCTCGACGGCGTCAAGAACGCCCGCGATCTAGGCGGCTACCCGGCCGCGGACGGGCTGCGCATCCGGTGGGGCACGATCTTCCGCACCGCGCGGCTGACGCCCGCCACCGCGACCGGCCGTGACGAGCTCGCCGGCCTGGGGATCAGGGAGGACGTGGACTTCCGCTCGACCGCGGAAGCGACTGCGGAGGGCCCGGACCCGATCCCGGCCGGCGTCACGCACGTCGCGGAGCCGGTCGGCGACCCGGACCAGGCGGTGCCGCCGGACCCGAAGACCCCGCCGTCCACCGGCGACCTGATCATGGACAACTACCGGCTGCTGGTGTCGAACCCGAACCTGGGTCACCAGTTCGTCGACGCGCTGACCCACATCGCCGACGCCCGCCAGCGGCCGGTCCTCTACCACTGCACCGGCGGCAACCACCGCACCGGCTGGATGACGGTGCTCCTGCTGAAGGTGCTCGGGGTGCCCGACGACGTGATCCGCCAGGACTACCTGCTGTCCTCCGGCACCACGGGCGCCTACCTCGACGCGGCCTACGACCAGGTCAACCTCGACTACGGGTCGTTCCCGAACTACCTCGCCGCGCTCGGGGTCACCGACCAGCTGACCCGGCAGCTGCGGCACGCGTTGCTCGAGGCCCCGCGGTGAAGCCGACCACTGTGGACGTCCTGGTGGCCGGCGGCGGGCTGACCGGGCTCGCCGCCGCCACCTTCCTCTCCTGGCTCGGCGTGCGCACCGCCGTGGTGGAGCGGCATTCCGGGACGCTGATCCACCCGCGGGCCCGCAGCATCAACCCCCGGACGGCGGAGCTGCTCCGCCAGGTCGGTCTCGCGTCCGCGGTCACCGACAGCGGCGGCTACGTGAGCGAACTGCCCTCGGTGTACCTCCTGCGCGCGGTGACCCTGGCCGGCGAGGAGCTCAGCCGCACCGAACAGCGACCGCCCGCCGACGCGGGTGGCGGTGCCGAGGTCAGCCCGTCCGGCTGGGGGATGATCGACCAGGACCGGCTGGAGCGCGTGCTGCGGGAGCGGGCCGAGGAGCTCGGCGCGGACGTGCGGTTCGGGCACCGGCTCACCGGCCTCGAGCAAGACGAAGCCGGCGTCACCGCCACCGTGTCCACTGTGGATGGCGAACGCGCGATCCGGGCCGCCTACGTGATCGGCGCCGACGGCAACGGCAGCACCGTGCGGTCGCTGCTCGGCATCGGCCGGCACGGTCCCGGCCGGATCGGCCACGTCGCGAGCATGGTCTTCGACGCCGACCTGTCCGGGCCGATGCGCGGTCGCCACGACCCGGCGAACGGCCGGTTCGTCGCGTCGTGCCACCTCACCACGCCCGCCGAGGGCACGGTGCTGTTCCCGCACGGCGGCGACCGGCGCTGGGTGTTCAACACCCCGTACTTCCCCGAGCGCGGCGAGCGCATCGAGGACTTCGGTGACGAGCGCTGCGTGGCCGCGATCCGGGCCGCGACCGGCGTGCCGGACCTGCCGGTCTCGCTCGTCCCGCAGCTGGAGAACGGCGTGCGGGTGCTCGGCTACGAAGTCGGCGCGCTCGTCGCGGACACCTACCGCGCCGGGCGGGTGTTCCTCGTCGGCGACGCCGCGCACGTCATGCCGCCGACCGGCGCGTTCGGCGCCGGCACCGGCATCCAGGACGCGCACAACCTGGCCTGGAAGCTCGCGCACGTGCTGAGCGGCCGGGCGGGGGAGGCGCTGCTGGACACCTACGACGCCGAGCGCCGTCCGGTCGCGGAGTTCACGCTGGGGCAGGCGCTGCTGCTGATGAACGCGCGGGGCGGGGCCAAGGTGGCCGCGCCCGCCGGGCACGCACTGGTGCCCTACGACGCCGCGGTGTTCGGGTACCGCTACCCGGGCCCGTTCGCCGACGGCGACGGACCGGTGGCGCTGGAGCCCGCGGAGCTGACCGGACAGCCGGGCACGCGGGCGCCGCACGTGCCGCTCGGCGGCGGGTCCACCCTCGACCGCTACGGCCGCGAGTACGTCCTGCTCACCGGCACGGCGGTGGACACCGGACTCCGCTCGTTCGTGCTCGAAGGCACCCAGCAGGCCCGCCACGGCATCACCGGAACCGGCGCGCTGCTGGTCCGTCCGGACGGGTTCGTGGCCTGGCGCAGGGAATCCGGCTTCACGCCGGAGGATCTGGGCGACGTGCTGGCGGCACTGCACTGCCGGGAGCCGGTGACGGTCTGATACATCGCTGAACACACTGAAGCGCCTTCGCCGGAATCTTGCGGCGAAGGCGCTTCAGTTGTTCGGGGTTGGCCGGGGAGGTTCGGGCCCGATCGGCTGAGTCCCGTCCCTCGCCCCAAGCGCCCCAAGGCGGCCTTGGGTGCGTCAGACGTACCCAAGGCGGCCTTCGGTGCGTCTGACGCACCGAAGGCCACATTGGGGCGCTCGGGTGCCGGCCCAGCGCGAGGCTCATCGGGGGGCTTCCGGGCGGCACGGTGGCCGCTGCGGGAGCTGCCGCGACGGCGCCGGTACCCCCCCGCGGAACGGTCAGACCAGGGATTCCAGCAGCGCGTGCAGGGTGGCCTTCGGGTCCTGCCCGGCCTCCGTCGTGCGCCACGCGACGAACCCGTCCGGGCGCACCAGCACCGCACCGTCCGGCGCGACCCCGTAGGCCTTCGCCCAGTCCGCGCCCTCGTCCTCCACCAGCTCACGGCCGATCCGGAACGAGCGCAACGGCACCGAGGTCTCCGTGGCGACCACCGTGGCCGCGTCGTGCCACTTCTCGCCGTCGGGGCCGGCGAGCAGCACGTACGAGCCGAAGAACAGCTCGACCGTCGAAACGCGCTTGCCGTCGCGGCGGAGCCACACGTGCGGGGCCCGGGTGCCGGGCTGGCCGGTCAGCTCCAGGCGCGGCGTGAGCACCGGGGCGTCGTCGTCCTCGACCGCGATCGCCGACGACGCGTACCGGTAGCCGAGGGTGACGATGATGTCGTCGACCATCCGGGCCCGGTCCGCTTCCGAGGCGTGGCCGTGCCGGATCCGGTTGCGCAGCAACGCCTGGTCGGCCATGGCCGTCCCCAGTGGACGGCGTTCGGCGTCGTAGCTGTCGAGCAGCCGTTCCCCGCCCCAGCCGCGCAGGACGGCCGCGAGCTTCCACGCCAGGTTGTGCGCGTCGTGGATGCCGGTGTTGGCGCCGAACCCGCCCGCGGGCGGGTGGACGTGCGCGGCGTCCCCGGCGAGCAGCACCCGCCCGGACCGGAACGTGGTGGCCACCCGCTGGGCGCCCTCCCACGGCACGGTGCCGACGATCTCGACTTCGAGGTCGGGCACCCCGGCGGCGTCCCGCACGACCTGCACGCACCGCTCCTCGGTGAAGTCGGCCGCCGACTCCTCGGCCGGGTCGTACAGCGCGGCGCCGGCCCACGGGTCGCACCCGTGCAGCCGGGACAACGTCATCACCGTCGGGCCCTTGGTGGCGTAGGCCAGGATGAACTTGCGGTCGTGCATGACGCTTTCCAGGCGCGGGGCCCGGAAGTAGATGCTCAGGGCGTGGAAGACCGTGCCCCGGCCCTCCTGGGGGATCCCGAGCGTGCGCCGGACGAAGCTGCTCGCGCCGTCGGCGGCGACGAGGTAGTCGGCCTCGATCGTCCGCCGCGTGCCGTCGGCGACGGACTCCAGCTCGGCGGTCACCCCGTCCTCCCCGGCGGTGAAGGAGACGAGCTTGGTGCCGAACTCCAGCGTCGCGCCGCCCGCACGGGCGGCCTCGGCCAGCACGCGCTCGTAGCGGTCCTGGCCGCAGCCCATCACCCGCTGCGGGCTGATCTCCGCGCCGTCCAGGGACGGCGACTCGACGATCTCGGCGGTGCCGATCTCGGCCAGGGTCGGGGTGCGGAGGATGCCGCCCTCGAAGTACGGGTGGGAGTCCCCCATCTCGAGCGCGCGGATCTCCTTTTCGATGCCCGCCGCGGCGAAGATCTCCAGCGTCCGGGCCTGGATGCCCGGTGCGCGCGGCAGCCACGACGTGGAGTCGCGGCGCTCCACCAGTGTCGGCGCGATGCCGTGCCGGGTCAGGAACAGCGCGGTGGACAGGCCGACCGGGCCGCCGCCGACGACGAGGACGGGCACCCGTGCGGAGCTCATGCGGGCTTCCGGGCGATGACGAGGGTGTCGTGGTCGCCGAGGCGCACGGTGTCCACATCGGACAGCCCGGCCGCGGCGAGGTACTCCTGGCACTCGGCGAGGGTGTACTCGGACCCGCCGGGCGAGAGCAGCTGCATGTTGAGGCTGATCAGCGTGTTCCACGGGTCGGCGGGGGCCGGTTCCAGCAGCATGTCGTAGATCAGCAGCGCACCGCCCGGGTTGACCGCCCGCGCCATCCGCCGCACCAGTTCGGTCCGCTCGGCCGGGCCCCAGTCGTGCAGGACGTGCCCGGTGACGACGACGTCGGCCGCGGGCAGTTCGGTGGTGAACGCGTCGCCGCCGGCGAACCGCGCCCGGTCGGTCAGCCCGAAGCCGGCGATGTGCTCGTCGAACATGGGCTCGATCGGGGGCAGGTCGAACACCGTCCCGGTCAGGTGCGGGTGGGCCTTGAGCACCTGCGCGAGCAGGTTGCCGCGCGCGCCGCCGACGTCGAGCACCGTGCGGTGGGCGCTCCAGTCGAACTTCGTCGCCAGTTCCGGCGCCAGCGGCCCGGAAACGGCGTCCATCATCCGCAGGAAGTTCCGCAGGTGGTCGGGGTTGCCCATCATCTTCTCGAAGGCGGCGGCCTGGTCTTCGCGGCCGGCCAGCTGCGGTTCGCCGGTGCGCAGCAGCCCCGAGAGGTTCTCCCACGCCGGGTACATCATCCGGTTCGCGCGCTCCAGGAACGCGCCGCCGTAGGTCGGCTTGGTCTTGTCGAGGTAGGTGTCGGCGGCCGGGCTCGCCGCGTACTTGCCGTCCTCGTGGTGCACGAGCCCGGTGCAGGTCAACGCGGTCAGGAAGTCCCGGGCCGCGCGGGGGTGCAGCCCGAGCGCGGCGCACAGCTCCTCCTGGGTCGCGGGCCCGGCCCCCAGCCTGGTGAAGAGGCCGAGCTCGACGGCGGCCAGCACGACCTTCGCTTCGGCGAACGCGATACCCAGCCGGTTGATGTCGTTCAAAGTGGACGGACCGCTCACATCGGTCTCCTTTCGGGGCGTCGGGCCGAACAACACCACCGGGCGCTCGAAAAAGACTCGGGTCCGCGTGCGGTCCGGTTCGGCCGGACGGCCTCGCGCGCGTGGCCGGCCGCGCGCGCGAGGCCGCGAGTCCTTCTCCAGTCGTGCTCGAAGCGGCCGCCGCATGCTCGCCGCATGGTCCTAGGTCGCCCGCGCTGGTTCGTCACGTTGTTCCTCACGGATATGTGGGAACGCTTCAGCTTCTTCGGCATGATCGCGATCCTCGCGCTCTACGCCGCGGCCCCACCCGCCCGCGGCGGGCTCGGCTTGCCGATGGGAACCGCAGCCGCGCTCTTCGGCGCGTACGTCGGTCTCGTCTTCATGGCCGCCATGCCCGGCGGCTGGCTCGGCGACCGGGTGCTCGGCGAGCGCCGGGCCGTGGTGATCGGGGGCTCGGGCATCGCGCTCGGGCACTTCACCATGCTCGTCCCGGCCGCCGCCGCGACGTGGGTCGGGCTCGGGCTGATCGCCGCGGGCACCGGGCTGCTCAAGCCGAACATGCTCGCGCTGCTCGGCCGGTTCCACGGACCCGGCCAGAGCGCGCAGCGCGAGTCGACCCTCTCGCTGTTCTACGTCAGCATCCAGCTGTCCGCACTGGTCGCGCCGCTGGTGACCGGGTTCCTGGGGGAGACCGTCGACTGGCACCTCGGGTTCGCCGCCGCCGGCGTCGGCATGGCCTTCGGGGTCGCGCAGTTCGTGCTGGGCAGCCGGTCCTTCGGCGACCTGGGGCGGGAACCGGGGCACCCGGCCTCGGCGGCCGAGCGCCGCAAGGCCGCGCTGATCGCGGGGATCTCCGCCGGCGTCGTCGCCGCGCTGGCGGTCGCCGACGTGCTGGCGGGCACGTTCACCCTGATGCACGTCGTGATCGCCATGGGCCTGCTTTCGCTGGTCGCGCCGGTGGCCTACTTCCTGGTCCTGCGCCGCAGTCCCGCGCTGAGCGTGCCGCAGCGGAGCCGGGTGACCGCGTTCGGCTGGGTGCTCGCGGCGACCGCGTTGTTCTGGATGTTCGTCATCCAGGGCAACTCCCTGCTCAGCCTGTTCGCCGAGCACGCGACCGACCGGCGGCTCGGCGGGTTCACGATCCCGGCCGGCTGGTTCGCCTCCGCGACTCCGTTGTTCATGCTCGTGCTCGCGCCGGTGCTCGCGGTGCTGTGGACCCGCGCGGGCGAGCGCATCTCGCTGCCCGTGAAGATCGCTCTCGGGCTGGCCGCCGCCGCGGGGTCGATGCTGCTGATGAGCGCCGCGTCGGGGCTCGCCGCGGGCGGCCTGGTGTCACCCTGGTGGCTGATCGCGGTCTACCTGCTGCTCGCCCTCGGCGAGGTGGTGCTCGCGCCGGTCGGCCTCAGCGCTTCGGTGGACGTCGCGCCGTCGACCTTCGCCGGGCGCACGATGGGGCTGTACTGGATGTGCTCGGCCTTCGGCGCCGGCATCGGCAGCCAGCTCGTGCACCTGTCCGCGGTGCTCCCGCGCCCCGTCTACTACCTCGTGCTGGCGGGCGCCGGCCTCGGCTCCGGGCTCGCGCTCGTGCTCGCCCGGCGGTCGCTGACCGCCCGGCTCGCCGTACCCGCCACCGGAGCACCCGCCGCGCCCGCGGTGGCCGTCGCGGCCCGCTGAATCCCCGCCCGAGGAGCGCCGATTCCCCGCGGAATCGGCGCTCCTCCCGTTGTCCGCCTTCCCGTGCTCCGAAAGATCCGGCCGGGGAAATAGTGCGGAACGAAATACTTCGGAAAGGAAGTGCCGTGAACCGATCCCGGGATTTCGCCGCATTGACCGTGCTGTGCTTTCTCAACGAGGGCGACCGGCACCCGTACGAGATGCTGCGGCTGATCCGCCAGCGGCACAAGGACAACATCGTCCCCGGGCTGCCGCGCAGCATCTACCGGGCCATCGAGCGGCTGCAGGCCGACGGGCTGATCGAGCCGGTCGAGACCACCCGGGAGGGGCGCCGCCCGGAGCGGACGGTGTACCGCATCACCCCCGACGGCGGTGAGGAGATGGCGACGCAGCTGTCCCGCCTGGTCACCACGCCGGAGGAGATCCCGGCCTTCGGCGCGGCGTTGTCGCTGCTCGGGAACCTGGACGCCGACCTGCAGGTGTCGGCGCTGCGGCAGCGCCGCATCCGGCTCGAAGGCCTGCTCGCCGAGTACGCCGCCCAGCTGGCGGCCGCGGGCCCGCACCTGGAGTTCAAGCGCGTCATGGAGCTGGACTACCTGTGCGCCGTGGGGCACGCCGAGCTGGACTGGCTGCGCCGCGTGCTCGCCACGATGAAGGACGAACCGGTCCGGGCGGGCTGAGCGGCGAATTCCGCGCGCCGCCCGCGCGAAAACGCGGCCCCGGCAAAAGTGCGACCGGAGTTCGAACCGTTCTCGAATGCGGCCGACGAGCATCGTCCCTGCCCGCGAAAAACATCGGGACTCGCTTCAGGAAGGGCGGCACGGGTGGAACGCACTCTCATCGTGGCACGCATGGATCCGGATTCGGCGGAATCGGTGGCCGGGATATTCGGCGAGTCCGACGCCGGGGAGCTCCCGGCGACGGTGGGTGTGACGGCGCGGTCGCTGTTCTCCTACCGGGGCCTGTACTTCCACCTCATCGAGGCCGAACGGCCGCTGGCCGAAGGGCTCGCCGAGGCGCGCAAGAGTCCCTTGTGGACCGACATCAACACCAAGCTCGACGCGTTCATCACCCCGTACGACCCGCAGACCTGGCGCGGTCCGGCCGACGCGATGGCGCACCGCTTCTACAGCTGGCGGGCCGCCTGATGGGGCAGCTGAAGGTGGCTTCCTACGCCGACGCCGAGCCCAACCGCCGCCGCGGCGGCGAGCTGCGGGTCGTCCTCGGGCCCAAGACCGCCGGGGCCACCACCGGCTTCCTCGGGGTGCTGACCCTGCGTCCGGGCGAGTTCGTCTCGGAGCACTACCACCCCTACTCCGAGGAGTTCCTCTACGTCACGCGCGGCGAGCTGACCGCCCGCGTCGACGGCACGGCCCACGTCCTGCGTCAGGGTGAAGGCCTGGTCGTGCCGAAGAACGCCCGCCACCGGGTGGAGAACCACACGGGCGAGCCCGCCGAGGCGGTGTTCCACCTGTGCCCGCTGGCCCCGCGCCCGGAGCTCGGCCACGTCGACACCGAGGAGCTGCCGGCGCCGGCCGAGGCCCAGCCGGCCGTGGGGGCACCGTGACGAGGACCGCGGTCATCACCGGCATCGGCGTCGTCGCCCCGGGCGGGATCGGCACCAAGGCCTTCTGGGCGTTGCTCACCGAAGGGCGCACCGCGACCCGGCCGATCTCGGCCTTCGACGCGTCCGGGTTCCGCTCGCGCATCGCGGCCGAGTGCGACTTCGAGGGCGAGCTCAACGGCCTGACCGCCGAGGAGGCCGGGCGCCTCGACCGCGCGGCGCAGTTCGCGCTCGTCTGCGCGGACGAAGCCGTGGTCGACAGCGGCCTGGACCCGGGTGCGCTCGACCCGTACCGGCTCGGCGTCACGATCGGCAGCGCCGTCGGCGCCACCATCGGGCTGGAGAACGAGTACCTCACCGTCTCCGCGGGGGGCCGCGACTGGGTGGTCGACCCCACCAAGGCCGCCCCGCAGCTGTACGAGTACCTCGTCCCGAGCAGTTTCGCGGCCGAAGTCGCCTGGCGCTGCGGCGCACAGGGCCCGGTCGCCACGATCTCCACCGGCTGCACCTCCGGGCTCGACGCGATCGGCCACGCCGCCGGGCTCATCGAGTCCGGCGAGGCCGACGTCATGCTCGCCGGCGCCACGGACGCGCCGATCTCGCCGATCACCGTCGCCTGCTTCGACGCGATCAAGGCCACGTCCCCCGACAACGACGACGCCGCGCGTGCGTCCCGTCCGTTCGACCGCACGCGCAACGGTTTCGTGCTCGGCGAAGGCGCCGCCGTCTTCGTCGTCGAGGAAGCCGAGAGCGCCCGGCGGCGCGGCGCGCACGTCTACTGCGCGGTCTCCGGCTTCGCCACCAGGGCGAACGCCTACCACATGACGGGGCTGAAGCCCGACGGCCGCGAGCTGGCCGAGGCCATCGACGTCGCGCTTCGCCGCGCCGGCCTGCCCGGCGAGCGCGTCGGCTACGTCAACGCCCACGGTTCGGGCACCAAGCAGAACGACCGGCACGAGACCGCCGCGGTCAAGCGCAGCCTCGGCGCGCACGCCTACCGCGTGCCGGTCAGCTCGATCAAGTCGATGATCGGGCACTCGCTCGGCGCGATCGGCTCGCTGGAGGTCGCGGCCTGCGCGCTGGCGCTGGAGCACCAGGTCGTGCCGCCGACGGCGAACCTGCACGAGCCCGACCCGGAGTGCGATCTCGACTACGTGCCGAACGTCGCCCGGGAGACCGGGCTGGACACCGTGCTCACCGTCGGCAGCGGCTTCGGCGGGTTCCAGACGGCCGTCGTCCTGACCCGGGAGCCGGTGTGACAACGGTGATGACAGCGGAAACGGAGATCGCGGCGGCGGCCCCGGTGATCACCGGGATCGGGGTGGTCGCGCCCAACGGCGTCGGCGTCGAGGACTTCTGGGCGAACGTGCTGGCCGGGCGGAGCGGGCTGGCGCCGGTGACCCGGTTCGACGCCACGGGCTACCCGGTCTCGCACGTCGGCGCGGTGCCCGACGAGGCGGACTCCCTGCCGAACCGGATCACCGTGCAGACCGACCGCTGGACCCGGCTCGCCATGACCGCGACCGAGGAGGCACTGCGGAACGCGGGCATCGGCGCCGCGGGCGAGCGGGACTTCGACGACTACGACCTCGCCGTGATCACCGCCAGTTCCTCCGGCGGCAACGAGTTCGGCCAGCGGGAGATCGAGCGGCTGTGGAGCGCCGGCCCGGAATACGTGTCGGTGTACCAGTCGATCGCGTGGTTCTACGCGGCGACCACCGGCCAGCTGTCCATCCGGCACGGGATGCGCGGCCCCAACGGGGTCGTCGTCGCCGAGCAGGCGGGCGGCCTGGACGCGGTCGCCCAGAGCCGTCGGATGCTGCGCACCGGCACCAAGGCCGTGGTCACCGGCGGCACCGAGGCGGCGCTGTCGCCGTACGCGCTGGTGTGCCAGAGCGCCGGCGGGCAGCTCACCCGCGACGAGTACCGGCCGTTCGACGTGCGCGCCTCCGGCCACGTGCCGGGCGAAGGCGGCGCGATCCTGGTGCTGGAGGACGAGAGCGCCGCCCGCGCTCGCGGAGTGTCCGAAGTGTACGGACGGGTCGCGGGGTACGCGGCGACGTTCGATCCCCGGCCGGGCTCCGGCCGCCCCGGCGGGCTGCTGCGGGCGATCACCGGCGCGCTGGCGGACGCGGGCCTGCGGCCGTCCGATGTGGACGTCGTGTTCGCCGACGGCGCGGGGACGCGGGAGCGCGACGCCGAGGAAGCCGCGGCACTGGCCGGGGTGTTCGGCGGCCGCGGGGTGCCGGTCACGGTGCCGAAGACGATGACCGGGCGGCTGGCCGCGGGCGGCGCGCCCCTGGACGTCGCCTGCGCGCTGCTGGCCATGCGGGACGGCGTCCTGCCGCCGACCGTCGGCGTCACCGACCCCGCCTACGAGCTCGACCTGGTTTCCGAGCCCCGGCCCGCCCGGGTGCGGACCGCGCTGGTGCTGGCCCGGGGCTTCGGCGGGTTCAACTCGGCGCTCGTGCTCACCCGCTGATCCCTGACCACGAAGGAGGAGAACGTGCTCACGCTCGAAGATCTGAAACAGGTCCTGCGCACGTGCGGGACCGACGAGTCCGTCGACCTGGACGGCGACATCCTGGACGTCGAGATGGCCGACCTCGGCTACGACTCGCTGGCGGTGCTCGAGATCGCGGCCCGGCTGCAGCAGCGGTCCGGGCGCGGTATCCCGGAGGAGGTCACCGCCGAGTCGATGACGCTGCGGCAGCTGCTGGGCTACATCAACAACCCCGTCGGGATCGCCTGACATGGCCGCGCACACGGACAACAGCGTGTTCATCGAGGCGCCGATGGAGCTGGTCTGGCAGCGGACCAACGACGTCGAGTCGTGGACCGAGCTGTTCGACGAGTACGGCGAGGCCACGGTGCTCGACCGCCGGGACGACCGGATCACCTTCCGGCTCGCCCTGCACCCGGACGAGAACGGCAAGGTGTGGGCGTGGGTGTCCGAACGGCGCCTCGACGAGGCGGCCCGCACCACGCTGTCGCACCGCGTCGAGACCGGCCCGTTCAAGTACATGACGCTGTTCTGGGAGTACACCGAGGTCGCCGGCGGGGTGCGGCTGCGCTGGGTGCAGGACTTCGAGATGAAGCCCGGCGCCCCGCTCGACGACCACGCGATGGCCGCCCGGATCAACGGGAACAGCGTCCGCCAGCAGGCGAGGATCAAGCAGCTCCTCGAGCAGGCGGCGCGCGCAGCCGAAGTGCCGGCCTGAGCTCATGGGCTACCAGATCGCCGCGCTGCTGGCGCTGGTCTGCGGCGGGATCGCCGCGGGCGACATGTTCTGCACCACCGTCGGGCTCGCGCCGATGATGCAGGTGCTGTCCTACCGGCGTTACGTCGAGATGGTGCAGTACCTGCAGCCGCGGTACGACCCGGCGATGCCGATCATCAACGCGGTCGCGCTGCTGGCCAACGTGGTCGCCGCGATCACCGCGCCGTCGGGCGCCTGGTTCGTGGTCGCCGCCGTGCTCGTCGCGTCGGTGATCGCGGTGTCGGTCGCCAAGGCCGTGCCGATCAACCGGTTCGTGCTGAAGCTCGACCCGGCGGACGAACCCCCCGACTGGCCCAGCCGGGACCCGCGGGCGCGCTGGAAGGCGTGGAACACCGCCCGCACGGTCCTGATGGCGGCCGCGCTGCTCGTCGACGGCATCGCCGTCCTGTACTGACACTTCGAAGGAGAGAGATGAGCATCAGGCTCGACGGCAAACGGGTGCTGGTCACCGGCGGAACCGGGGGGATCGGCCGCGGCCTGTCCCACGCGTTCGCCGGGGCGGGCGCCGGCCTCGTCACCTGCGGTCGGTCGGACGCCGAAGCCGCCGCCAGGATGTCCCGCGAACTCAAGGAGATCGGCGGGGAACACCACGTCGTGCTCGCCGACGTCACCCGGCCCGAGCAGGTCGACACGCTCCTGGAGGAGTGCCGGACGCGGCTGGGCGGGCTGGACGTCCTGGTCAGCAACGCCGGGGCGATCAGCCACATCCCGTTCGGCGAGCTGCCGCTCGAGGAGTGGAAGCGCGTCCTCGACACCAACCTGACCGCGGCCTACCTGCTGATCTCGAAGGCGCTGCCGCTGCTGTCCGACGGCGCGTCCATCGTGCTGATCGGCTCCCGGGTGGCGACCGTCGGGATCCCGCTGCGGGCGCACTACACGGCGTCGAAGTCGGCGCTGATCGGGCTCGCGCGGTCGCTGGCCAAGGAGCTGGGCGGGCGCCGGATCCGGGTCAACGTGGTGGCACCCGGCGTGATCGAGACGCCGGAACGCCCGCTGCCGGACGAAGTCAAGCAGCGTTACCACCAGCTCACGGCGATCGGCAGGCTGGGCAGCCCGGCGGAGATCGCCAACGCGGTGCTGTTCCTGGCCAGCGACCTGTCGTCCTACATCACCGGCGAAACCGTCCACGTCGACGGCGGAATCTGAAAGGGAACACGATGGCCGACAACGAGGTCTTCCGCGTCATGCTGCGGATGGAGGTCCTGCCCGGCAAGGGCGAGGAGTTCGAGAAGGTCTGGTACGAGAGCGCCGGCACGATCACCGGCCAGCGCGCCAACCTCGGCCAGTGGCTCTCCCGCGGCGACGAGGAGGAGGGCGTCTACTACATCGTCAGCGACTGGGTCAACGAGGAGCTCTTCCGCGAGTACGAGCGCAGCGAGGAGCACGTGGTGCACCGCGGCAAGCTGCACCCGTACCGCAGCAAGGGCTCCATGCAGACGATGCGGGTGGTGCACAACCTGACCGGGGCCGGCGCCGGGGCCCGGGCGTGAGCCGGGTCCGGGTGCTGATCTACGCCTCGGCGCCGGAGGGTGACGCCGGCGGCGTCACCGAGGCCTACCACCGCATCAGCGCCGAACTGTCCGGCACGCCGGGCCTGCTCGGCAACGAGCTGATGCAGTCGCTGGGCGAGGCCCGCTCGTTCGTCGTGATGAGCGAGTGGGCCGACCTGGACGCCTTCCGGGAGTGGGAGACCGGACCGGACCACCGCGGCACGACCTCGCCGCTGCGGCCCTACCAGGACGCCTCGCGGGGCAGCGCGTTCGGTCTCTACCAGGTCGTGGCCAGCTACTAGGAGCCCGTTGTGGATGCCATTGTGGAGGCCATTGTGGTTGCCGTGCTCGAGGTGCTCGTGCTCGCGGGCAGCGGGATCGCGGCCGGCGTGCTGTTCTGCGTGGCGCTCAGCGTGGTGCCCGCGTTCCGGGGGATGGAGCCCGAGCAGTACGTGGCCGCCCACCGGCTGATCGGGAAGAACTACGACCCGGTGATGCCGCTGACCGTGCTGGGGACCGCGGTGGCCGACGCCGTGCTGGCGATCACCGGCGCGCCGGTCCTCTTCGGACTCGCGGTGGTGCTGCTGCTCGGCGTGTCCGCGGTGTCGCACCTGGCCAACGTGCCGATCAACCGGTCGGTCAAGACGCTCGAAACCGTCCCGTCCACTTGGGACGATCCGCGCCCGCGGTGGCGCAACTGGAACCTGCTGCGGACCGGTCTCGCGATCGCCGCGCTGCTGGTCAACGCGATCGCCGTGGTCGCGACCGGATAGGAGGCAAATCGTGGAACTGGGGTTGAAGGGCAAGCGGGCGCTCGTCACGGGCGGCACCCGCGGGATCGGCCGGGCCGTGACGCTCGGGCTGGCGTCGGCCGGCGCGACCGTGGTCGCCGTGCACCGGGAGGACACCGCCGCCGCGGAGTCGCTGCGGCGGGAGCTCGCCGAGCTCGGCGGCAGCGTCGTGCGCGCCGACGTGACCTCCGCGGCGGAGGTGGCGCGCGTCGCGGAAACCTGCCGGGAGCAGCTGGGCGGGCTGGACGTGCTGGTGAACAACGCGGGCGTGCACGGGCACACCCCGCTGGCCGAACTGGACCTCGCCGAGTGGACCCGGCTGATCGACACCGACCTGACGTCGATGTTCCTGGTCACCCAGGCGTGCGTGCCCCTGCTGGCCGAGGGCGCGAGCGTGGTCAACGTGGGTGCCTCGGTGGCGTTCCGCGGGATGGCGGGCACGGCCCACTACACCGCGGCGAAGGCGGGCGTGGTCGGCCTGACCCGGTCGCTGTGCAAGGAGTTCGGCGGGATCAGGGTCAACACGATCGCGCCGGGCGTGATCGACACCGGCGACGAGCTGCCGCCGCCGGTCGCCGAGCGGGTCAAGCGGATGACCGCGCTGGGCCGGCTCGGCACCCCGGAAGAGGTCGCCGGCGCGGTGCTGTTCCTCGCCAGTGACCTGTCGGCCTACGTCACCGGCGCGCTGCTGGCCGTCGACGGCGGAATGTGAACCAGGAGGCTTTTGCCATGCCCTACGCGGCCATCACCTACGACATCAAGCCCGGCTTCGAAGACGAGATCGCCGAGATCTTCGCGAACTTCAAGCGGGCCGATTCGCCGATCATGCGCGACGAGAGCGGCACCGAGGTCGGCCGGCTCCTCGGCACCGCGGTGTTCATCCGCGACGCGCAGCTGGTCCGGTTCATCCACTACGAAGGCGACTTCTCCCAGATCGGCAGGCACATGGCCCGCCAGGAGGGGGTGCACCAGGTCGAGGAGCAGCTCAAGCCGTACCTCGCTTCGGAGCGCAACACCGAGACGCCCGAAGGCTTCCGGCAGCACTTCGCCAAGAGCGTGATGCGGTGCATCTCGCAGATCTCGGTGCCGCCGGCCGCGTTCGCCGCGGGCTGAGGCCGATGGACACCAAGACGATCGCCGTGCTCGGCCTCGGCGTGATGGGCTCGGGCATGGCGGCGAGCCTGCTCGACCACGGTTACCGGGTGCTGGTGCACAACCGCACCGCCGCCAAGGCGGCCCCGCTGCTCGACCGCGGCGCCGAGCTCGCCGCTTCGGCCGAGGCCGCGGTGGCCGGCGCCGACCGCGTGCTGCTGAGCCTCGCCGACGAGCCGGCGGTGGACGCGGTGCTGGCCGCGGCCGGGCCCGCGATCCGGCCCGGGCTGGTCGTCGTGGACACCTCGACCGTGTCGGCCGGGTACTCCCGGGCGCTGACCGCCCGGCTCGCGGCCGCCGGGGTGACCCGGATCGAGGCGTGCGTGCTGGGCAACCCGGCGCAGGCCGCGGCCGGGGAGCTGCGGGTGCTCGCCGCCGGAGCCCGCCCGGGCGTCGAATCGGTGGACGACGTGCTGGCGGCGATCGGCCGCGACGTGTCCTACCTCGGCCCGGCCGGCAACGCGGCCACCACGAAGCTGGTGTTCAACCTCCTGCTGGGCGGCCAGGTCGCGGCGCTGGCCGAGGCCGTCAACTACGGCGTGGCGGCCGGGCTCGACCGCGACCGGCTGCTGGCGGCGATCGGAGCCAGCGGCTTCAGCTCGAAGGTCCTGTCGTTCCGGGCGGAGCTGATGCGGTCCCGCCGGTACGAGCCGGCCGCGTTCCGGTCCGCGCTGATGGCCAAGGACCTGAGGCTGGGCACCGCCGCGGCGGCCGAAGCGGGCGTCGGCACACCGGTGCTGACCGCGGCCGCGGTGGCGTACGAGGCCGTGGTCGCGGCCGGAGCGGGCGACGCGGACGCCGCGATCCTCATCGACATCGCGGACGAGGCGACCGGCCTCGGCCGCCGGGCGGCCGCGGTCCGCACTGACATGGACGACGCTGACATCGCCGACGCGGACTCCGCCGACGCGGACACCGCCGACGCGGACTCCGCCGCCGACCCGGATGCCGCGATCCTCATCGAGACCCCGGGAGGTCCCGCGTGACGCTCACCCAGTCCGCGCTCGTCCGGTCGCTGGACGAGCCCGGCCTCGAGGTGGCCGAGGCCGGGCGCAAGGCCGCCCGGCTGGCGGGCCTGCGGCAGGCCGGGTTCCCGGTGCCGCCGGGGCTGGTGCTCACCGTCGCCGCGTTCGAGGCGGGGGAGTTCTCGGCCGGTGTGCTGGCCGCGCTGCGGTCCGTGGCCGGCCACTTCGGCGAAGTGCCGCTGGCGGTGCGGTCCTCGGGCGTCGCCGAGGACGGGGACGAGCAGTCCCACGCCGGGCAGTACGAAACGGTGCTCGGGGTGTCCGGGTTCGACGAGCTCGTCGCGGCCGTGCGCACCTGCTGGGAGTCGGCCGACTCGGCCCGGCTGCGCGAGTACCGCGGCCGCGCGGACCGGCCGGGGCTGGCCGTGCTGGTCCAGCCCCTGGTCCTGGCCGTCGCCGCCGGAGTGGCGTTCAGCGCCGACCCGGTCACCGGCGCGCGGGGCACGGTCCGCGTCGACGCCGTGCCGGGGCTCGGCGACCAGCTGGTCTCCGGCCGGGTCGTGCCGGACGAATGGGCCGTCACGGACACGCCCGCCCTGGTCCGGGGACCGCACGGGATCCTGACCGCGGAGCAGGCCGGCCGCGTCGCGGACCTGGCGCGGCGGGTCGAGGCCGACGCCGGCTCGCCGCAGGACATCGAATGGGCGTGGGCCGGTGACGACGTCGTCCTGCTGCAGGCGCGCCCGATCACGGCGCTGCCCGCCGCGGGGCCGGAGCCGGTCGCGGTCGAGTTCGAGGTGCCGCCGGGGTTCTGGCTCCGCGGCGGGTACACGCTCAAGCCGCTGTCGCCCATGAACACCTCCACCTTGATCCGGGCGGTCAACCGGACCAGCTCGAACCTGTTCACCTACGCGTTCGGCGAGCGGGTCGAGGTGCGCAACCTCGGCGGCTGGTCCTACGTGCGGATCGTGCCGCTGGCCTCGGTGGACGCGGTGCGCGAGCGGGCGCGGGAGGTGGTCGAGGCCGGCCGGGCCGACAAGCACGGCGAGATCGTCGACCGGTGGTACGCGGAGTGGCTCCCGGGACTGCGCGCCGCCTTGACCGAAGTCCGGTCGGTGGTCCTCGGCGAGCTGGCGGGGCCGGAGCTGCTCGCGGAACTGGACCGGCGGGTCGAGCTGGCCTACGAGGCCCAGCGGCTGCACTTCCTCGTCGGCGGCGTGTCCAGCATGGTCTGGGGCGAGCTCGGTGTCGTCTGCCGGGACCTGCTCGGCTGGGGCGCCGCGGAGATCCTCCCGATGCTGACCGGGCTCCCCGGCCGAGCGGCCGAGCCCGCGCGAGAGCTGACCCAGCTGGCCCGCCTCGCCGAGCGCGACCCGGGCGTGCTCCGGGAGCCGGCCGGCGAATTCGCCGAAGCGTTCGACGCCTACCTCGTCGAGTACGGCCAGCGCTGTCTCGGCGCGGACCTCGCCGAGCCGTCGCTGGCGGAACAGCCGCGGCTGGTGCTGAGCCTGATCCGGGACCGGCTCGACGCGGGCACCGATCCGGAGGCCGCCGCGGCGGCGGCGGTCGCCGAGCGCGAGGTGACCGTCGTGGCGGCCCGCGCCCGGCTGTCCGGAGCGGAGCTCGCCCGGTTCGAACGCGCGCTGGCCCGCGCGCAACGCGCGTTCCCGCTGCGCGACGACACCGGGTTCGAGGCGCACGTCGCCTGGGCGCAGGTCCGGTACGCGCTGCGCGAAATGGCGGCCCGGCTCGTCTCGGGCGGACAGCTGGGCGACGTCGACGACATCTTCCTGCTCACCCTGGACGAAGCCCGTGCCGCCTTCGCTTCCGGGGCGGCGCAGCACGACCTGGTGTCGCTGCGCGCCGGACAGCAGGCGTGGTCGCAGGCCCACCTCGGCCCGCAGACCTACGGCGAGTACCAGAGCGGGCCCGACCGGGAGGCGGTGCTGGCCGAGCTGGCCCCGGCCGATCGCGCGGTGCTGGAGCCGATGTTGTGGATCGACTCGGTGTCCGAACTGGGCGCCGGGCACCGGGCGGCGGCGGGCGACCGGTTGCTGCGCGGGACGGCGGCGTCGGCGGGCCGGTACACCGGCGTCGTGCGGGTGGTGATCAGCGAGCGCGAGTTCGCGAAACTGCGCCCCGGCGACGTGCTGGTCTGCCCGGAGACCACCCCGCAGTGGTCGGTGCTGTTCGGCGGCATCGGCGCACTGATCACCGACACCGGCGGGCTGCTCTCGCACCCGTCGATCCTCGCGCGCGAGCACGGCATCCCGGCCGTGGTGGCGACCGGCAACGCGACCGAGGTCCTGCGCGACGGCCAGCTGGTCACCGTGGACGGGACGACCGGCGCGGTCGAGGTCCTCGACAGATCGTGACCGGCCACGTCCTTCTTCCCCGGAGTGTTCCATGCGAATCCTGGTGACCAGCTATCCCGCCGTCTCCCACCTCTACCCGATGGTGCCGCTCGCCTGGGGGCTGCGGGCCGCCGGGCACGAGGTGCGGGTGGCGGCGGCGCCGTCGTTCGCGGCCGCGGCGCGCGGCACCGGGCTCCCGGTGCTGCCCCTGGGCGAGGACGTCGACGGGACGGTGGCCTGGCAGGGGTTCGACCCCCGCGCGGGCGACCGCACCGAGCGGACGATGCGGATGTTCCGCTTGACCGCCCAGGGCTGGGCCGGCGCGCTCGTGGCGGTCGCCCGTGACTGGGCGGACGCCGTCCTGTTCGACCCGCGCGAGTACGCGGGCCCGGTCGCGGCCGCGGTGGCGGGCATCCCGTCGGCGCGCGTGCTCTACGGGGTCGACCACACCTACGCCCAGCGCGCGGGGGAATGGCCCCTGCTGGCCCCGCTGTGGGACGAGTGGGGCCTCGGCGAGCCGGACCCGGCGGGCACGGTGACGATCGATCCGTGCCCGGCGGCCCTGCAGCTGGAGACCCCGGAGTCGGCCTGGCCGTTGCGCACCATCCCCTACAACGGCTCGGCCGTGATCCCCCGATCGGCCGCCCCGGCGGGCCGTCCCCGCGTCTGCCTGACCTGGGGCGCGTCGTTCGGGGGTACCACGGGCAACCTGGACCCGGTCCGGGTGGCGCTGGCGGGGCTCCTCCGCTGCGGGGCCGAGGTGCTCGTCGCGGTGGCCCGCGGCCAGCGGCCACTGCTGGGCGAGCTGCCCACCGGCGTCCGGGTCCTGGAATCGGTGCCGCTGCACACGATCCTGCCCGGCTGCGCGCTGGTCGTGCACCAGGGCGGCGCGGGCACGGCGCTCACGGCCGCGGCCTGCGGGGTGCCGCAGCTGGTGGTCCCGTTCAAGGGCGACCAGGTCACGCACGCCGGACGGGTGGCGGCCGCGGGTGCCGGCGTCCTGCTCCCGGCGGCCGAGCTCACGCCGGAGGCGGTGGCTTCGGCTGCTTCCGGGGTGCTCGCGGACGCGGGTTACGCCCGGCGGGCGGCGGAGATCGCGGCGGAAAACCGTTCGCGTCCGGCCCCGGCGGCCGTGGTGGCGCAGCTGGAGTTCCTGGTCCGGTGAGGCGGGCGGTGCCGGCGGGGGAGAGGTTGCCCGCCGTCGCGGGTCCCGAGCGCCCCAATGTGGCCTTCGGTGCGTGAGACGCACCCAGGGTGGCCTTCGGTGCGTGAGACGCACCCAAGGCCGCCTTGGGGCGCTTGAGCCGGGTCGCCGTCAACGAACCTCGGATGCGCGGCACCAGGTGCCGGCCGGGATGGCCGGACCGGCCGCACACAGACGGGAACGGCCGACACGCCGGGGAGTACCCCGTGTCGGCCGTTCCGATCACCGTGTTCGCCCGTCCGGGTGGCGGGCCCGTGGTTCGCCGGATCCGGCGGGGTGGTCCTCCACGAACCCACTCCGCCGGTCCCGGTCGCCCGTTCAGCCGGGGACGGCGATCCCGGCCTCCGCTTCGCGGGGGATGGTGGCGACCACCTGGAGCAGGTGCGACGGCCGTTCCGTCCCCTTGCAGAAGTCCTTGAACAGGGGCGGCAGGGAGTAGTGGAACTCCGGGCCGTCTTCCTGGACCCGGACCCGCAGCATGTTCGCCGCCACCAGCCGGTCGAGGGCGTCCTCCGCCTCGCGTTCGCTGCCTTCCACGACCGCGACCGCGTTCTTCGCCGTGAAGCAGTCCAGTCCGGACTCGCACAGCCGGGTCAGCACCTGCCGGTCCCGTGGCTCGAGCGCGGCGAGGTCCTCCCGGAACGGCCCGTGCAGGTCGACCCCCGCGGCCTGCAGCTCCGGGCGCAGCCCGTCGTCGCCGGAGATGCGGGCCGCCAGCTTGGTCACCGGCCAGTGCCGGTTGACCGACAGGCGCTCGCCCAGCGCGCGCAGCGCCACCGGGAGACCGCCGCAGCGGTGGACCACCGCGGCCACCGTGCCGCGCTCGTGCAGGATGTTCCGCGAGGTGACCACTTTGGACATGAGTGCGACACCGTCGTCGGTGGACATCGGCTCCAGCAGCATCGGCACCACCCCCGGCAGCGAGCCGGTGAGCCGCCGTCCGGTGGCCAGCACCACCCAGCGGCCGCCGGGCAGGAGCGGCCGGATCTGCGCGGCCGACGAGACGTTGTCGAGCAGGATCAGCCCGCAGCCGCCGGCGGTCCTGGTCCGGAACAGCTTGGCGCGCTCGGCCTCGCCCGCGGGCACGTCCGCCGCGGGAACGCCGAGGTCGGTCAGGAAACCGCCGAGGACGTCGACCGGCTCGGTGTCCGGGCCGAACTCGGCGAACAGCTGGCCGTCCGGGAACCGCGACCGGGCCGCGTGCGCGGCCCGCACCGCGAGCACCGTCTTGCCCACCCCGGTCATCCCGGTCACCGCGAACGTCCGGCCGGCCGACCCCTCGGGGGTGAGGAGGCGGTCCAGCTCGGCCAGCTCGGCGGTCCGGCCGGTGAAGTCCGACAGGTCCGCGGGCAGCTGCGCCTGGACGATGTTCCGCGGCGCCGGCACGGTCCCCGCCCGCACCGCCGGCGCCACCTGGCGCAGCGAGGGGGAGTCCGAGAGGACGCTCTGGTGCAGCCGCTGCAGGGTCGGCGAGGGGTCGATCCCCAGTTCGTCGTCGAGGCAGCGCCGGACCTCGTGGTAGACCTGCAGCGCCTGCGATCGCCGGTCGCACCGGTACAGCGCGAGCATCAGCTTCGCGTACAGGTCCTCGTGCAGCGGGTATTTCGCGATCAGCCCGCGCAGCTCGCCGACCAGCTCGCGGTGCCTGCCGATCTGCAGGTCGGCCTCGACCCGCATCCCCAGCGCCTGCAACCAGGCCTCGTTGAGCTTCGCGGCGTGCGCGTCGAGCAGCGGTCCACGCTGGACGTCGCACAACGCGTCGCCCCGCCACAGCGCGGTCGCCCGGTGGAGCAGCTGCGAGGCGCGCAGCGGGTCACCCGCCTCCAGCGCGTCCTTGGCGGTGCCGGCCAGCTGCTCGAACTCGTCGGCGTCGACGCTTCCCGGCGCGATCCGGGCCAGGTAGCCCAGCGGTTTCGTCACCAGCACGCCGTCGTGGCTGTTGCCGGCGGCGCAGAACAGCTTGCGCAACTGGTAGATGTAGGTCTGCAAGGTGGTCAGTGCACTCGCCGGCGGGTTCTCCGGCCAGATCTCTTCGATGAGCGAGGTGACCGGCACCAGGCCGCCGTGGCACAGGACCAGCAGCGCCAGGACGCTGCGCTGCTTCGGTGCGGTCGGTGTGAGCAGCCGGTCCTCGTGGGTCACCTCGAAGGTGCCCAGGGTATTGAATCTCATGACTTCCCCCAGCGGTAGGCATAAGAACATGTAACCGGAGGATGGTGATTCGACTATCCGACGGAACGGCGAAATAGTCGACCGCTATCCCCAGTTCGGTGCAAAAGGGCTGCCCTCACCCCAGATTTAGCACTTTCGCACCGTGCGGCTGACAGTATTCGCCGCTCGTGGCGGTGTCAAGATTTCCCCGAGACGGCCAAACGTTGGTGAGGAGACCCTCAGGGCGACCGGCTGGGAGGCGGTGAAGTCCCGGTGAGCAGCGACGACCCCGGTCTCCCGAGGATTCGCACGTATTCGCCCGTCTTTCCCGTTAGATCCGTTTTATCCGGATAGTCGGGTGTGTCACGAGCAGTGAATACAAATACACTCCCGGTGTTCGCGACGGCGGGAATTGCCGTGAATATCAATTCTATCTTAAGTCGTCACAGTATGAAAAAGAAAAGCGCCTCTCGGAACCGGGGGAGTTCCGAGAGGCGCCGGGGGAGGCTCGTTCAGTGGGTGGCGACGAACTCCTTGAGGGTGCCGATGACGAACTCGATCATTTCCGGCGTGATGCCCGGGTACACGCCGATCCAGAACGTCCGCTCGGTGACGATGTCGCTGTTGGTCAGCGAGCCGGAGATGCGGCGCGGCCGGTCGAGGTAGGCCGGGTGCCGGGTGAGGTTGCCGGCGAACAGCCGCCGGGTCCGGATCGCGTTGGCCTCCAGGTGGGCGATCACCTCGCCGGCGGTGAAGCCCGCGTCCGGGCGCACCGTGATCACGAACCCGAACCAGCTCGGGTCGCTGCCCGGGGTTGGCTCGGGCAGCAGCAGGCCCGGCAAGCCGTCGAGGCCTTCGCGCAGCTGCCGCCAGTTCTGCTTCCTCGCCTCGATGAAGTCGGGCAGTTTCGCCAGCTGGCTCAGCCCGAGCGCGGCCTGCAGGTCCGTGCTCTTGAGGTTGTACCCGAGCTGCGAGAACACGTACTTGTGGTCGTAGCCCGGCGGCAGCTCGCCCAGCGAGAAATCGAACCGCCGCAGGCAGCGGTCGTCCTCGCCGGGCTCGCACCAGCAGTCGCGGCCCCAGTCGCGCAGGGACCTCGCCAGCCGCTCCAGCTTCAGGTCCGAAGTCAGCAGGCAGCCGCCCTCGCCCATGGTCAGGTGGTGGGCGGGGTAGAAGGACACGGTGGCGAACTTGCCGAACGTCCCGGTCAGCCGGCCCTGGTAGGTCGACCCGACGGCGTCGCAGTTGTCCTCGATCAGGTAGCACCCGTGCCGCTCGGCGAGCTCGGCGATCTCCGCGACCGGGAAGGGGTTGCCGAGGGTGTGCGCGATCATGATCGCGCGGGTGCGCGGCGAGAACGCGGCTTCGACCCGTTCGGCCGTCGTGTTGTAGGTGCCGAGCTCGATGTCGACGAACACCGGGACGAGGCCGTGCTGCAGGATCGGGTTCACCGTGGTCGGGAACCCGGCCGCGACGGTGATCACCTCGTCGCCGGGCCGCAGCCGGGCGTCGCCGAGCTGGGGCGCGCACAGCGCGCTGATCGCCAGCAGGTTCGCCGACGAGCCCGAGTTGGTGAGCAGCGCCTTGCGCCGCTTGAGGGTCCGGGCGAACGACGACTCGAACTTGGCGGCGATCCCGCCGGAGGCGATCCGGAGGTCGAGCGCGGCCCCCACCAGCGCCACGCGGTCGTCGGCGTCGAGCACGGCGCCCGAGGACAGGATCGGCGTCTCGCCGGGGACGAACTTCTGCGGCCCGGGGGCCTGTGCGTCGTGGTAGCCGCGGACCTGCTCCAGCAGGAGCGATCTCGCTGAATCGGCCATGTCGTATCCCCTGCGCTCGGGTGACGGAAAGCTGCCGAAGTGTCGCGATGGTGGCTATAGACCCGCTCGACCCCGGCTCGCGAGCGGGCGGCTGGACGGCGAATCCAGTGCGGCCCGATGGCGGCTTGGTCCGGTGTGGCCGTGATCAATGAGGTCGCCCGCGCGCAAGGGTGCCGCGGACGTGACGTGCTGGAGGAAGTGTGAGCACTGGCGGCCGGCGGCCGAGGGCGATGCGCGTGCTGTTCGTCATGTGGGGCTGGCGCACCCACCTGCATCCGGTCGCCCCGCTCGCGTGGGCGCTGCGCGGAGCCGGGCACGAGGTCAGAGTGCTCGGGCAGCCCGCGCTCGGCCCGGCGATCACCGAGCTCGGGCTGACCGCGGTCGCCGCCGGTCCGGACGTCGACGTGCTGCCGGAGTTCCGGAAGTTCGTCCTGCCCGTCGAGGCCCGGCCCGCGCCGGAGCCGCCGGCCGACGGGGTGCCCCGGGCGTTGAAGCTGTTCGCGCGGCTGGCCGACGAGATGGCGGGCGACGCCGTGCGGTTCGCCCAGGCCTGGCGGCCCGACCTCGTGGTCGCCGAGCCGACGGCGTTCGCCGGGCCGCTGGTGGCGGCCGCGCTCGGGATCCCGTCGGTCCGCCACCTCTACGGGCCCGACCTGGTGGCGCGGGCCGCCCGGTTCCTCCCCGGCCTGCTGGAACCGATCGGGGGACGGCTCGGTGTCGGCCCGGTCGACCCGCTCGCCGGCACCACGATCGACCCGACGCCGTCGTGCCTGCACGCTCCGGGCGACCTGCCGCGGCGGCTGGTCCGCTACCTGCCGTGCTCGGGTCCGGAGCGGGCCGAGGTGGTGCTCGGCCCGGTGGCGCGGCCCCGGGTGTGCGTCACCTGGGGGCACACGATGGAACTGCTCGGCCCGCAGTACTTCCTCGCGGGGGAGACCGCCCGCGCGGTGGCCGAGCTGGACGTGAACGTCGTGCTGGCGGTTTCGGCGCGGCAGCGCGCGCTGCTCGGCGACCTGCCGCCCACCGTGTCGGTGTTCGTCGACCCGCCGCTGGACCGGCTCCTCGCCCACTGCGACGTGCTGGTGTCGCAGGGCGGGGCGGGCAGCGTCCTGACCGGGCTCGCCGCCGGGCTGCCCCAGGTCGCCGTCGGGCAGCTGCCGGACCACCTGGCGATCGCGCGGCGGCTCGAGGCCGCGGGCGCGGGCCGCGCGCTGGCGGCCGCGGAGTTCAGCGCGGCGGCGGTCGCCGGCGCGGTGTTCGACGTGCTGCAGCGGAGCGGGTTCGCCGCGGCGGCGCGCCGGGCGCGGCTGGAAAACGAGGGCCGGCCCGCCCCCGCCGAGCTCGTCGCGGACCTGCGGTCGCTCGCCGGGAGGTGAGCGATCCTCCAGCCGTGCCCCAAGCCCGGCTGCGAAGTTCCTGATCGGACCGAAAGCAGGCCGCCCCCCGCGCGGCACGTAACCGTTGCTACGGAAGTCGTTCGGCCGTGACTGTGGTCCGATCGGGAACGATCGGCACAGTCTGGACATTCGGCGTCTCAGAAAGGAAGTACGCGAATGCGCGTGCTGTTCTCCGCGTGGGCGTGGCCCCCGCACTACTACCCGATGGTTCCGCTGGCCTGGGCGCTGCGCAACGCGGGGCACGAGATCCGGGTCGCCGGTCCGCCCGCCCTCGCCGAGGCGATCACCATGTCCGGCCAGCCCGCCGTCGAAGTCGGCGAGGACTGCGACTTCAGCCAGCTGACGCGCGACACGATGCACATCGACCGGGACGCACCGGCGACGGTGGAGCTGTGGAAGCAGCTGCGCAAGCCCAAGGGCGAACGCGCGCTGCAGATGTTCGCCGACATCGCCGAGACCATGGTCGACGGCCTGGTCGAGTTCGCCCGCGCCTGGCAGCCGGACCTGGTCGTGCACGGCCCGACCACCTACGCCGGCCCGATCGCCGCCGCCGCGGTCGGGGTGCCGAACGTGCGGGTGCTGATGGCGCCGGACATCGCCTACCGCGGCCGGGACATCGAGCCGGTCCTCCTGCGCCCGCTCGCCGAGCGCTTCGGCGTCACCGAGTTCAGTCCACAGGGGACGCTCACGGTCGACCCGTGCCCGCCGAGCATCCAGCTCCCGACGGACTACCCCAAGCAGCTCATGCGCTACATCGCCTACAACGGACCGGCCGAGGTGCCGGAGTGGCTGCTGGAGCCGCCGTCGCGGCGCCGGGTCTGCATCACCTGGGGCACCACCCTGGCGAAGGTGAACCCCAACCTGGTGCTGGCCGGGCAGATGCTGGAGGCGGTCGCCGGCGTCGACGCCGAGGTCGTCGTCACCGTCGCGCCTTCGCACCGCGAACACCTCGGCCCGATCCCCGACGGCATCCGGGTGGTCGACGCGCTGCCGCTGCACCTGCTGCTGCCGACCTGCGACCTGATGATCCACCAGGGCGGCAACGGCACGACGATGACCGGGGTCGTCAACGGCGTCCCGCAGCTCATCGTGCCGCAGTTCCCCGACCAGGCGTTCGTCGCGAACCAGCTGGCGCCGACCGGGGCGGCCGCGGTGCTGCTGCCCGAGGACGCCGGGCCCGACACCGTCCGCGGGCTGGTCACCGACCTGCTCGAGAACCCGCGATGGCGCGCCGACGCCCGGCGGCTGGCCGACGAGGCCAACGCCCAGCCCGCGCCCACCGAGATCGTGCCGGTGCTGGAACGTCTGGCCGCACGCGAGCACGCCACCGTCTGAGAGGTGAACCATGCTGGCACGCAAGGATCTTCCCGCCGAGTTCGCGGCCTGGAACGAGAAGTGGGGCGCGCCCTACGGACACCGGTCCGCGCGGCTGCTCGCCGAGGGCAAGCGGCCGATGCAGCGGCCGCTGGAGGCGCTGGCCGACCCGGCGAACCCGGACTACGGCCCGTTCGCCTTCCAGTACGCGAGCGGCACGCGGGTGCACGAGTACCCGTGGGCATTCGCCGTCGCGGAGTTCACCCCGGGCATGCGGGTGCTCGACGTCGGCAGCGGGCTGAGCGGCCTGCAGTTCGTCGCCGCGCTCGAAGGCTGTTCGGTGGTCAACGTCGACCCGTCGGCCCGTGAGGACTACAACGTCTGGACCGACCCCGGCTACCTGCCGCTGTCGCCGCGCGAGCACCAGCTGCTCAACACCACCTTCGGGACCGACGTCGAGCTGGTCGCGGCCCGCCTGCAGGACGCGGACCTCGAGCCGGAGTCGTTCGACCGGGTGCTGTGCCTGTCCGTCCTGGAGCACGTGGACCTCGCCGAAGGCGCCGACATCGTGCGGGCGAGCACGCGGCTGCTGAAGCCGGGCGGCAAGCTGGTCCTGACGGTGGACGCGTTCCTCGACCTCCGGCCGTTCGGCGTGCTGGAGAAGAACATGTGGGGCATCAACCAGGACGTCGGCGCGCTGATCGAGGCGAGCGGGCTGGAGCTGGAGACCGGCGACCCGCGGGAACTGCTCGGCACGCCGGAGTTCGACTTCGAGCACGTGGTGAAGTCGCTGCCGGAAGTGCTCGTCTCCGGGATGTACCCGGTGATGAGCCAGTCGCTCGTGCTGCGCAAGCCCGTGTGATGGCGGGACTGCGAACCCCCGCCCGGCCCGTCGTGGCCGGGCGGACGGCCTCGGTGGTGACGGCGACGGGGCTGCGGAAGGTCTACCCGGCGAAACGGGGCCCGGTCGAGGCGGTCGCCGGGATCGACCTCGACGTCCGCGCGGGGGAGTTCTTCGGCCTGCTCGGCCCGAACGGCGCCGGGAAGTCGACCACGATCGGCATGCTGACGACGCTGGTGCGGCCCACCTCCGGCAGCGTGCGCATCGCCGGCTTCGACGCCGCGCGCGAGCCGGTCCAGGTGCGCCGGCGGATCAGCCTGGTGAGCCAGACCAACTCCGTCGACCGGGAGCTGACCGTCGAGGAGAACCTGCGTTACCGGGCCCGGTACTGGGGCGGCACCCGCGCGGCGGCGCGGCGGCGCGCGGACGAGCTGCTGGAGCAGTTCGGCCTCGGCGACCGCCGGGGCGCGATGTTCTACCAGCTCTCGGGCGGGCAGCTGCGCCGGATGATGATCGCACGGGCGCTGGTGCAGCGGCCGGAGATCCTCTTCCTCGACGAACCGACCGCGGGCATCGATCCGCACAGCCGGGTCAACGTCTGGGACGTGCTCGGCGAGCTGCACGCCTCGGGCCAGACGATCGTGCTCACCACGCACAACATCGAGGAGGCCGAGCGGTTCTGCCGCCGGGCGGCGATCATCGACGGCGGCCGCGTGCTGGTGTGCGACGAAGTGTCGGCGCTGATCGCCTCCGCGGGCGGGGTCTCGCTGGTGACCGCGACCTACGACGGACCGGTGTCCGAACTGGACTTCGGCGCACTGCCGGTGGTGCGGGACGGCGCTTCGGTCCGGGTGTCCACGGCCGAGACCGACGGGCTGATCGCGGAGCTGGTCGCCCTGGGCGCCGCGGCGGGCCGCCGGCTGCTGGACGTGACCACGGCCCGGCCCAGCCTCGAAAGCGCGTTCCTCAGCCTGACCGGAAGGGCGTACCGGGCATGACCACGATCGCAACGCCGGCGGTGTCCCCGGCCCGGGTGTTCTTCGCCTTCCTCGCACGGGACGTCTACGTCGTGTTCCGCAAGCAGCTCGGCGGGCTGCTCGGCCGGGTACTGGTCCAGCCGTTGCTGACGGTGTTCGTGTTCTCCTACGTGCTGCCCTCGATCTCCGGCGGCATCGGCGGGACGTCGGGCACGGTACTGGCACCCGGGATCCTCGCCAACTCGATGCTGTTCGCCGGACTGCTGGGCGTGACCGTGCCGCTGATCACGGAGCTGTCCTACCCGAAGTCCATCCAGGACCGGTTGCTCACCCCGGTCCCGGTGTGGGCGGTGGGGGTGGAGCGAATCGTCAGCGGCGCGGTGCAATCGCTGTTCGCGGCGGTGCTGGTGCTGCCGATCGTGACGTTCCTGCACGCACCGGGCCAAGCTCCGGATCTGTCCTATTCGGACTGGCCCCTGCTGGTGCTGATGCTGGTACTGGGCTCGGTGTTCTCGGCCGCCCTCGGCCTGCTGCTCGGTTCGGTGGTGGAACCCGCGCAGGTGAACGTGCTGTTCAGCATCATCATGATCCCCCTGATGATGCTCGGCTGCGTGTACTACCCCTGGGCGGCACTGAGTTCGGTGCGCTGGCTGCAGATCACGGTACTGGCCAACCCGGTGGTGTACCTGAGCGAGGCGCTACGGGCGGCATTGACACCGGACGTACCCCACCTGTCGGCTTGGGTGGTCCTGGCGGTGCTCCTGGGCGGCACGGCCGCCGTGGGCTGGTTCGGCCTGCGGGCGTTCCACCGAGCCGTACTGGGCTGAGCGCACCCGTACCACGCACGGTGGCCACCCAACCGCGAGGATCCCGGCCCGGCTCGGGCCGGGATCCTCGCGCGGAGGAGGACACGCAAACAGCCGGCCGGCAGCGCAAGAAGACCACAACGTCACCAGACCTCCCCCGCCCCTCATCCCTGCCTGCTGTTCAGCCGACGGTCGGGTTTGTCAAGGCACGCTTTCCCGCCTTGACAAACCCGAGCGGCGGCTGAAAATCCAAACGGAGGGGCGGGGGAGGTCGGACCCGCAGGCTGCGGCAGAGGGCGGCCGCGGCAGAAAGCGACCGCGGCAATTCCCGCTGCGGCAGGGCGGCCGCGGCAAGATCCGCCGCGGCAGAGGGCGGCCGCGGCAGAAACCCGCCGCGGCAGAAAACCCGCCGCAGCAAGGAACCTCCCGCGGCCCGTACTCAACGAGCCAGAGCCACGAGCCCATCAACAACCTCAGCCGGACTGGGCTGTTCCCGGCTCTCCCGCGCCAACCCGGCCGCAGCGTCCCGGTACGCCGCATCACCGAGGATCTCGGCCGCCGCCGTCCGGATCGTCTCGGTGTCCGCCTCGGCGAGGTCGAGTTTGACGCCCGCGCCCGCGGCCGACACCAGGGTCGAGATGAGCCGCTGGTCGGGCAACTGCGGGATCATCAGCTGCGGCGTACCACAGGACACCGCGGTCAGCGCGGTGCTCGGCCCCGCCTGCGAGATCAGCAGGTCGCAGCTGGGCAGCAGGGCGTGCAGCGGGATCCGTTCGACGATCCGGACGTTGTCCGGCACCCGGCCGAGCGCGGCCAGGTCGTCGCCGGCCACCGTCGCCACCACCTCCACCGGCAGCCCCGCCACCGCGTGGACGAGCCGGTCGATCACGCATTCGTAGAACGCCAGCTGGGAACTGGTCGTGCCGTAGGTCACGCAGATCCGCGGCCGGGTCCGCGGCCCGGCCGCCCACGCCGGCAGCACCGTCGCGCCGTTGAACGGGACGTAGCGCATGTGCCGCCGGGTGAAGTCACCGGGCACCTGCAGGGTGGGCGGGCAGTGGTCCACGGTCACCGCGCCCGCCACGTCCACTGTGGACAGTCCGAGGGAGGCGGCGGTCGCCGCGAGCGCCGCGGGTTCGAAGGACCGGACGTAGGAGAGGATGTCGACGCCCCACAGGTGGCGCACGGCGGGCACGCCCAGCGCGGCCGCGACCAGCGCCGCGGCGTAGGTGCTCTCCTCGAACACCACCAGGTCCGGCCGCCAGGACCGCATCAGCGTCAGCAGCGGGCCTGCCATCTTCTCCGCTATCCCGGCGTAGGCGGACACCGTGCGGGACTCCTTGCCCGAGCCGCGCACCCGGGGGTCCTCCGCCAGCAGCCGGGCCACCGTCGGCTCGATCTCCTCGTCCCGCCCGACGGCCACCGCGGGCAGCCCGGACGCCCGGATCACCGGGACGAGGGACGGCTGGCTCGCGACCCGGACGTCGTGGCCCGCGGCCCGGAAGGCCCAGCCGAGGGTCACCATGGGCTGGTAGTGCGTCGGCCACGCCCACGTGCAGAACAGAATTCGCATGCCCGCACGGTCTCGTCCCCGCCTCGGGAACGGCTCGAACCTCCTTCGCCGCCGCCCACCGGCCCGCAACCCACCCATCCTGGACCCGGACTCCAGCCGGTCTGGCGACGGTGACCCCCACTACTGGGCGGAGGTGGACCGACGTGCGCGTGCTGCTGGTCTCGTGGGCCTGGCCGTCCCATGTGCGGCCCCTGGTCCCGATCGGGTGGGCCTTCCGCGCGGCGGGACACGACGTCAGGTTCGCCACGCAGCCCCGGCTGGCCGGCGCGGTGACCGGCGCGGGGCTGCCCGCGGTGTCCGTGGGCGGCGGCGGCGACCACACGGCGTTGCTGGCCCGCGCCCTGCGCCCGATCCGGCCGGGCCCGGATGCCGAACCCACCCCGGGCCGCGGCACCGGCAAGCGGCTCGGCCTGTCGGTCGCGCTCGCCGAAGACATGGCCGACGACCTCGAGGCGTTCTGCCGCCGCTGGGCGCCGGACCTCGTGCTCTACGAGCCGACGACCTACGCCGCGCCCCTGGTGGCCGCGAAACTCGGCCTGCCGCACGTGCGCGTGCTGTGGGGCGTCGACTTCCACTCCCAAGCCCGTGCCTTCGAAAACGTGGCCTTCGCCGAGCTGTGCGGGAAACTGGGGATCGGCGGCTTCGACTCGGCCGGCAGCGCCACCGTGGACCCGTGCCCGCCGTCGTTGCAGGTCGAAGTGCCCGGCCGCGTCCTGCGCACGAGGTACGTGCCCTACAACGGGGCCGGCGCCGTGCCGGGCTGGCTGTGGACCGAGCCGCGCCGCCCCCGGGTGGTGTTCACCTGGGGCGTCTCACCGCAGTTCAAGGGAGCGGGCGAATGGTCCGCCGCGGCGCGGCGGATGCGGGCGCTCGTGGCGGCGATCGCCCGGCCGGACCTCGACCTGGTGGTCGCGGTGTCGAGCACGGACGCCCTCGGCGCGGACCTGCCCGACGGCGTCCGCCTGGTCGAGAACCTCCCGTTGCACCTGGTGCTGCCGAGCAGCGCGGTGCTGATCTCCCGCGGCGGCGCCGGATCCATGATGACCGGGGTCGCGGCCGGCGTCCGGCAGGTCGTGGTGCCCGAGTACTTCCCGGATCTCGTGCCGTCCCAGCGGCTGGCCGCCACCGGCGCCGGTGTCCTGGTCGAAGACGACGACCCGGAGTCGGTGCGGGCCGCGGTGGACGCGGTCCTCGCCGACGAGGCGGCCGCCGGCGCCGCCCGGCGGCTGCGGTCCGAGGTGGCCGCGCAGGCCACGCTCGACGAGACGGTCGGCGAACTGCTCGCGCTGGCCGGCAGCCGGTGACCCCGTGATCCGCCCGACGGCCGTCGCCGGCCGAGGAGGCCGTATGCGCTTGCTGTTCGTGTCGTGGGCCTGGCCCTCGCACCTGTTCCCGATGGCCCCGACGGCGTGGGGACTGCGGCTCGCCGGGCACGAGGTCGTGCTCGCCTGCCCGCCGTCGCTGGTGCCGGTGGCGACCCGGACCGGGCTGCCGGTGGCCCGGATCGGCGCCGACGTCGACCTCGCACCGCGGATGAAGTCCTTCATGGACGGTGCGAAACCGCGCCGGGAGCGGCGGACCCCGCTCGACATGTTCGTCCCGGTCGCCGACGCGATGGCCGGCGACCTGCTCCGGTTCGCCCGCGACTGGCGCGCGGACGTCATCGTGCACGACCCGACGACCTACGCCGCCCCCGCCGTCGCCGCCGCCCTCGGCGTGCCGTCCGTGCGGCACCTGTGGGGCGTCGACTTCACCTACCCGCTGCGGATGTTCGAGGAAACCGCCTTCGCCGGCCTGTACGAACGCCTCGGCGCCGGCGCGTGCGTGATCAGCGGGGACACCCCGACGCTCGACCCGTGCCCGCCGGGCCTGCAGCTGCCGGTGGAGTACACCCCGGTGCGGATGGCTTACCGGCCCTACAACGGCACCGCGGTCTACGAACGCACGCTCGCAGACCGCCGAGCGGTGCCCCGGCTCTGCGTCACCTGGGGGACGACCAGCGGGAAGTTCGGCGCGGCCGGCTCGCTCCCCGCGCTCGTCTTCGCCGCCGCCGCCGACCTGGGCCTCGACGTCGTGTTCGCGACCTCGGGCGCCGAGGCGTTCGGCCCGGAGTACCCGAAGACCTGGCAGACGGTCGTGATGCAACCGCTCAACCTGGTGCTGCCGGGCTGTGACCTGGTGGTCCACCCGGGGGGATCGGGCAGTGCCCTCACCACCGTGCTCGCCGGGTTGCCGCAGGTGTGCCTGCCGCTCATCCCGGACCAGGAGACGAACGCGGCCCAGCTGGCCGGCGCCGGTGCCGGGGTGCGGGTCGGCGCGGCCGACGCGACCGTCGAAGCGATCCGGGACGTCCTCGCCGAGCTCCTGGCCGACCCCTCGTTCACCGAGGCCGCGGCCGCCCTGCGCGAGGAGTCCCGCGCGCTGCCGGACCCGGCCGCGGCGGGTGCGGGGCTGCTCGCCGCGGTGGGAGGCTGACGTGCGCGTCCTGCTGACCTCGTGGGCCTGGCCCACGCACTACTTCTGGCTCACGCCGATCGCCTGGTCCCTGCGGGCCGCCGGCCACGAGGTGCTCGTCGCGGTGCCACCCGGCGCGGTCCACGGGGTGACGCGCGGAGGTCTGCCGGCCGCCGCCGTCGGAGCCGACTTCGACGTGCTGCCCATCATCGAAAAGTACTACTGGGCCTCGCCGCTGGCCGACGAGGCCGCGGCGGGCGAGCTGACGGACTGGGCGGCCGCCCGCGCGGCGGGTGAACAGCCGCTGGCGGTCTACGCGCTCATCGCGAAGGTCATGCAGGACGACCTGGTCGCGCTCGTCCGCCGGTGGCAACCCGACCTCATGGTGTTCGACGCGGTCACCTACGCCGGGCCGCTCGCCGCGGCCGCGTGCGGAGTGCCCGCGGTGCGCCAGATCTGGGGCGTGGACTACAGCTCGTACCTCACCGGGTTCGCGCCGCGGGCGCTCGCCGCCCACCGGGCCGCGCTCGGCCTCGACGACCTCGACGTGCTCGGGACGGCCACGCTGGACCCGTGCCCGCCGAGCCTTCAGCGCCGCGACGACGTGCGCCGGCTCTTCGCCCGGCACCTGCCGTTCAACGGCTCCGGCACCGTCCCGCGCTGGCTGCTCGAACCCCCGCGCCGCAAGCGGATCTGCGTCACCTGGGGCACCATCGCGCACGTGCTCGGCGAGCGCGCGTTCGGCGTGGACAAGGTGCTGGGCGCCTTCGCCGACGTCGACGCCGAGGTCGTCTGCGCGGTGTCGCCCCGGGACCGCGCGCGGCTCGGCGTGCTCCCGGCGAACGTCCGGGTGGCCGAGAACCTGCCGCTGCACCTGCTGCTGCCCAGCTGCGACCTGATCGTCTCCCAGGGTGGCGCCGGTGCGGTCGCGTCGGCCGTCACGGCGGGCGTGCCGCAGGTGTGCGTGCCGCATTTCGGCGAGCACGTGCTCAACAGCCGGACGATCGCGGACGCCGGCGCGGGAGAGCTGGTCCCGCTCGACGCCGCGACCGCGGATTCCGTGCGGGCCGCCGTGCTGCGGGTGCTCGGTTCGGCGTCGCACGAGAAGGCCGCGGCGGCGCTGGCCGAGGAGGCCGCCGCGCAGCCGGCACTGTCCGAAGTGGCCGCCGGGTTGCCGGAACTGGCCGGGGTGAAAGGGAGCGGCCCGTGCGGGTGATGTTCACCTTGTGGAACTGGACGACCCACCTCTACCCGATGGTGCCGCTGGCGTGGTCGTTGCGCGCGGCGGGGCACGAGGTGGTCGTGGCGACCCAGCCGGGACTGGTGCCCGCGGTGCGGGGCACCGGCCTGCCCGCGGTCGCGGTCGGCACCGACGTCGACACCGCCGCGCTGATGGGGCAGTACGTGCAGCGCGCGCGGCGGCACGACGCCCAGCTCGTGGAATGGGCGCAGATGCGCCGGTTCGGGCCGCGCAACTGCTGGCTCGGGGTCGCGGCGGCCGAGGCGATGACCGGCGGGCTCCACGACTTCGCCCGCGCGTGGCAGCCGGACCTGGTGGTGTTCGAGGCGACGACGTACGCCGGGCCGATCGTGGCGCAGCTGCTCGGCGTGCCCGCGGTCCGGCACACCTGGGGCATCGACTACGCCTGCCTCACCCGGGAGTTCGAGGACGAAGCACTGGCGGACCTGTGCGCCCGGTGGGGCCTGCCGGGGGTGGAACCGCTGGGGGAGGTCACCGTCGATCCGTGCCCGCCGAGCGTGCAGCTGGTGCCGGGCGGGCCGGTCCCGGGCGTACCGGAGGTGACCCGGTTGCCCATGCGGTACGTGCCCTTCAACGGCCCCGGCGTGCTGCCCGGCTGGCTGACCGAACCGCGGCGCGGCAAGCGGATCTGCGTCACCTGGGGGTTGTCGAACGGGCGGTTCGACAAGGAACTCGTCGTCACCGGCCGGGTCGTCGAAGCCCTCGCCGGGCTCGGCGCCGAGGTGGTGGCCGCCGTGCCGGCGGCCGAAGGGGAGGCGATCGAGGCGGTCGCGCCGAACGTGCGGGTCGTGCGGGGACTGCCGTTCCACGCGCTGCTGCCGACCTGCGACGCGGTGGTCTCCCAAGGCGGCCTCGGCACGCTCCTGACGGCGGTCGCCGCCGGCGTGCCCCAGGTCGTCGTGCCCCAGCGCGCGGACCTGATCCTCAACGCCCGTCAGCTCGCCGCGGCCGGTGCGGCCGACTTCGTTTTCCCCGGCGACGGCTTCGAGGCGCTCCTGACCGAAAAGGTGGCCGCCGTCCTGGCCGGTTCCCTCGACGACGGCGCCCGGAAGCTTTCGGCCGAGCTGCACGAGCTGCCCACACCGAACCAGATCGCCGCCCGCCTGCCGCTGCGCGAAGCGGCGTCGACCGCCGCTTGAGGCCGCGTGCCGAGGATGGCCGCCAAGGAGGAACAGATGACCACAGAGACGCTGTCCGTGCTGCACGGCCCCCGGGAGGCGTATTCCGGTGGCGCGCGCATCGAAGAGCTGGTCGCGCGCACCGCCGAGCGCTGCGGTGACGCCGTGGCGCTGCGGTGGCGGGAAACCGAAGTGACCTACGCCGAGCTCGTGGCGGACGCCGCGGAGGCGGCCTCGGCGCTGGCGGCGGCCGGGGTCGGCCCGGGTGACATCGTGGCGGTCCGGGCGCCGCGCACCCCGCGCCTGGTCGCGGTGCTGCTCGGCGTGCTGCGCACCGGCGCCGCCTACGCCTGTGCGCCCCCGGACTGGCCGCTGGACCGGGTGCGGCAGCTGATCGAGCGGACCGGGGCGAAGCTGCTGCTGAGCCACGAGCCGTTCGCCGGTGTGTCCACACTGGACATCGACGCACTGCCGGGCGGGGCACCGGTGCCCGCGCACGGACTCGACGGCACGGCGCCGTTCTGCGTGTTCCTGACCTCCGGCAGCACCGGCGTGCCGAAGGCCGCGCTCGCACCGCACAGCGGCGTCGCCCGCACCGCCCTGGACCGGCGGCACGGGCACGACGGCCGGATCGTCTCGCTCCAGCAGGCGAACCCGGCGTGGGACGTGTTCGCCTTCGAGCTCTGGGTGCCGTTGATCAAGGGCGGCACCGCCGTGCTCCACGACGGCGGACACCTGAGCGGCCCGCAGGTGCGCGCGCGGATCGACGAGGGCGTGACGCTCATCGCGATGGCGTCGACGCTGTTCAACGCGCTGGTGGACGACGACGTCGAGTGCTTCGCCGGCGCGCGGGTGCTGTTCGTCGGCGGCGAGCGGGCTTCGGCCACGCACGTGAAGAAGTGCCTGCGCGCGCATCCCGGCCTGCGGGTGGTCAACGCCTACGGACCCGTGGAGAACACGGTGAGCACCACCGCGTGGGCCACCACGGACCCGGACTTCGGCGACGAAGTCCCGATCGGCACCCCGTCGGTGAACACCTCGGTGTACCTGCTCGACGAGGACCGCCGGATCGTCCCGGCCGGGCAGACCGGCGAGATCGTGACGGTCGGCGACGGCGTGTGCTTCGGGTACGTCGGCGACGAAGCCGAGACGGCGAAACGGTTCGCCACGCTGGCCCTGGACGGGGTGCCCCGCCGCGCGTACTTCACCGGCGACCTGGCGCGGCTCGACGAAAAGGGCCGGCTGGTGTTCGTCGGCCGTCGCGACCGGCAGCTCAAGGTCCGCGGGGTCCGGATCGAAGCCGAGGAGGTCGAGCGGATCATCGAGGCGGTGCCCGGCGTCACCGCGGGCGTGGTGGTGCCGCTGCCGTTCGACGGGGCGGTGAAGACCAGCCTGGCCGCGTTCTACGTCGGCGAGGGCGTGCCGCCCGAGCTGGTGCGCAAGGCCGTCGCCGCGGTCCTGCCCGCCGGCTTCGTCCCCGACGTCGTCGTCCCCGTGGCGGAGTTCCCCAAGCTGCCCAACGGGAAGCTCGACCAGCGAGCCCTCGCCGAAGCGGCGGGTGCCGGCACCGCGGCGTCCGCCGACGACGGCGTGGGCCTCGAAGCCACCCTGCGGGAGATCGCCTCCGAGGTGCTCGGCTACCGGGTGGGCGTCGACGACGACATCTTCGACCGGGGCGCCACCTCGCTCACCGCGATCCGCATCTCCACGCGGATCGGCGCGCTGTTCGGCCGGCTGGTCGTGGTGCCCGACATCCTCGCCGCGCGCACCCCGCGGGCCATCGCCGCGGCCGTGACCACGGCGCCGGCCCTCGAGCCCGGCGTCGCCGGTCACCACGACCCCGGACCGGAGACCGCGTACGAGCCGGCCCACGTCCCGTTCACCGTCGCCGAGTTCTGGCACGCCCAGAAGCAGGCCGGCCACCTCGAGGAAGCCGTCGTGCCGGTGATCTACCGGGTGCGCGGCGCCGTCGACCGGACCGCGCTCGCCCGGGCGCTCGACCACGTCGTCGCCCGGCACGAGGTGCTGCGGGCCCGGTTCGCCGAGGGCGGCCGGACGCCGAAGGTGCGGATCCACCCGGCCGCCGAACTGGCCGGGCTGCTGACCGACCGCCCGGCGGCCACGACGGCGGAGGCGGTCCGGGACGCGTGTGCCTGGGTGATGCGCCCGTTCGACCTGGGCGCCGACTTCCCCATCCGGGCCGCGTACTACCCGGTGTCCGCCACCGAATCGGTGCTCGCTGTAGGGATCCACCACATCTCGTTCGACGGGTGGTCCGGCCAGGTCTTCGCCGCGGACCTGGTCCGCGCCTACGACGCCTTCGTCGCCGGGCGGTCCGGCCTGGCCGAGTGGCCGGCCAGCTACTACCGCGTTTCGGCCGAGCAGTGGGAGCAGTACCGCGACCGGTACCCGGTCGCGGTCTACACCAAGCAGACGGCCATGGCCGACGCGCCGGAGCTGCAGTTCCCGCTGCCCGGCCCCCGGCCGTGGGGTGGGCCGGCGGCCGAGGTCGGCCTCGACATCGACGAGGTGCTGCTGCCGGCGGTCGGCCGGGCCGCCGCCGCGGTCGGCGGCACCGTGATGGCCATCTTCTACGCGGCCTACGTGCTGCTCCTGCGGGAACTGACCGGCGAGCCGTCACCGGCGGTCGCGTTGCCGACCACCGGCCGGTTCACCGAGGAAGCCGGCGACGTCATCGGGTGCCTCGCGAGCATGGTCCCGATGCGCCCGCCCGCGGAGATCGACGACCCGGCCGAGCTCGCCGCGGCGGCCGCGCGGCAGCTGCAGGAGGTGATGCGGCCCCCGCTGGTGCCGCTCACCGCGGTGATGCCGGTGATCCCCGAGGGCCACCAGCGGCATCCGCTGCTGCAGGCCTACCTGCTGCAGGAGGAGATGCCCCCGGCGGCGGTGCGGTTCGGCGACGCGCGGGCCGAGCTGGTCCGGGTGCCGCCGCGCAACGCCCTGCCGGAGATCACCTTGGAGCTCTGGCCGCACCCGGCCGTCGGCGGGGTGCTGCGGTACCGGACCGACGCGATCGGCGAGGAGCAGGCCCGCGGCCTCGCCGACCGGCTCATCGACCACGTGACGCAGGTCGTCCGTGCCCTGGAGGGAAAACTGTGACACTTGAAAAGACTGTGACTTTCGAGAAGACCGTTACGCCCGATATCGAAGCCCTGATCCGGGCCGCGAGCGGCCGCCCGGACGAGGTACGGGCCGCGCTGGACGCGCTCGGCCTCGCCCGGGTCGCCGAGCTCGCGGTGGCCGAGTGGACGCTGCGGCTCGACCCGCCCGCGAACCCACTGGAAATCCACATCGGACTGTCCGTTTCGGATGGCCGCGAGGCCGCGGACCACACGTGGGTGCTGCGGGCCGGCGAGCCGGTGCGCGTGCTGCCGGGACTGCACCCCGGCTGCGACGTCCGGCTGCGTTACGACGCCGTGGACCTGATCACCGAACTGTGGGGTCCCTCGCGCGGGCGCTCGTCGCCCGCCCGCGCCTACGAACTGGCGACCGCGATGGACACCGGCTTCCCGCCCCGCGAACGCCAGCCCTCCATCGCGGCGGCGTCGGCCACCCTCACCGCGGCGCTGTCGGCGCGGGCGCCGGACCTGGGGGCACTGGCCGTCCGGTACGGCTCGGACAAGTGGGGCCAGACGCACTGGTTCACCCAGCACTACGAGCGGCATTTCGCGCCGCTGCGAGAGGAACCGCTGCGGTTGCTGGAAATCGGCGTCGGCGGCTACGAGGACGAGGAGTCCGGGGGCGGTTCGCTGAAGATGTGGCGCCGCTACTTCCCGCGGGCCTCGGTGTTCGGGCTCGACTACTTCGACAAGTCCCGGTTCTCCGGACCGCGGCTGACCGTGGTGCGCGGTGACCAGAACGACCCGGCCCAGCTCGACGCGCTGGCCAAGGAGCACGGCCCGTTCGACATCGTGATCGACGACGGCAGCCACATCAACGAACACGTGCTCACGTCGTTCCGGGCGCTGTTCCCGCACGTGCGCACCGGGGGCTTCTACGTCATCGAGGACCTGTGGACCTCGTACCTGCCCGGCTACGGCGGTGACGACCGCGACTTGCGCGTGCCCACGACGATGCTCGGGCTGCTGAAGACCCTGCTGGACGACCTGCACCACCAGGAGCGTGACACCGACGGCGAGCCGTCGGCGACCGAGGCCGGGCTGGTCGGCATGCACGTCTACCACAACATCGCGTTCCTGGAGAAGGGCCGCAACGCCGAAGGCGGCATCCCGCGGTGGATGCCGCGCGCTCCGCACTGGTGACCCCCCGGTGTTCCCCTCGCCGTGCGGCGAGGGGAACACCGGCGTCAGATCAGGTGAGGACCGGCGCCGGCAGGTAGCGGTCGAGGACGCGCTGGTAGTAAGTCGGGCCGAGGCCGAACCGGGTCACCACGTCGGGGATCAGCCGGGTCAGCTTCGCCAGGGAGACCGGCACCGCCGAAGTCGTCCGCGGCGGCTGCGGGCAGTACTCGCGTTCGACGCACCGGCCGAGCCGGTTTTCGATGTGCCGGATGATGTCGTCGATCGGCACCGCCACCCCGGACCCGAGGTTGACCACCTGCCCGGTCACCCCGCGCGCCAGCAGGATGTCGATCATCGAGATCGCGTGCTCGACGTCGAGCAGATCCCGGTGCGCGCGCTCGTAGACGCGTACCCGGCCCGACCGCACCTGGGCGACCAGCGACGGCAGCAGCTGGTGGGCGCGCTGGTTGTGGCCGACCAGGTTGGTCATCCGCAGGATCAGGTGCTCGACCCCGGAGCTGGCGACCACGGCCTCCATGGCCAGCTTGTGCCTGCCGTAGGCGAGCGGCGGGAAGACCACGTCGTCCTCGCGGGTCGGGCAGTCGGCCGCGCCGTACATCGCGCCCGACGCCGTCGACAGGTACACCAGCCGCTCGCCGGTGCGGCGGCAGCGGCGGAGGGCGTCGTACAACCCCGCCGCGTCCTTGCCGTAGTCGTCCGGTGAGGTCACGGTCGTGGTCGCGACCCCGGTGGCGAGGATGACCGTGCGCGGATGGTCGATGCCGTATTCACTCAGGTTCTTGGCCATGAAACCGCGTCCGATGATCTCCACGGCGCTCCTCTCGGTCCGGGTCGGCCCAGCCCGGATCGTCGGGCGGCGGACTCGAAGGGCCGTCCAATGTGGCTCACGCGACCGAGCGCGAGTTCGGGTCCCGAGCGCCCCAATGTGGCCTTCGGTGCGTCAGACGCACCCAAGGCGGCCTTCGGTGCGTCAGACGCAACCAAGGCCGCCTTGGGGCGCTTGAGGCGGGCCGCTGCCCGCCCACCTGCGGGCGAGCGGCTCACGCGGGTTGTCCTTCGAACGGAGGACACCGCGGATCGATCGTTCGCACCTCGCCGGGTGCGGACCGGGGTGGCTAGCCTGGGCGCCATGCTGAAGGACACCGTCATCAGGACGCGCGGTCTGCGGAAGAAGTACCGGGACACCGTGGCGCTCGACGTCGTGGACCTCGACGTCGAACAGGGCGAGATCTTCGCGTTGCTCGGGCCGAACGGCGCCGGCAAGACGACGCTGACCGAGATCCTCGAGGGCTTCCGCGACCGGGACGCCGGGGAGATCGACGTGCTCGGCGAGGATCCCGGCAAAGCGAGCCTCGCCTGGCGCACGCGGGTGGGCGTGGTCCTGCAGAACTCGCAGGACTACGCGCAGCTGACGGTGCTCGAGGTGCTCACGCACTTCGCCTCGTTCTACCCGGACGCGCGGCGCCCGGCCGAGCTGGTCGAGGCGGTCGGGCTGAGCGGCCACGAGCAGAAGCGGGCCGTGCAGCTGTCCGGCGGCCAGCGGCGGCGGCTCGACGTGGCGCTCGGCCTGGTCGGCCGTCCGGAGCTGCTCTTCCTCGACGAGCCGACCACCGGCTTCGACCCCGAGGTGCGGCGGCAGTTCTGGGACCTGGTGGCGCGCCTGCGCGAAGAGGGCACCACGATCCTGCTGACCACGCACTACCTCGACGAGGCCGAGCACCTGGCCGACCGGGTCGGGGTGCTGAGCAAGGGCGCGATCGTGGACGTCGACACGCCCGCGCGCCTCGGCGGCCGGCACCTGCTCGAGGCGGTCGTGTCCTGGACCGACGCCGACGGTCCGCACGAGGTGCGGAGCGCGAACCCGACGCGGACCGTGCTGGAGCTGGCCGCGCGGTTCGGCGACGACATCCCCGGCCTCGCCGTCCGGCGGCCGACCCTCGAAGACGTCTACCTGAGCATGATCGGAGCGACCGGTGACTGAGACGAAAGCCGCGGACCGGGCGATCCGGCTCCCCGTGCCCGCGTGGCGGATCGGGCTGGCGCGCGGCTCGCTGGAGATCAAGCAGTTCTTCCGGGAGAAGGGCCAGGTGATCTTCACCTTCGCCCTGCCGGTGATCATGCTGGTGCTGCTGGCGAGCATCTTCCGGGGCCGGATCGGGGACACCGGTGTGGACGCCCAGCAGATCTACGTCACCGGCATGCTCGGGGTCGGCATCCTGTCGACCTCGTTCCAGAGCATGGTGCTGCAGGTGGCGGGCGAGCGCGCGAACGGCACGCTGAAGCGGCTGCGCGGGACGCCGATGCCGCGCAGCGCCTACTTCGTGGGCAAGATCGCGGTCGTGCTGGTGTCCAGCCTGGGCCAGGTGGTCGTCCTGCTCGGGGTCGGCACGCTCTTCTTCGGCCTGCACCTGCCGTCCGACGCGGCGCACTGGCTGACGTTCCTGTGGGTCTACGTGCTCGGCATCGTCGCGTGCACGCTGCTCGGCCTCGCCTATTCCAGCGTGGTGCCGGCCGCGAGCGCGGGTGCGATGGTGTTCCTGCCGGTGATCACCCTGCAGTTCATCTCCGGGGTGTTCATCCCGTTCAACCAGCTGCCCGACGTGCTGCAGAAGATCGCCGCGGTGTTCCCGCTCAAGTGGCTCTGCCAGGGCATGCGCTCGGTGTTCCTGCCGGACCCCTTCCAGCAGTACGAACCCGGGCTGTCCTGGGCGCACGGGCGGGTCGCGCTGGTGCTCGCCGGGTACGGCGTGCTTGGGTTGGTCCTGTGCCTGACGACGTTCCGCTGGAAGGGTCGCGACGACGGGTGAAGGCTCCGGTGACATCCGCGGAGAAGGACGCCAGCGGGCAGGGCTGGCTGCTGCGGATCCTGCTGGGCTGGCACGCGTCCTTCGCGCTGATGGGGGTCGTGCTCGTCGTGCTCGCCGCGTTCGAGCGCGACCCCTGGTTCGTCTACGCCGTGGTCGCGCTCATCGGCGTCGCCTACGCCGTGGTGGGCGCGCCCGCGCTGGGCGGCACGGCGCCGGCCCGGTACGGCTGGCTCTTCCTCGCGCTGGCCTTCGCCGGGACGCTGGGGATGGTGGCCGTCGACGGGCTGATGTCGATCGCCCTGTACGTGCTCCTGCCCGCGGCGTTCGCCCTGCTGCAGCCCATCCGGATCGCGGTGTGGGCCTGCCTCGCCGTTACCCTGGCGAGTGACGTCCTGATCCTCAGCCGGCGCGGCTGGACGCCGGGCGCCGTTTCCGACGTCGCCGTGCAGACCGCGACCGTGTGGCTGTTCGCGCTGCTCGTGGGCTTCTTCGTGACCCAGCTGCTCACCGAGAACCGGCGGCGGGGGGAGCTGATCGCCGAGCTGGAGAACGTCCGCAGCGAACTGACCGAGTCCTACCACGAAGCGGGCGTCCAGTCCGAACGCTACCGGCTCGCCCAGGAGATCCACGACACGGTCGGGCAGGGCCTGACCAGCCTGCTGATGCTGATCCGCGCGGCCGACGCGGCCATCCCCGCCGACCCGGAGCGGGCGCACGAACGGCTCGCGCTGGCGCAGAAGACGGCGACGGAGAACCTGGCCGAGGTGCGCGCCGTGATCAGCGCGTCCGGGCCCGCCGGGCTGAGCGGGTCGCCGCTCGACGTGGCGATCGGCAAGGTCGTCGCCCGGCTGGGGCAGGAGCTGGGGATCGAAGCGACCGCGGAAGTGCTCGGCGAGCCGCGGGCGCCGTCGACCGACGTCCAGGTGGTGCTGCTGCGCGCGGTGCAGGAGGCGCTGGCCAACGTGCGCAAGCACGCGCACGCCACCCGCGTGCGCGTGCGGGTGCGCTACCACGCCCGGTCGGTGCAGCTGGAGGTCGCCGACAACGGCCGCGGCTTCGTGACCGGCGGCGCTTCGGGCTTCGGCCTGGCCGGGATGCGCGCGCGGGTCGAGCAGGTCTCCGGCATGATGACGGTGTCCAGCACGCCCGGTTCGGGCACGACGATCAAGATCGAGGTCAGCTGTTGAGCATCCGGATCGTGCTGGCCGACGACCACCCGGTGGTGCGCGCGGGCCTCGTCGGGCTGCTCGCGATGGAGGCGGACTTCGAAATCGTCGGCGAGGCGGCCGACGGGGCCGAGGCGGTCGCCGTGGCCGCCGGGCTCCGGCCGGACGTCGTGCTGATGGACCTGCGGATGCCGGAACTCGACGGGGTCGCGGCCACCGCGCGGATCGTGGCCGAGGTGCCGGGCTGCCGCGTGCTGATCCTGACCACCTACGACACCGACCAGAACATCGTGCACGCCGTGGAGGCGGGCGCTTCGGGGTATCTCCTCAAGGACGCGACACCCGAGGAGCTGGCGGCGGCGGTCCGCGCCGCGGCGGGCGGGGAAACCGTGCTGTCCCCGGCGATCGTCGCGAAACTGGTGAACCACCTGCGCAGTCCGGCTCCGGCGCCGGCCGAGCCGGAACTGCTCACCCCGCGCGAAACCCAGGTGCTGCGGCTGGTGGCCCGGGGGCTGACGAACGCGGACATCGGCCGGGAGCTGCACATCAGCGAGACGACCGTGAAGACGCACCTGGTGCGGATGTTCGCCAAGCTCGAGGTCGGCGACCGCACGGCGGCGGTCACGGTCGCGATGGAACGGGGCATCTTCCCCGGCTGAGTACACTGAGGACTGTCGCCACGCCCTGTCTTCGAGGGTGATTCGAGTTCCCCCGGCGAGGGTGGGCACCTGAACTTCTTCCGAAGGAAGGTGCACCGGTGGTGACTTCTCCCTCCACTCTCGTTCAGCGGGACATGCTGGACCGGTTCCTGGAATCGGCGGCCACGCTGAGCACGCCGACGCTCGGCGGGCACGGTGAAGTCACCGCCTGGCTGGCCGAACGGACCGCGCGCGGCAGCTACACGACCGAGGCGATCCCGTTCGCCGAGCTGGACGGCTGGTCGTTCGATCCGGACACCGGCGACCTCGGCCACCGTTCCGGCGGCTTCTTCACGATCCGCGGTCTCGACGTGCACGACCCCGCCGGCGTCGTGCCGTCGTGGACGCAGCCGATCATCCACCAGCCCGAGGTCGGGGTGCTCGGCATCCTGGTCAAGGAGATCGACGGGGTGCTCTGCCTGCTGATGCAGGCGAAGATGGAGCCGGGCAACGTCAACGTGATCCAGCTTTCCCCGACGGTGCAGGCCACCCGCAGCAACTTCCTGCGCCTCCACGGCGGCGCGGCGACCAAGTACCTCGAGCACTTCACCGAACCCGGCCGCGGCACCGTGCTCGTCGACGTGCTGCACTCGGAGCAGGGTGGCCGGTTCTTCCGCAAGCGCAACCGCAACATCATCGTCGAGACCACCGAGGACGTGCCGCTGCACGAGGGATTCCGGTGGTTCACCCTCGGCCAGGTCCACGAGCTGCTGCGGCAGGACAACATGGTCAACATGGACAGCCGCACCGTGCTGGCCTGCCTGCCGATGAACTCCACCGCCCGGCCGCCCGAGCGGCGCGCGGGCGAGCTGGGCCCGGCGGTCGTCGCGTCCTTCCGGCAGGACCCCGAACCCGCCGGCATCCAGAACTGGCTCAACCACGTCAAAGGCGACTGCGAGCTCACCGCGAAACTCGCGCCCCTGCGGTCGATCGGCCGCTGGCGCCGGGACGAGCGGGTGATCGCCCACGAGGAGGGCCGCTACTTCGAGGTCGTCGCGATGTCGGTCACGGCCACCGGCCGCGAGGTCCGCAGCTGGACCCAGCCGCTCATCGCGCCGTGCGGCACAGGACTGGTTGGCTTCCTGGCCAGCCGCGCCCGCGGGTACCTGGAAGTGCTGCTGCAGGCCAGGGTCGAAGCGGGCACCCCCGACATCGTCGAACTGGGCCCGACCGTGCAGTGCATGCCGGACAACTACCTGCACCTGGCGCCGGAACGGCGTCCCGCCTTCCTGGACCACGTGCGCACGGCGCGGGGCAAGGACGTCAAGTACGACGTCGTCCTCTCGGAGGAAGGCGGCCGGTTCTACCGCGCCGAGAACCGGTACCGGATCGTGGAGGTCGCCGACGACGTCCGGTTCGCCGCGACCCCGCCGGGCTTCCGCTGGGCCAGCCTCGCCCAGCTGTCGGCGCTCATCCCGCACAGCGGCTACCTGAACGTCGAAGCGCGCAGCCTGCTGGCCTGCATGCGCGCCCTCTGCTGACCCCGCCCCGGCCGGGCACTTCCACGTGGAAGTGCCCACCTGCCCGCCCTGCCCACCAGGAGGTCGAACCCGTGTTCCCCGAACGGCTCGAACGAGCTGTCTACGGGCTGTACGTCACGCACGCGGTGCAGCTGGCCTGCGCCCACGGTGTGTTCGACGCCCTGCTGCCCGCGCCCGCACCGTCCACTGTGGTGGCCGACAAGCTGGGACTCGACCGGGAGACCCTCCACCGGATCCTCGTCGTGCTCGGCGGGGCGGGCCTGCTCGAGTCCGGAGTGGACGGCTGGGCGGTGCCCGTCGACCTCCGGCCGTTCGTCGACTCCGGCGCCGAGGACTACCTCGGCGGGTTCGTCACCCACCTGGTCGAGAGCACGGCCGGGCGGATGAGCGAGGTGGCCGGCTTCCTCGAACGGGGCAAGCCGGCCGGCACCGCGCCGTTCGACGTGCTCTACCACGACGAGGCCGCGACCGAGCGGTTCCTGCAGGCCATGTGGGACCTCAGCCACGGCGTGTCGGCGGAGCTGGCCGCCCTGTCCGAACTGGACACCGCGACGCACCTGGTCGACGTCGGCGGGGCGAGCGGCCCGTTCGCGGTGGCCGCGCTGCGGGCCGCGCCGTCGCTGACGGCCACGGTGTTCGACCTGCCGGCGGTCGGCCCCGCCGTCGCCCGCACGCGCGAGCGCTTCGGCCTCGCCGGGCGGCTCGGGTTCACGCCCGGCGACTTCTTCCGCGACCCGCTGCCGGAGGGGGACCGGATCGCGTTCGGCTACATCCTCTCCGACTGGGCCGACGGGACGTGCGCGCAGCTGCTGGCCGCCGCGCGCCGCGCGTGCCGGCCCGGTGGGCTGGTGCTGATCATGGAGCGGCTGTTCGACGACGACGGCGTCGGCCCGCTGGCCACCGCGGCGATGAACCTCTCCATGCACGTCGAAACCGAAGGCCGGCACCGCAGCGCCGCGGAATACGTCGAGCTGCTGACCGCGGCCGGTTTCCACGGCTGCGAGGTCCGGCGCGGCACCCGCGACAAGCACCTCGTGCTGGGCCGGGCGTGATGGCCGCCTTCACCGGGGTCTGCGCGGACATCGTCGCGGCCCAGCGAAGAGCGGGCCGGTTCGCGCTCCCCGCCGCCGAACGGGAGCTTTTCGGGCGGTGGCACGAGGAAGCCGCCGCCGAGCCCACCGAAGCGAACCTGCCGTTGCGGTTGCTGACCCGGCCGTTCAGCCCGCGGCCCATCCCGGAGTACTACCGCTACACCAGCCTGCACGTCCACGAGTGGTTCCTGGCGGACGCGCCCGACCCGGTGGCGGCCGCGGCCCTGGCGCTGCGGCTCACCCTGAACGACCTGCTCGACCTCGAGCGCCGGGCGCTGCCGGACCTGCCGTACCTCGCCGAGCGCGTCGAGCTGCTGACCGGGCTGACCGCGCGCGTCGCCGACCTGCCCGCGACCCCGCGCAGCCGGGTGGGGGAGCTGCCGGTGGACGAACCGCGGGCGTTCCTGCTGCTGGGCTGTTCGGGCTTCCCGCAGTCCGACAAGCACGAGGAGCACGTGTTCCTGCGGTCCGTGCAGGCCTGTGAGCTGGTGTTCTTCCTGGTCCGGCGGCTCGCCCTGCCGGCCGGGTCGGCGTTCCGGCTGCGTCAGCTCGGCCTGTTCGCCGACCTGCTCAACGGCATCTTCGAGGTGCTGACGACGCTCACGCCGGAGCGGTTCATGTCGTTCCGCGCCGAGACGGGCGACGCCAGCGCCGTGCAGTCGATGAACTACCACCTGATGGAACTGGTGGTGCACGGCCACGATCCGCGCCGCGAGGAGATCTTCGCGCGCTTCCCGCACTTGTCGCGCCTGCGCGGCGAACCGCACGTGGAGGTGCAGCCGCTGCGCCGGGTGGTGGCCGGGCTGGGCCGTCCCGAGCTGGACGAGCTGTGCGCGGTGGCCGAGCGCGCCCTGCTCGTCTGGCGCGGCCGGCACTACGGCTTCGCCCGCAAGTACCTGCCCGACAGCAAGGGTTCGGGTGGCACCGACGGCTGGGCCTACCTGAAGCGGTTCGTGACGAAGAACGCGCCGCCGCTGCCGGAAGTCGACCTCGCGGCGTTCGCCTGCCTGTGACCGGTTCCGATCGGAACGGCGGGCGGGCGGGCCGGCCGTTCCGATCGGGCGGAGCGCGGTCAGCGCCCCCGGCGCAGGCGGATGCTCGCGGTCACCCAGATGAACAGCACCAGCACGACGATCGCGATCGCGATGCCGATCAGCGCGCCCGAGTCGACCGCGCCGGTCAGGTAGAGGACCACCCAGACCAGGGCCAGGGGCATCGCGGAGCCGAGGACGGCGGCCGCGGGGAAGCGCTTGGCGGGTGTGGTGCCCTCGCGCCGGGGATTGCTCATGGTGCCACTCCTTCTTCGTGGAATTCACTGGATCTGCCGGACGTCCGGGTAGGGATCATCCTGCCCGGGCTCCGAACGGGACGGCAACCGCGCGCCACCCGTACTGGACGCCGGTTCGAGCGGCCACCCCGACGCTCGGAGCACTGTCGGCGGCCGGGACCGGAGGATGAACGTCTGTGCGCGTGCTGATCACGACGTGGAACTGGAACACCCTCTACTTCCCGCTGGTGCCACTGGCCTGGTCCCTGCGGGCGCAGGGTCACGAGGTCGTCGTCGCCACCCAGCCGGGACTCGTCGCTACCGTGCAGCGCTCGGGCCTGCCCGCCGCCGCGGTGGGCGAGAGCGTCGACGCCGGCGCGATGATGGGCGGCTTCCTGCGCCGGCTCGCCGACGCCGAAGGCGTGAACCCGCCGCACTGGCGGGACATGCGCCGCCACGGCACCCAGAACTGCCGGCTCGGCGTGGCCGCCTGCTGGACGATGATGGACGGCCTGCTGGACTTCGCCCGGCGCTGGCGTCCGGACGTGGTGCTGTACGAGGCCTGGACCTACGCGGGCCCGATGGTGGCCGACCTGCTGGGCGTGCCCGCGATCCGGCACACCTGGGGCATCGACTACGCCGGGCTGTTCCGCGAGTTCGAAGCCGAAGCGCTCGCCGAGGTGCGGGCGCACTGGGGGCTCGACGAGGTCCCGTCGCTCGCGGCCGTCAGCGTCGACCCCTGCCCGCCGCAACTGCAGATCGCGTCGCCGGGCTCCCGCCTCCTGATGCAGTACGTGCCGTACAACGGCCCCGGCGTGCTGCCGGACTGGCTCCACGAGCCGAGCCCGCGCCAGCGCGTCTGCGTCTCCTGGGGGACGTCGTCGGGCCGGTTCGACCGCAAGATGGTGGTGACCGGTCAGGTGGTCCGCGCGGTCGCCGGGCTCGACGTCGAGGTCGTCGCCGCGGTGACCGCGGCGGACGCCGACCTGATCGGCGAGCTGCCCGCCAACGTCCGGGTCGTGTCCGGGGTCCCGTTCAACGCCCTGCTGCCGCGGTGCGACCTGGTGATCTCGCACGCCGGGCTCGGCACGGTGATGACCGCGCTGGCGTCCGGCACCCCGCAGCTGCTGGTGCCCCAGATGACCGACACCGCGCTCAACGCCGAACTCCTGGCGGAGAACGGCTGTGGCGAGTTCGTGCTGCCCTCGGACGCGACCGACGAGGTCCTGCGCGAGAAGGCCGCCCGGATGCTCGGCGACCCGGCCTTCTCGGCGGCGACCGCGGGCGTGCGCGACGCGATGCGGCAGCTGCCGACGCCCAACGAGATCGCTGCCCACCTGACCTCCTCGGTCGTCTGAACCACTTTCCGGGAAGGTGCCGGTCACGGCTTGCTGGGGGGAGGGGAAGCGCGTGACCGGCACCGGGCTCACGGGGGTCAGCCGAACGTGATCGAGACGCCGGCGCCTTCGCTGCCGGTGTCGCTGGTGTCGGCGGAAGCGATCACGCAGTGCGCGGTCGCGCAGTCCACGGTGGCCCCGGCCGCGCCGGTGCTGAGGTCGACCGCCGGGAACGCCTGGTGCACGGTCAGCTTCGCGGCCAGCGTGCCGTCGGCCCCGGCGACGGTCGCCACCAGTCCCGCCTTGTCGCACGCCCGGCCGGCCGGCTGGGCGGCGTCGCACTCCAGCAGGACGATCGTCGAGCCGGCGGCGTAGCCGGTTCCGGTCACGGCCACGACCTGCCCGTCGGCGAGGTCGCTGCTCGGGCTCGCGGTCAGCGCCGGGGCAGCGGCCGAGGCCGTGGTGGCTCCGGTGCAGGCGAGGGCCAGTGCGAAACCGGCCGCCACCACCGCTTTCGAGCCGAGCGAGGTACGAGCGGACATGACGTGGTTCCCTCCGGACGGTTCGGCGATGCGGACGAGTCCGATTCTGTCCGGGGGCGCGTGGATCTTGCGAGGTGCTAACGATCGACTTCCCGGGTCCTTCGACCGGACGACGCCCGCGGTCGCACGGTCGACCCACCCGCGGTCGACCAGAACTCCAAGGAGCCCGCATACCTTGCTCACGACCGACACCGCGCTGGTTGACGGGGGGAGATCCGTGGGGAAGGACAACGCGAAGCGATCGGCACTCGCGTCCGTGCTCGAGGTGGCGTCGTCGCTGCTCGGCGAGCCCGTCGCCCCCGGCGACAACCTGTTCGACCTCGGCGCGACCTCGCTCATCGCGATCAAGCTGGCCAACCGGCTTTCGGAGCGCCACGACGTCGACCTCGCCCCGGCCCGGGTCCTGCGCGCGCAGACGCCGGCGGCGATCGCGGCGGTCGTCGACGCCCTGCCCGTACGGGAATCCGCCGGGGCCGCCGAAGGCCGCTGGGACTACGGGCTGCCCCTGAGCCAGTTCATGGCCTACCGGGTCGCGTTGGACGACCCGCGCGACGACGCCCACCTGCTGCGCCGGCTGTATTGGCTGGAGGGCGAGCTCGACACCGGTGCGCTGGCCGGCGCCCTCGACGTCGTCACGTCCTGGCACGACGCGCTGCGCACGCGCATCCTCGACGGCCCGCGGCCGGTGGTGGACCCGCCCGGCTCGGCCGGCCCGGTGTGCACCGTCGGGACCGGCACGGCCGCGGACGCCCGCCGGTTCCTGCTCCGCGATTTCGACCTGGCGAACGAGATCCCGATCCGGGCCCGGCTCACCGAGCTCGGCGACCACCGCTTCCTGCTCGCGATCTCGGTGCACCACATCGCCTACGACGGCTGGTCGGAGCAGATCCTGCTGCGGGACCTCGCCACCGCCTACACCGCGCTGGCCGCCGGGGAGCCGCCCGCCGAGCGGCAGCCCACCTCGTACTACCGCGCCATCGCCGTCCAGGAAAGCCGGCAGGCCGCCGAGCTCCGCGCGGCTCGGCGCTATTGGCGGGAGCAGCTGGCCGGCGCCACGGCGTTGCCGTTCGGTGACCCCCGGGACGAGGTCGGCCCGGGGGTCACCGTCCCGGCGGCCCTTCCCGGCGGGCGGAGCGCCACCGCCGCGGAACTGCTGGCCGCGTACGCCGGCGCGCTGCACGACGTCACCGGCGCTCGTGACGTCCTGGTCAACGTGCCGGTGGCCGGGCGCTCGGTGCCCGAGGTCGAGAACGTCATCGGCTGTTTCCCGTGGGCGGCGGCCGTGCGGTTCCCGGACGCCGCCGCGCCGGCCGGCGAACTGGTCGAGACCGCGGCGGAGCGGCTGCGGGCCGCCCTCGCGTCCCCGCCGATGCCGATCAGCGCCTTCTACCAGCCGCCGCCGGCCGGGGTGACCCGGTCTCCGTTGCTGCAGGCCACTTTCGAGTTCCACGTCTACGCGGTGGCGACGCTCGACCTCCCCGGCGTGCGGTGCACGGGCCGGGAACGGCTGAGCGCGGCGAAGACGTGGCACGACGTCGCGCTGGAGGTGTGGCCGGAGCCCGGAGCCCACGCCCAGCTGCGGTACCGCACGGACGTGCTGAGCGCCGCCGAGGCTCGGCGGCTCGCCACGGCCTGGACAAGCCGGCTGCAGGTGCGCGACCTCGGAGTCGGCGTGGCCGCGCACTGAGCCGCCGACGGCGTCCCGTTCCGGAACCGACAACAGGGGAGTTCCCATGCCCGGTACGAGCATCGCGCACTGGACGCGGCCGGCGCAGCCGCGGGCCCGGCTGCTCTGCCTGCCGTGGGCGGGTGGCGGGGCCGGGCCGTTCCGCGAGTGGCGGAACCTGGTGCCCCCGGACACCGAACTGCTGGCCGTGCGCTGGCCCGGCCGCGAAAGCCGGCTCGACGACCCGCCGCACGCCGAGCTGGCCGCGGCGGTTTCGGGCCTCGCCGACGACCTGCCCGCCCGGCCCGGTCTGCCGACGGTCCTTTTCGGACATTGCTCGGGCGGCCTGCTCGCCTTCGAGCTCGTCCGCGAGCTGCGGCGGCGGGGCGGGGAGCTGCCCGGACGGCTCGTGGTCGCCTCCTGCGAGGCGCCCGGGCGGCTGACCGAACCCCGCCCGATCGGCGACCTCCGCACCGAGCTCGCCGGCAACGGCGTCACCGACCCGCGGATCCTGGGCGATCCGGACCTGCTCGCCATGCTCGCGCCGCCGGTGCTCGCCGACCTCGCGCTCAGCCGGTCCTATGTGTACGAGCACGAGCCGCCGTTGCCGGTGCCGGTCACCGTCGTGGCCACCGAGGCGGACCTGGCGGCCACGCCGGCGCGGTGGACGGACTGGCAGCGCGAGACGACCCGGCCGCTGCGGCTGGCCGGCGTCCGCGCGCGGCAGCTCTTCCCGAGCGGGGCCTGGTCCGAGCTGGCCGTCCTGGTGGCCGAGGAGCTCCCGTGTCCGCGACGGTGATCGAGCAGATCGCGGACCGCGCGAAGGAGACGCCCAGCGCGCTCGCGCTGGACTGCCGGGGCACCCGGGTCAGCTACGGCGAACTCCTGGCCCGGGTCGATACGCTCGCCGCGACGCTCGAGGTGGTCCCGGGCCGGCGCGTGGCGGTGTGCGCACCCCGCGGCATCGAAGCGCTGGTCGGGATACTCGCCGTGCTGCGGGCCCGCGGCGCCTTCGTTCCGATCGACGTCACCCTGCCCGAGGCCCGGATCGCGCACCAGATCGAAGACTCCGGCGCCGTCGCCGTGCTGGCGGCCCCCGGCCACCCACCGGTGGCGGGGGTGCCGGTGCGGTCGCTCGAGGCCGCGGCCCCCGCCGGGCCGTGTCCTTCTTTTCCCGAGCAGCGCGACCTGGCGTATGTCCTGTACACCTCGGGCTCGACCGGGAAACCCAAGGGCGTCGAGGTCGAGCACGCCGGGCTCACCAACTACGTCGGCTGGGCCGCGCGCACGCTTCCGCGCGCGGCGGCCGGGAGCATCCTGCATTCGCCGCTGTCGTTCGACTTCTCCTTCACCAGCCTGTTCGTCCCGCTCGTCCGGGGTGAGTCGATCACCCTGCTGCCGGAAGACGCCGGGTTCGACGAGCTGCTGTCCGCGATGGAGCGTCCGCACGGCTTCGTCCGGCTCACGCCGACGCACCTGCGCCTCCTGCTGCCCGAGGCGGGCGGACGGCGGTTGCGCAGTGCCGCCTACGTCATCGGCGGTGAAGCCCTCCCGCCCGATCTCCTGCGGTCCTGGGCCGGGGTCGCGCCGGATGCTTTGCTGTACAACCACTACGGCCCGACCGAGGGAGTGGTCGGCCGCTGCGTGTTCGCGATCGACGCGGCCCGGGCGCGGTACTGGCCGGACACGCCCGTCCCGATCGGCAAACCGATCGACGGCACCGAGATCCGGCTGCTCGACGCCGGCGGCGCACCGGTCCCGGACGGCGCCACCGGCGAGATCTGGCTGGGCGGCACCGGCATCGCCCGCGGCTACCTCGGCCGTCCCGACCTGACCGCCGAGCGCTTCACCGACGGCGGTTACCGCACCGGCGACGCCGGACGGCGGCTGCCGTCGGGCGATCTCGTGTTCGCCGGCCGGCTCGACGACCAGGTCAAGATCCGCGGGTACCGGGTCGAGCCCGCCGAGGTCGAGATCGCGCTGGCCCGGCACCCGGCCGTGGCACAGGCCGTCGTCACGGCCGAGACCGACCCGGCCGGAGACGTCCGGCTCGTCGCGACCGTCGTCCCGGCCGGGCCACCACCGTCGGCGGCCGAGCTCCGCGGGTACCTCGCCGGCACGTTGCCCCCGTACTGCGTGCCCGCCGTGTTCCGCACCGCCACCGCGCTGCCCGTCAACCGCCGTGGCAAACTCGACCGCCGGGCCCTCGCCACGCCGGCGTTCGAGGGGACGCCGGGTGAACGGCTGGCGGGCATTTGGCGGTTCCTGCTGGAGCTGGACGAAGTCGCCGAGGAGGACAACTTCTTCGACCTCGGCGGCACGTCGTTGCTGGCGGTCCGGGTCGCGGAACTGGCCGCCGGCGCGGGGATCCCGCTCACCCCCACGGCGGTGCTGCGGCACCAGACCCTCGGCGCGCTGACGGCTCAGGTCAGCCCCGCGCCCACGAGCCGGGGGCGGTGAAGCTCTCCCGCACCCAGGCGGGCGCCTTCCCGGCCGGCGGCACCGCGCGCGGACGCGCGGCCAGCAGGGCGAGCGCGGCGACGAGCGCGGCCAGCTCGTCGTCATCCGGGGCGCCCCGCACGACCACGACGTCCTCCGGGGTCACGACGGCGGGTTCCCGTGCTTGCGGGACGGCAGCCGGGCCTGCTTGGCCCGCAGCATCTCCAGCCCGTCGATGAGGATGCGCCGGGTCGCGGCCGGGTCGACGACGTCGTCCACCAGCCCTCGCTCGGCCGCGTGGTACGGGTGCATCAGCTCCTGGACGTACTCCTTGATGCGCTGTTCGCGGGCGGCCTCGGGATCGGGTGCGCCGGCGATCTCGCGGCGGAAGACGACGTTCGCCGCGCCCTCGGCGCCCATGACCGCGATTTCGTTGGACGGCCAGGCGAAGGACAGGTCCGCGCCGATCGACCGCGAGTCCATCACGATGTAGGCGCCGCCGTAGGCCTTGCGCAGGATGAGCTGGATCCGCGGGACGGTCGCGTTGCAGTAGGCGTAGAGCAGCTTGGCGCCGTGCCGGATGATCCCGCCGTGCTCCTGCTCCCGGCCCGGCAGGAAGCCCGGCACGTCGACGAGGGTGACGAGCGGGATGCTGAACGCGTCACAGGTCTGGACGAACCGCGCCGCCTTTTCCGAGGCGGGGATGTCCAGCACGCCCGCCAGGACCGCGGGCTGGTTCGCCACGATCCCGACCACGTGCCCGTCGAGCCGCGCGAGTCCGCAGAGGACGTTGGGCGCCCAGGACGCGTGCGCTTCGAACAGGTCGCCGTCGTCGACGATCTCCTCGATCACCGCGCGCATGTCGTAGGCCCGGTTCGGATCGCCGGGGACGAGGTCCAGCAGCGCGGGACAGTCCCGGTCCCGGTCGTCGGCCGGGGCCACGGCCGGGGGCGGTTCCCGGTTGTTGGCCGGCAGCATCGACAGCAGGTGGCGGACGTCGGCGAGGCAGTCCTCTTCGGTGTCGTAGACGAAACCGGCGACGCCGGAAACGCCGGCGTGCGCGTCGGCCCCGCCCAGCTGTTCGTGCGAAACCTCTTCGCCGGTCACCGAACGCACCACGTCCGGGCCGGTGAGGTACATCTGCGCGATGCCCCGCACCATGAAGACGAAATCGGTCAGCGCGGGGGAGTAGGTCGCCCCGCCCGCGCACGGCCCCAGCATGACACTGATCTGCGGGATGACGCCGGACGCCCGGACGTTGCGGCGGAAGATCCCGCCGTACCCGGCCAGCGCGGTCGTCCCTTCCTGGATCCGCGCGCCCGCGCCGTCCGACAGCGAAACCAGCGGCGCGCCCGCGGACTCGGCCAGGTCCATCACCTTGTGGATCTTTTCGGCGTGTGCCTCGCCGAGCGAACCGCCGAAGATGCGGAAGTCGTGGGCGTACGCGAACACCGTCCGCCCGTGCACCTTCCCCCAGCCGGTCACGACCCCGTCCGACGGCGGCCGGTGGTGCTCGAGCCCGAACCCGGCGGCGCGGTGGCGCCGGAAACCCTCGATCTCCCGGAAGGAACCGGTGTCGAACAACAGCTCCAGCCGCTCGCGGACGGTCAGCTTCCCCTTGGCGTGCTGCCGTCCGGTCGCATCCGGCGAGGGGCCGGCGAGCAGGTCGCTGCGTGCCGCCGCCAGCTCCGCGACCCGTTGCCGCAGGTCGTGCCGGGGCCCGGCGGGGGACGGCTCGTGGCTGGTAACCATGCCGCGAGTGGACCACCGCCAACTCAAGGATGCCTGGACTCCGCTCGGACGGGGTTTGAGCCATCTTCCACGAGCCGCTGGCACAGTGTGCCCGCCGTGGATCCGTGCACCAGGTTTGGAGAGACCGTGAAAGGCATCATCCTCGCCGGCGGGACCGGCTCGAGACTGCACCCGATCACCCAGGCGACGTCGAAACAGCTGCTTCCCGTGTACGACAAGCCGATGATCTACTACCCGCTCTCGGTGCTGATGCTCGCGGGCATCACCGAAATCCTGCTGATTTCGACGCCCGAGGACCTCCCCAGCTTCCGCCGGCTGCTCGGCGCCGGGGAGCAGTTCGGGCTGAACATCGAGTACGCGCTCCAGTACCAGCCGAACGGTCTCGCCGAGGCGTTCCTCATCGGCCGCCGGTTCGTCGGCGATTCCCGGGTCGCGCTGATCCTGGGCGACAACCTGTTCCACGGCCCGGGTTTCTCCGGCGTGCTCGAGCAGGCCAAGTCCGACTTGGACGGATGCGTCCTGTTCGGCTACCGGGTGAAGGACGCGCACCGCTACGGCGTGGCCGAGGTCGACGCGGCGGGAAACCTGCTTTCCCTCGAGGAGAAGCCGGCCCGGCCCCGGTCGGACCGCGCGGTCACCGGACTGTACTTCTACGACAACGACGTGCTCGACATCGCCGCCTCGCTGAAGCCGTCCGCGCGCGGCGAGCTGGAGATCACCGACGTCAACCGCCGGTACCTGCAGCAGCACCGCGCGCGGATGGTCGACCTCGGCCGGGGTTTCGCCTGGCTCGACACCGGCACCCACGACTCGCTGCTGGAGGCCGGTCAGTTCGTGCGCGTGATCGAGGACCGCACGGGTGTCCGCATCGCCTGCGTGGAGGAGATCGCCCTCCGCATGGGCTACATCGACGCCGCCCACTGCCACGCGCTGGGGGAGAAGCTGGCGAAGTCGAGCTACGGCGAATACGTGATGAGCGTGGCCGAATCGATGTCCACGGCCTCCTGAGCGTGGGCACCGACGGCGTCCGGACCGCGCCGGGACACGGGCGGCGGGTACCGTCCGTGTCCCGGCGTCGAGGCTACGAACCGGCGTGGAAGGTGATGGTGAAGCCGGTGCAGGAAGCGCACTGGTACATCGTCTGGTTACCCGGCTCGGTGTCCTGTTTGGACCACGCGTACGCCTTGGGGCAGTGCGACTTGATCGCGTCGCTGTAGCTCGTGGGCGCGTCGCGGTTCGGGTTGACGCAGTTGATCAGCGCGCCGGAGGGGGAGTACTGCCGGTTCGCGGCCGGGCAGTAGGGCAGCAGGTTCTCCGGGCAGCCCGCCGTGCCGCACGACGCCGAACCCGGCGGCACCGCCGCGTTGACCGGCTCGATCGTGATCGGGACGGAGAACGCGTTGACGTAGCTGACGTCGTACCACGGGGCGAGGCCGTCGGCGGTGTCGAAGTTGAACTCGGCCAGGCTGGCCGGCTGCTCGCCGGTCGCGCAGTGGTCGGCGTACACGCCGCAGTCGCCGACCAGGCAGTGGAAGTCCCGGCCGGAGGTGCCCGTGCACCCCTGGCGGGCGAAGAACTTGCCCCGCCAGTGGCCGGGCGCGGACGTTTCGGGGATCGTGACGGTCGCCGACTGCCCGTCGGCCAGCGTCGGCAGGCTCGCGAAGTTGACCGACCCGTCGGCGTTCACGGTGCTGCCCAGCCAGACGGTCTGGCCGGTGTGGTTGACGAACGTCACCGTGTGGTTGCCCGCCGCGGTGGCCGGGCTCGCCGGCGAACCGGCGGTCAGGGCGACGACGAGCGCCGCGGCCGTGGCGAAGAGCCGCTTGAACATGCGGGATGGACCTCCGTTCGGTTCCGGTGCGGGTGGGGGATCAGCCGGCGGCCCGGTAGGCGGCGCCGCTGGCGTTCGGGGTGGTGCCCGTGTACAGGCCGGTCGGGGTGGTCGACGTCGAGAGCGAGAACCAGGCGTAGCGCTCGACGAACGGCAACCCGTTCAGCATCGCCGTGGACCGGCTGACGAAGTCGGCCTGTTCCGCCGCGGACGGGTAGCGCGGGGTCGGGCCGGAGAAGTCGATCAGCGCGTACTCGGTGACCCAGATCGGCCGGTGGTAGCGGTCGTACACCGCCTGCAGGTACGACTGCAGCTGCCCGGTGGCGGCGGTCGAGAAGTCGCCGCCGTACCAGTGCAGCGGGATGAAGTCGACGCGGTAGCCGCGCGCCGCGGCGCCGCTCATGAACCGGTCGAGCCAGCCGCCGGGGGTGTCCCCGCCGTAGGCCACGGCCGGCGCGCCCAGCCGCAGGCCCGTCGCCTGCAGCTGCGGCCAGAGGTCGAGCGCGGTCTCGACCGACATCTCGGCTTGGCCGGCCAGGTCGGGTTCGTTGAACGCGAGCAGGGTGCTCCCGGCCGCCTTCGCCTGCTGCAACTGGGCGGGGGTGACGGAGCCGCGGCCCCAGATCATCGGGACGAACTCCGTCCCGGCCGGTGCGGTGATGCCCTGGGGATCCGCGGCCCAGGTGTAGAACCACCGGGCGCCGACGTCGGCGAGGGCCGTGGTGACGCCGGCGAAGGCGGCCGCGCTGACGCCCTTCTTGGTGCCGGCCGCGGTCGCCGGGGCGGCCGGTCCGCCGGCGACGACCGCGGCGGCGACGGTCACGACGAGCAGGAGTTTCCTGAGCTGGTTCATGCCGGTTCTCCGCTGTTCCGCCGGGTCACGAGCGGACGAACGACCAGGTCACCGGGATGTTGCCCAGGGCGGGGTCCGCGAGCTGGGCGAACGCCGGCGCGCTCAGGTCGATGTGGGCGCTGTCGCAGCTCGGGCACTTGTCGGCCACGGGCACGGTGATGGTCCGGCCGTTGTAGGAGACCCGGACGGACACGCCCCGGCACAGCGGGTCGTTGTTCGGGTTGGCGGTGGTCCAGTACGCGGCCGGCGCCGCGACGAGCAGCTGGGTGGCGGCGTTGATCTGCGTGCCGCAGGCGCCGAAGCCGGCGTCGTTGTAGTAGGTGGCGCGCCCGTTGACCGGCTGGTCGAAGGGGATGTCGGCCCACGCCGTACCGCTCGTCGCCAGGGGAAGCGCGGCGGCAGCGGCCAGCGCGGCGAGCGACTTGGTGGTCTTGCGCATTTTCCGTCCCTTTCCCTCGTGGTGCGGACATGCTGGTGCCCAAGGGGGCTCGATGGTTCTTCGGATGGCAACCGCGAATTCGGAACCGTCACCGGTTTCCGCGTGGTGCCGCGCCAGATGATACTGCGCCGCGCAATACCGCGCTATGACAATAAATTGTCCGGACGACATTCGTTGTCAACGTTGACAAGGGGCGCAGGAACGTCCGATTCGAAATCTATTGAATGGCGCTTCCGGCATTCCGGAAAACGTCGACGGACCGGGGAGTGCCTGCGGTCGGCGATCTTCCCGTCACGTCGACGGGCTGTCGGTCGGCGAGCGGCTCCAGTCGAGGGCGGCGTGCCAGGCGGTGAGCAGCGCCTCGTCGTCGGCGTACGTCGGCGCGGGCCCGAACGGGATCCACGTCTCCCCGACCACGGCGCCCCCGTCGATGCGGTGGATGGTGATCCCCGGGTACCGGAGTTCCTCGCGGGCGTGGCCGGTGGTGATCGAGACGAACCGGACGTCGTGCACCAGTCGTACTTGCCTGTCCGGCATCGACCACGCTCCCTTCGGCTTCGACGTGGACATCGCGGGGCGCTCGCGTTTTGTCACACCTTGCGGCCCTGAACACCCCGGTCGGGTGATTTTTCCCCGATGTGCTCCGGTCGGGCCGGTCCCGGGTGGGAGCTCGTCGTCTCGCCTGGCCGGGCGAGACGACGAGCACGCGTCACGACACAGCCGGACCGGACTCCGAGCTCCCGGACAGCTGCTTGAGGAACTCGTGGCACTGCTTCGCCCGTGCCGAGTCTTCCTCCATGACCTTGCGGAAGAAGTCGGCGATGTCCTGGCGTCCCGCATTGTCGGCGTCCCGGACGTATTGGCCGTAGTCGTGCCCTGCCTTCAGGGCGTGGTACTGCACCGACACGAGGTCGAAGCTGACGTCGTCGAACCCGGTTTCCCCGGTGGCCATGGTGTCTCCCGTCGTTGCGCTGATACCGGCGCGGCCGATCGCGGCCGCCTTCCGCCGCGAGTACCCGGAGCCGACCGGCTGAAGCACGATGTACGCCCGACGCCGCCTGCCCCGATCGGGTGAAAACCACGGCGATCAGCAGACACATGTCTTGACGGGCGTACCGGAATGAGCACACAGTCCGGAGGCTACTGGGAGCGCTCCCACTCTGCTCGCACCCCGAACGAGGAGATCACTGTGCTCACGACGGATTCCCGTGTCCGGCTCACGACGGCGTTCGCGGCAGCAGTGGCGGTGACCACCGGGCTGACCGGGGGCGGCGCGGTGGCGGCAGCGGCGCAGGCCGCCGCCGGATGCCGGGCCGACTACGCGATCAGCTCGCAGTGGCAGGGTGGGTTCGGCGCGGCCGTGACGGTGACGAACCTCGGCAGCCCGGTCAACAGCTGGCAGGTGGCGTGGACGTTCGCCGGCGATGAGCGGATCACCCAGCTGTGGAACGGCTCTGCCGCCCAGTCGGGTGCGCAGGTGTCGGTGACCAACGCGTCGTGGAACGGTGTCGTCGCCAGCGGCGGGACGATTTCCTTCGGCTTCAACGCCACCTCCGGCACCGGCTCGGTCACTCCGTCGGCCTTCACGCTCAACGGGGTCGCGTGCACCGGCTCGGCGACGGAGCCCCCGCCGGCGGGCGGGGCCCTGGTGGACAACAACTTCCCGGTCACCCGGGAGGCCGCGTACGGCGACAACCGCTACACCGTGTTCCGCCCGTCGAACCCGCAGGCGGTGGGCGGGCCGATGCCGGTGCTGGTGTTCGGGAACGGTGCCTGCGCGCACACGAACAACAGCGAGGTCACCCGGGCGTTGACGGTCATCGCGTCGAAGGGTGTCGTCGTGGTGGACACCGGTTCGGCGGACGGTTCGGCCAACGGCGTACCGAGCGGCTCTCCGATCCCCTCCCTGCTCACCGGCGCGATCACGTGGGCGGAGCGGGAGCAGAACCGGTCCGGGGCACCGCTGTCCCAGCGGCTCGACCTGACGAAGGTCGCCACCGCGGGTCACTCCTGCGGCGGCCTCGAGGCCCTGGTCGCCGGGCAGGACAGCCGGGTGTCCGCCGTGGTGTCCCTGGACAGCGGTCTCTTCGCCGACGGTTCCTTCGGGTACTCCCGCGCCGAGCTCGCCCGGCTCCACTCACCGGTCCTGTTCCTGGCCGGCGGGCCCTCCGACATCGCCTACGACAACACGCGGGCGAACTACGACCTGGTCACCGTTCCCGCCGTGCTGGCCGTGCACCCCCAGGCCGGGCACGTCGGCTTCATCACCGGCAGCCAGCTGACCGACGGCATGACCACGGTCGTCCAGTTCCTCGACATGGTGCTCAACGGCAACGGGACGGCCCGCTCGTACATCCTGGATCCGTCCGGGCTCGCGTCCAGGTACCCCTGGACGGTCTCGAAGAAGAACTTCTGACCGGCCGGTGAGGTGCGGGACACGGCCGACCGGCCGGGTCCGCTATCCGATCCCGAGATGGACGAGATCCGGGTTGTAGCGCGCCAGCAGGTAGAAGGCGCGAGCTGCCATGGTCAAGCTGTCCAGCGATTCGAGTCCGCGGTCCATCGCGGCCAGCTCGAGGTCGGCCCGGGCGACTCCCCAACGCTGCGCGAACAGGTCGAGGATCTTCTCGGAAGACAGGTCGTTCACGTGGCGCTCCTGGTGCTCGGTGAACACCCGATCGTTGACCTCCCACGCGAGCTGGACGATGCGGCGGGCGTCCTTCCAGCAAGACCGGTCCCGCAGCCGCTGGATCGACAGTTCCTCCCAGGTCAGACCGGGATTCACCCGGAAACTGCGTACGAGGAACGTGACCAGTTGCTCGTCGGGGGTCAGGGTCTCCCGTTCGGTGTCGGTCAGCCAAAGCGCGAGGAACCCGAGCCGGGCCGGATCGGCCGGGAGCCGGTAGAGGCCACGGTGCTCGCTGTGCCGGAGCGCGATGTGCGCCGGGGCCGGTTCGTCGGCGGCGGGCGGAATCGTCCCGCATTCCTCGGCGCACGCCGTCGTCAGCGCACGGAGAACGACATCCCGGTGGAACCGGGGGTAGTCGTCCGCGAACAGCTGGCAGGCACGCAGCGCTCCGAGGTGCCCGTGGTGCGGGGAGTCGCCGATGTCGAGGCCCGACGCGGCTGTTTGCCACAGGTAGAGGAAGGACGTCCGGTTGACGGTGGGAACGCCGGGGGGTGTGGCGCGCTCGCCGTGGCCGGCCCGCTGCAGGGCGTCGAGCAACAGAAGCGCGTCATCGCGTTTGGGGTCGAGCCGGTGGGTGACGCAGTACTCACGGAGGCGGCGCACGACCTCAGCGTCGATTCCCGCTTCCCGCCCGGCCGCGACGAGCCCGCCGTAGGAGCGGCGTCCGAAGGGCCAGCCGGCGAGTGTGGCGACCAGCCGCGCCGCGGTCGCGCTGTCACAGGCACCGTCTTCCACCGCCCGGGACAGGGTGGCCCGCATGCACACCAGTGGTTCCGAGAGCGGCCGGTAGTCCTCGTCCGGAGTGCTGTGCAGGAGGGTGACTTCGTCGTCCGCCTCCAGCCGCCCGTCGCGGTAGTCCGCGTAGATCCGGCCGACTCCTTCCATGCCGAAGGAATCCAGTTCGGCGGCGCGGAGCGCACCCATGCTGGCGGCGCCGAGAACCCGGACGCCTTCGCTCAGCAACGCCAGGACTTCCTTGTGCCGGACCGCGCCGACCTGGTGGAAGTAGCCGTCGACGATGCCGACCACATCACCGGCTTCCAACGACAGCCGCGGGAGGTCGCCCGCGGACACGGGCGGCAACACCTCGACCGCCGGGTTCCGCGCGAGATCGGCGGCGTCCGGCAGGCTCGGGCCGACGAAGAGGATGCATCGGGGCATGGATCGTCCGCTCTGCTCGGGGAAACCAGGTTGGTGTGGTGGTCAGTGGTCCTGCAACGAAGTTCCCGGGCACACGACGTGCACCACCGGTATCGCGATGTCGGGTTGCGTCAGGTCGACGTACAACGGGGCGTGACCGGTGACTTCCCTGATTCTCTTCGCGACGTGTTCCACTTCCTCGTCCAGGGTGGGCAGCGGCGACGACTCGATGGCGTCGAACGGAAAGTCCGGATCGTCCTGACCGGCGAAGGGCGGGGACTCCGATGACCGCCGGACTCCGAAGACCCGGGCTTCCCGGTACGGCGCCTTGCCGATGTCGTCCCGCGCTCCCGCGATGGCCGTGGCGCGGGACTGCGCCGCTTCGGTGAGCGCGCGTGACAGGGCGACCGCTGCGTCCAGGTGAGCGCCCGCGCCGGCGAACGTCGCCGGGAACGCATCGCTCCAGATCCGTGCGTCGAACACCGGGATGCCGAACGGATTGTCCAGGAAACGCATCCGGACGTGCACGCGCGCCGCGCGATATCGTTCGAGGAGCGCCGCCAAGCCGGCGTTGCCGACGGTTTCCGGATCCACGGCGCGCGGCTGGTTCCCCGACGCCGCGCGCGCCATGGCATCGCGCTCGACGGTCTCGTACATGCCGTGCAGCAGCGCCTCGGCCCGGGTGTTCCCACTGGCCAGCCCGTTGCTGCTGGCTCGAAAGAGCGGCGGCAGCCATCGCCGGTCGAACCGGTAGTCCAGCCGAAGCAGATCCGCGGGCACCAGGGACGTGCCGGCACTGTCGACCAGGTGCGCCGTCCGCCAGGACAGAGTCGTGTCCGGATTGAGGTGGTGCCGCCCGGTCAGGGGGAGGTCCTGAACGCGATAGCCGACGACGCGCTCCACCTCGTCGACCGTGCCCACCTGCGTCGGGGCGGCCAGGGGATTCTCCGCGTGCCACAGCTCGACCGCCTCCATGGCCGCGGACACCCGGGCGAGTGTCTTGCTCATCCCCTTGCCCTGCGAAACCGACAGGGTGAGTGCGTTGGGCCGGACCGCCTGGAAGACCGGGATGCCGATCTCGTCGAGCCAGGTGACCTCCGCGACGCGGGTGATTCCGAGCCGGGGCAGCTTCGGCTGGATCCACTGCCACGTCTCCTCGGGGAGGCGGCTCCGATGCGTTCCGTCGAACACCACCTTGACCGAGCTCGGGTCTTCTCGGCCGGTGGCCGTTCCCTCGGCATGAGTCATCTGCCGCGTCATTTTCCTCCCATGCTGTCGGGCCGGCGAGGGGACCGGTTCCCGGCTTGGCCCCCGACACCGCGGACCGGGCTGGTGGCCCCGCTGAGGTCCGCGGTGCCACCAGCCCTGCGCGACTCAGCAGCCGCAGAGTTCGCTGTTCTCGTACGCCGCCTCGGTGAAGACGGAAATGTAGGCCGAGAACTGTTCGGGACGCGTGTCCGAGATCTCGGTTTCCAGTTCGGCGGCCGTGGGCAGCACCAGGGAGTTCATGTGCGTGTTCCTTTCCGTATCCGCATTTTGCGGTTTTCCCTGAAATTTCAGGGAAACTTGGGAGCGGTGCGGCGAGTCAGGTGGACGGAACCCGCTCGATCAGGGCGCCGTGCACCACGCCGCCCAGCCACGCCCTCCGGTCGACGATCCGCAGTCCGACCGATGAGCAGACCTGCGCAAGAGTCTCGGCGTCGACGAGCAACCAGGGAAACCACGCGCCGACTTCGTCGCCGAGCCGGAACCTCATCCGCACGTCTCCCGGATAGCGAGACGGCGAGTCGCGACCGTTCAGCCGTTCCGGCGGCAATTTGCTCCAGTCCGAACAGGTGAGGACAATGCGACCGGTTTCGTTCAGCCAGGACGACAGCCGGAGCAAAAACCCGGGTAACGCCTCGAGAGTGCCCGCCAATCCGCCGTTGCCGCCGAGGGCGAGTACGGCGTCCACCGGGTTCGACGGCTCGTAGGAGAACACGTCCGCCCGAACGCACGGCACACCGGCCGCCTTGGCCAGTGACACCGCGGCCGGACTGACCTCGACTCCGTGCCCACGCACACCTCGCCGCGCGAGGATCTCCAGATGACGGCCCGTCCCGCAACCGGCATCGATGACGTACCCGCCTCGCACCCAGTCGAGAGCCTCGGTATCGACGGGGTCGCTCACGCCGGGCGTTCGTTTCCACCATTCCAGCGGCTGGGGCATGGCCGGCAGGGTGCTGTGTTCGATTTCGACGAACAGTGCACCCGGCCGATGTGCGCAGCGCAATGCCCGATCGAGGAGACTGTCATCCAAACTCGACACCCCAAAGCATCAGTCGCGGTACTCCAGATGGACGGTGGGCTCCTGCCGGAAACGCTACGTCCGATCGGCCGGGTCAACCACGCACTATCGGTACGTGGATATCAGCCACGGAGTTCGGCACGGGGGTGCCGCGGCCGCTTGGCGAGTTCGAGGAGCCTGCCGACCCGCTGCCGGGTGGGTGTCCCGGAGGCGGCGTGCAGCGAGTACAGCCGCTGGCGTGACCGTGGACCGACCACCAGCGCGTGGTCGAAGTCCAGCCGACCGACACGCTCGTCCACCACGGTCACGATCGTCGAGGACGAAGGCTTGGACACCCGGTGCTCGGTCCAGATCCGCGCGAACTCCGCGCTGGCGGACCGAAGGCCGCCGACCAGTGCGGTCGCGGCCGCGTCGTAGCCACGCTCCGCCACGGCGACCCGGAGGCCCGCGACGTAGGCGCGGCTGATGGACTCCTGCTGGTCCGGTGGGTTGAGCATGGTCCGCCGCCAGCGGTGGGAGACGAACCAGCACCAGAACAGGTTCCCCTCCCAGGCGGGTAGCCCGGCGACCGGGCCGAACAGCGTGGTGTGCAGCTCGTTCTGCGTCAGGATGGTGGCCAGGTCGTCGGCGGCGAACGCGGGCGAAGTCACTTCTATCGCCCGCATGACCGACAGCAGGTGGCTGTCGACGGCACCGCCCGGCGCCACGGTCACGGGGCCGGCGTGCCCGGCCAGCAGGTGCAGGTAGGCGCGTTCGTCCGGGTCCAGCCGCAACGCGCGCACCAGCCCGGAGAGGATGGCGGTGGAGGGCTGCGGGCCACGGCCCTGCTCCAGCCGCTCGTAGTAGGTGGTGGACATGTTCGCCAGGCGCGCCACCTCGTCCCGGCGCAGTCCCGGTGTGCGGCGCCGTGGACCCCCGCGCAACCCCACCGCCTGCGGTGCCAACGCGTCACGCCGCCGACGCAGGAAATCAGCCAACGTCTCCCGCATGGTCGATTCGGTGTTCTCCTGCACGGGCTGCCCTCCCCTCCACCCCGGACGTGAGAAACCGACCTGGCAAGGACATGACCGCGGCGATTCGTGGCCTCCCCATGCCGATCATCGTCCGCCGCCGGATCGGCGCGGACGTGTCGAACATTAGAGATCCGACGAGGCGGAAACGTCACTCCTGAGCGGGCACCTGGATGTGGCTCTCGTGGGGGACAGAGCCGGACAAACACCGGAGTTCACCCACGGCCGGGATCCGCGCGCTTTCCGTCCGCAGGCGCGGCCCGCCGCGGCAGCAGGCAACATCGGCCCTCATCGCATGCGGTCGTCCGAAACGCTAGGCGGGGGAGGCGGTGTCCGTGTCGGCGCCGTTGTCGGCTTGGCGTTCGGTGCGGTCGGGTCCGTGCCAGTCCAGGCAGAGCACGGTGGCGTCGTCCTGCAGGTGACCGTGGGAGGCGTGCGTCACCGCCCTGGTCGCGGCCAGCACCAGCTCTCTCGTGTGCAACCCCGCGGTCCGGCGGATCAGCGCGGGCAGGTCGGCGCCGGCGGCGTCGCGTTCGAACATGCCGTCGGTGAGCAGCAGCAGCCGGTCGCCGGGGCGCAGGTCCAGCCGTTGCGTCCGGTACCGGTACGGCCGGACCCCGAAGAGCAGGTCGGATTCCAGCTCGACCGGCTTCACCACGCCGTCGCGCAGCAGCAGTGGCGGGGGGTGTCCGGCGTTGACCAGTTCGACCTGTCCCGTTTGCAGGTCGACTTCCAGCAGCTGCCCGGTCGCCAGTGCCACTTCGCCGCCGTGGTCGAGCAGCGCCTGGTTGGCCTGCTGCGCCTGTTCCACCAGTGAGTGGCCGGCTCGGCGGGCCCCGCGCAGCGCGCCGACCAGCAGGGTCGCGGTCAGTGCCGAGGCCACGTCGTGCCCGGCGGCGTCGGTGATGGACAGGTGCAGGGTTTCGCGGTCCAGGGCGTAGTCGTAGGTGTCGCCGCCGATGTCGTCGGCGGGCACCAGCGCGCCGGCGATGGTGAACTGGGCTGCTTCGCAGCAGGACGCCGAGGGCAGCAGCTGGTGCTGGATCTCCGCGGCCAGGCTCATCGGGGTGGTGCGCCGGCCGATCTGGTACCGGTCGGTGAAGCGGCGGTCGGTGACGATGACGTAGGCCAGCGCGTGCGCGGCCTGCCCCAGCCGGGCCAGCACCTCCTCGTCACAGAACGGCACGGTCCCCTCCAGGACACCGACGCAGTCCCCGCGGTTGGTCACCGGCAGCACCGCCCGCACCCCGCCCTCGGTCGGCTCCCGCGACGGTTGCTGGGTGCGCAGCACCCGCTCGTAGACGCTCCCGGGCAGATCGACCGGCTCCGGGGCGCGCCCGTCCGGGTCCTGGGCGGTCGAGGTCAGCCGCACCAGGTGTTGCTCGACGAGGTCGACCAGCAGGAAGGACACGTCGAAGGCTCCCAGCCGCTTCGCCAGGTCGCGCGCGACGACCTCGACCGACTCCACGGGCGGGGCGGTCTCGGCCGCCGCGAGCACATCGCCCGGTCCCAGCACCCCACCGTCCACGGCGACCTCCGACCATCCGGAGTCCACCCAACCACATCATCGACCCTGCTGTCCGGGCGCGAGACCACCGACGGTGCGGGCCGCCTGCGTTCGCGCTCACCCGGTCAGCGCACGCGAGGCCGCGGCCCTTCGGGAAACGCTGCCCGCACCGGTCGATGAACCGGGCCGACCGACCGCTCGGGAGCCATCCGCGGGGTGCCCGTCGCCGCCGGGAAGCCGAGCCTGCCGCGGCCGCCCACAGCTCCCGGAAGCGGGGCGGCCGCCGCAAGCTCGGTTTCAGCGCGTGGCCGCCGCGGCGCCGCGCGGGCGTGCGGGCGTCACGCCGCGGGGGCGGTCCACTGCTGGTTCGCTTGGCCGTTGCACGCCCAGAGGAGGACCTTGGTGCCGTTGGCGGTGCCCTGGTTGCTCGCGTCCAGGCAGAGGTTGGACTGGACGCCGGCGATCGTGCCGTTCGCGTTCACCGTCCACTGCTGGTTGGCCTGGCCGTTGCAGTCCCAGATGACCACGGGTGTCCCGTTGGCCGTGCCCTGGCCGGACGCGTCGAGGCACTTGTTCCCGTAGACGGTGAGCTGGCGGCTCGCCGTGCGGGTCCAGGTCTGGCCCGGGCTGCCCTGGCAGTCCAGCAGCTGCAGCTGGGTGCCGTTCGCGGTGGTCCCGTTCGGCACGTCGAGGCAGCGGCCGGACTGCTTGCCGGTGATCGGGCCGCCGCCGGTGGGGGTGCCGTCCGTGCCGGTGACGGTGAGCAGCACGGCCTCCCCGGCTCCGACGGTCGTGGCGTAGCTCGAGGCGAAGGTCCCGCGGTCGGCGCCGGCCCAGACGTCGCGGACGGCCGCCGAACCCGACAGGCCCAGTGCCGACCACCGGGCGGTGATGGTGGCGGCCGAGCCGGTGCGGTTGAGCAGGACGACGGCCCGGCGTCCGGTGCCGGCCAGCGGCTTCTGGTAAACCTGCAGGCCCGAGGCGTCCTCGGCGACCTTCGTGCCCTGGCGCCCGAGCGCGTCCTGGTCGATGGCGATCATCTCGCGGTTGGTCAGCGTGGCGCGGGTGGCGGCGCTCATTTCGCTGGGCTTGTTGCCCGCGATCAAGGGCGCGCCGGAGATCGCCCAGAGGCTCAGGTGCGTCCGGTTCTGCGCGTCGGAGAAGCCGGGCAGACCGGCGATGAGCATGTCGGGATCGTTGTAGTGGCCGGGACTCTGCGCGCTCGGGTGCTGGGCGGCGTCGAAGTTGGCCAGCATCCGCGACATCGACGGCCGCTCGCCCCAGTAGATGATGTCGCCGCTCGTCCGCCACAGGTTGGCGATGCCGGGCGCCCAGTTCCACGGCTGGTTGCCGCCCCACTCGCAGACGGAGAACGTCATCGGCCGCCCGGTCTGCGCGGTGGCACGCGAAATGGAGTCGCTGATCTGGGTGTAGGCCGTGCGCGCGTTGAGCCCTTCGGCGTTGCCGCCGCACCAGTCGACCTTCACGTAGTCGAAGCCCCAGCGGGAGAACTGGAGGAAGTCCTGGTCGTAGTGGCCTTCGGCGCCGGTGCCGGGGTAGGCGGGGTGCCCGGTGGGGTAGTAGTAGCCGCAGCCGTTGCGGCCGGCGTCGGTGTAGATGCCGGCCTTCAGGCCCTTGCTGTGGATGTAGGCGGTGATGGCGGACATCCCGCCGGGCCACTTGGTGGTGTCGACGGTGATGTTGCCGCTCGCGTCGCGGGCGCCGGTCCACCAGCCGTCGTCGATGTTGACGTACTCGTAGCCCGCGTCCTTCATGCCGGAGGAGACGATGGCGTCCGTCTGCTGCTCGATGGCGGTGTGGTCGATGGCCCCGGCGAAGGAGTTCCAGGAGTTCCACCCCATCGGCGGTTTCGTGATGGGAGCCGGCGCCGCGGCGGCACTCGACGGCGCCGCAAGGGAAATGACCGCGGCGACGAGTGCGCACACGGTCCACAGCGCACCGAGGTGTCGTGGGGGTGCGGCGAGGCGTGATTGCTTGTGCGACAACGGAAACCCCCATCGGCGGCGACGGCGACTGTGGCGAAGGTGTGAACGCTAACACGCCCCGGTGCCGGGCTCAACGACTTGCGGTGCTCGATTCTTTTCTGCAGGCCATTGGCCGTGAAACATTCATTTCCCCTTGAAACTTTCATTTCCGCGAAGCCGTCGCGAGGCATTTCTGGCAAACCTTCTGGTCACCGTGCGTCACCGACGGCTACCGGCACCCTGGTTTAGGGAGACGGCGAACCGGGCATCGATGCGCTGAACCGTGGCGCGAAGCGGAAGGGACCTGAGTTGATGCCCGTTCACGGCGGCACCGAAGAAACCCGCGGCGACGATCCGCGCGTGGTACGCCGGGTGGATGACGTGACCGGGGCGCTGGAGCAGCTGTCCGACGTCCTGGACCAGCACGAGGAGCTGGAGGTCGTGCTCCACCGGCTCTGTCACCAGGTCGTGCCCGCGATCCCGGGCGCCGACCTGGCGAGTGTGGCCGTGCTCGACGGCCGCCGGCTGCGCACGGTGGCGGCGACGTCGGACCAGGCCAGGGACATCGACCACGTGCAGTACGACGCCGACGCCGGGCCGGCGGTCGAGGCGGCCCGGACCGGCAAGGTGGTGCGGATCGCCGTGTCCGAGGCCGCTCTCCGGTGGCCGCCGTTCGCGGAGGCGGCCCGCACGGCGTCGGTCGGCAGCTACCTGTCCGCGCCGCTGTTCCTCGACGAGGAGTTCTCCGGCTCGCTCAACCTCTACGGGGTGGAGGGGCACGGCTTCAGCGAGCTCGACGCCGCGTTGCTGGAGCTGTACACGACGGCGGCCGAGGCCGCGATCCGGCAGGCCGAGCGGCACCGCAGGGCCCGCGAGACAGCGGCCGGGCTCCGGACCGCGCTGACCACCCGTGCGGTGATCGACCAGGCGAAAGGCATCCTGATGGCGGCCCGGTGCATCACCGCCGACGAAGCCTTCGCGCTGCTCGTCCAGCAATCGCAGAAGGAGAACCTGAAGCTGCACGCCGTGGCCGCGCGGCTGATCGACCAGGCATGCCGGCCGAGCCCCTGAGACCGATCAGGCTCACGCGGGCGCAAGCCGGTGCGCCGCCTGCGGGGTGCTGACCACGACCGGGCACCGGCGGCCTGTGCGGGTGGCCGGCCACGCCGGAACCGCTCGTGATCAGTGGGGCTCGCCGAACCAGTGGCCGAGTGCCGGTTCGAGGTCGTCCGGGTGGCCCGCCCAGCACACGTAACCGTCCGGCCGGATGAGCATCGGTTCCGTGTCGGCGCCCTGCCCCGCGCGGTCGATCCGGTCCGGCCAGAGGGCGGCGACCTCGGCGAACCGGTCGAGCGGGTCGATCAGGACGCCACGGCCGTGCCGCAGCAGCTCGTGCGACCGGACCGGGCCGAGGTCCAGGTCCGGCGCGGGCAGGCCGACGAGCGGCCCGTGACCGGCGCCCGGCATCGGGTAGCGGAGGCCCATCCCGGACAGTGTGTCGTCGAGGTGGTACTGGACGTCCCGCAGTCGCGTCAGGGCGGCGAAGAGGTCCATGGCGGCCGTCAGGTCCGGGTCGCCGGTGCCCTGCTGGTCCATCAGCAGGCTCTGCGCCTGGACGTTGCGCAGCACGGCGGCCGCGACCGGATGGCGTTCGGCGTGGTAGGTGTCGAGCAGGTGCTCCGGGGCCCAGCCGCGCACCGCGGCGCCGAGTTTCCACCCCAGGTTCAGCGCGTCCTGGATCCCGGTGTTCATGCCCTGCGCGCCGATCGGGAGATGGACGTGGGCGGCGTCGCCGGCCAGGAACACCCGCCCGTGCCGGTACTGCGCGGCCTGCCGGGCCGCGTTGGTGATGCGGCGGGCGTAGCGCAGTTCGAGCAGTTGCACGCGGGAGCCGAAGACGGCCCGCAATCCGTCGCGGATCTCGTCCTCGGTGACCGGGACCTCCCGGGGCCGTGACCGGCCCGGCCCACCCAGCGCGAGCCGCCGCAGGGGCCTGCCCTGCGGATCGACGCCGAGCGGGAACACCGACGCCCAGTGCCCGTCATCGCTGCGGGCGTGCGTCACCGTCTGGTCGTGGCCGCTCAGCCGGACGTCGGCGGCGACCGTGGTCATCGTGCCCGGCCTGCCGGGGAACGCGGCCCCCAGCAGCGACCGCACCGTGCTGCGGCCACCGTCGGCCCCGACGAGGTAGCGGGAGCGGATGACATCGCCGCTCGCGAAGGCCGCGGTGACCCCGTCCCCGTCCTGGGCGAGAGCGGTCAGTTCGTGGTTGCGCCGCACGGGGAAGCCGTGGGCGGCAAGGTGCCGCTCGAGGAAGCCCTCGATCACCACCTGCGGGACCGACCGCCACGGGTGGCGGTGCCTGTCCCGGGTGAGCGGGAGCGCGATACCGGCGAAGTGGGCGAAGCCGGTCGGGTGGTTTCCCGTGGCCAGCAACGGTTCCAGCAGGCCACGCTGGTCGAACGCCTCCTGCGTGCGCGACTGCACGCCGCCCGCCTTCGACAGCGTGCTGCGCTGTGACAACTTGTCGGCCAGCACGGCCGCCACTCCCGCCACGCGCAGTTCGTTGGCCAGCATCAGACCGGTCGGGCCCGCGCCGACGACGAGCACATCGGTGTCCATGGGTTCTCTCCTGGTTGTGTCGATCAGGACGGGAGCAACGCTCCGCCGGCCGGCGCAGTTCCGCCAGGAGCACGCCGGATCGAGCCGGTATCCGACGCCGGTTAGGGTCGAGCCGGTGGAATCCGACTACGACGAGCTGGATCGCCGGCTGGTGCACGCCCTGCAGATCAACGGCCGGGCCCCCTTCAGCACGATCGCCGAGGTGCTCGGCGTCGCGGACCGCACGATCGCCCGCCGGTACGCCCGGTTGCGGTCAGCCGGGGTGGTGCGGGTGCTCGGCGGCGTCGACCCGACCGCACTGGGCGCGGTGCTGTGGTTCCTGCGGGTGCGCTGCGCGCCCGCCGCGTCGATCCCGGTCGCCGAGGCGCTGGCCCGGCGCCCGGACACGTCGTGGGTGAGCATCACTTCCGGAGGCACGGAGATCACCTGCACGGTCCTGGCGGAGAGCGAGGCCGACAGCGAGGCACTGCTGCTGGCGAAGCTGCCCCGCACGCCCCGGGTCGAGGGCGTGACCGCACACTCTGTGCTGCACGCGTTCTACGGCGGTCCGGACAGCCTGGTCGCCAAGCTCGGGTCGTTGGACGAGGAGGCGATGGAGCGGCTGCGTCCGGCCCCGGTACCCCACCGGCCGGGACCGGTGCGGCTCGACGACGGGGATCGCCGGCTCCTCGCCGCGCTGGCCACCGACGGCCGAGCCGAGCTCGAGCGGCTGGCCGAGGTGACCGGCTGGTCGCCGACGACGGTCCGGCGCAGGATGTCCGAGCTGCGCGAACGCGGGGTGCTGTACCTGGACATCGACGTCGACGGAAGCATGTTCGGTGTCGGCCAGCGCACCCTGCTCTGGCTGTCGGTCGCCCCCGCGCACCTGGAAGAGGCCGGTGCGGCTCTGGCCGGGCACCAGGAGATCGCGTTCGCCGCCGCCACCACCGGGCCGACGAACCTGTACGCCAGCGTGGTGTGCGCGAACCAGCGGGAGCTGTACCGGTACTTGACCACCCGGGTCGCCGCGCTGCCGGCGATCACCCACGTCGAGACCGCGCCGGTGATCAAGACGGTCAAGAAGGCGGCGAACCGGGGGTAGCCCGAGTGCCCCGGCCGCCGGGTTCGCGTCAAGGCGGTGAGTTCGCGGGGCAGCCGTTGTCGCGGCACCACGACGAGCCGAGCGCCGCGCAGATCGGTGCGGGGGAGCTCCGGGGATCCCTTGAGCACTTCGGCCCGGCCGGGCGGCGGGCCGAGCCGTTCAGTCCTGATCGGACAGCGGCAGCGCGAGCCGGAAGCAGGCGCCGTCCCCGACCGCGGTCTCCAGCTCGACGTCCCCGCCGTGTGCGCGGGCCAGTGACCGCGCGATCGCGAGCCCGAGCCCCGCGTCGGCGCCGGCTGTGCGCGTCCGGGAGCGGTCGGCCCGGTAGAAGCGGTTGAAGACGCGGCTCGCCTGCCCGTCCGTCATCCCCGGGCCTTCGTCGGCCACTTCGAGCACCGCGCGGCCGTCCGCCGTGCCGACGCCGATGCGCACGGGCGTGCCCGGCGGGGTGTGGGCGGCGGCGTTGCCGACGAGGTTGGTGACGACCTGCCGCAGCCGGGCTTCGTCGGCGTCGACCGGGGCCGGGCCGGGCGGGCCGGAACCGCCGGGCCCGGTCAGGGAGACCACGCGCGTCGGGTCGAGCGCGCGCAGGTCGTGCCGGGCGTCGCCGGCGAGGGTGCGCAGGTCCATCGGGGCCCGGTCGAGCTGCTCCTCGGGTGCCTCGTCGAGCTGGGCGAGCAGGAGCAGGTCTTGGGTGAGCGCGGTGAGGCGGGTGGCCTCCCGGTCGATGCGCCGCATGGTCTCGTCCACATCGGACGGTCCGGTCAGCGCGCCCATCCGGTACAGCTCCGCCGAACCCTTGATGCCGAACAGCGGCGTGCGCAGTTCGTGGCTGACGTCGGAGACGAACGCGCGCATCCGCGCTTCGGACGCGGCCCGGTCGGCGAAGGCCCCTTCCAGCTGGCCGAGCATGGTGTTGAGCGACGCCGCCAGGTGCCCGATCTCCGTACCGGGCGCCGCGAGGACCGGGACCCGCCGGGTGAGGTCGCCGCCGGCGATCGCCGCGGCCGTGTGCTCGATCCGGCGCAGCGGCCGCAGTCCCCGGCCGAGCGCGAACCAGCCCGCCGCGGTCAGCACGACGAGCAGCGCGGCGCCGGTGGCCACGCTGCTCGTCCGCAGCTGGGCGATCGTGGCGTCGGCTTCGGCGAGCGGCGCGGCCGTGACCACCCTCCCGCCCCAGCGGACGGCCGGCCGGGCGACGGCCCGCCAGCGCTGCGACCCGTCGGCGGCGTCCAGGTCGACGGCCGTCCCGTCGGCGGGCACCGTGCGCAGGGCCTCGAGCGGCGGTAGCGTCGCGCCGTCGACCCGGGAGGAGTGGAGGCCGCCCGCCACCGCGCCGCCGGCGTCGAAGTACACGACGTACGGAGTGCCGAACAGCTCGAGCGCGGGATCGACGAGATCGGGCCGCACCGTGGGGCCGGCGGCCGGCGGCGGGCCCGCCGCGCGCGAGATCAGCTCGGTCATCGAGTGCAGCTGGCTGTCGAGGCGCTCGAGCTGGAAGCGTTCCAGCTGGTCGGACACCAGCGTGCCGATGAGGGTCAGGCCGGTGAGCAGCAGGCCCGCGGTGAGCAGCAGCAGCCGGGCTCGCAGGGAAAGCCGTCTCACCGCCGGGGCTCCCGCAGCACGTAGCCGACGCCGTGGACGGTCTGGATGAGCTTCGGCTCCCCGGTGTCGACCTTGCGCCGCAGGTAGGAGATGTAGGTGTCGACGATGCCGGCGTCGCCGCCGAAGTCGTCGCGCCACACCCGGTCGAGGATCTGCGCCTTGGACACCACGCGCCCGGCGTTCTCCACCAGGTAGCGCAGCAACCGGAACTCGGTGGCGGACAACCGGATCGGCGTTCCGGCGCGGGTGACCTGGTGGCCTTCGGCGTCGAGCGTGAGGTCGCCGACCGCGAGCACGCCGGCCGTGTGTCCGGCGGTCCGGCGGAGGATCGCGCGGATCCGGGCGATCAGTTCCGCCAGGTCGAAGGGCTTGGTCACGTAGTCGTCGGCGCCGAGGGACAGGCCGGTGACCTTGTCGGACTGGCGGTCCCGGGCGGTGAGGAACAGGACCGGCACCGGCGCGCCGTGGCCGGACCGCCGTTCGCGCAGCCGCCGGACCACCTCGAAGCCGTCCATGTCCGGCAGCATGACGTCCAGCAGCACCAGATCGGGCGGTTCCGCGGTGGCCGCGGCGACGGCTTCCCCCGCGGTCGCCGCGGACGTCACGCGGAAGCCGGCGAACCGCAGCGCGGCGGAAAGCAGCTCGCGGACCGTGGCCTCGTCGTCCACCACCAGCAGCCGGGACGTCATCGCTTCCATGCCCGCGAGGATACGGAGATCCCGTCGGCGAGCAGGCTGCCCGCGAAGCCCGCGGCGGCGCCACCCGCCAGCCCGGCCACCAGCGCGAGCAGCGGGTTCGCGGTCAGCCCCGCGCTGAAGACGGGCAGGGACAGGCCGAACGCGGAGACGGTGAAGTCCACGGAAACCCGGGACAGCAGCGTCATGACGGCGAGCACGACCCCGACCGCCGGGCCGAGCCGGACCGCGCTCGCCACCGCCCGGCGCAGCGGGTCGCCGGGACGGCGGCTCCGGACGGCGACGCCGCAGGTGAGCAGCACCGCCACCGCCACCCAGGACGCCGGGCCGCCCGGGGCGAGGTGCGGCGCGCAGGAGAGCAGGCCCGTGGTGCCGGCCGTCCACGGCACGCCGAGCCCCAGCACCAGGACGCCGGACACCAGCTGGGGCAGCACGAGCAGGACGGCCCCGGCGGCGGTGGCTCCGCCGAACGCCCAGGCGACGACGAAGCACAGCGCCGTGCCTCCGCCCGCGAGCCACCACAACGCCCGTGAGTTGCTTGTGCTGCACGGGAACCGCGTGATGAGGACGCAGACACCGACCACCACGAGCACCCAGACCACCGCGCCCAGCACCGTCGGCCCGGCCGCCACGGAAAACTCGCCCGAGACGGGCAGGCGCGGCGCACCGCCGGTCCGGACGCAGGCTCCGGTCGTGACGCCGGCGGGCACCGACAGCCTTCCTCGAGCCGCGAAGGTGAACCCGCTCAGCGCGACCGGAAAGGCGACGGCCGCCACGGCGCCGCGGACCAGGAGTCCCTCCTCGCGCCGGCGCAGCAGCAGCCGGCCCAGCACCACCGCGCCCACCAGCGAAACCCCGAGCGGCAGCAGGTGGAGGCTGCCGTGCACGGTCAGCGGGAGAGCGCTCGCCGGGTCCGCGCCGACGTCCGCCGAGCCGCCGACGGCCAGCGAGACGGCCGCCGCGGTCAACGCGCCCAGCCCGCCGACGCGGCCGGCGCCGAGGAGCGCCAGGCCGGCCGCGGCGACCCCGGCCATGACCAGCAGCGCGGCGCCGGCCGCGGCCAGTCCCCGGGCAGCCTCCCGCATCAGACGTCCCGGCGCCGGAAGGTGGCGAACGCGGCGGCCAGCACGACGGCGACCCCGGCGCACATCCCGGCCAGGTTCAGCCACGGGTGGGGGAAGTCCGGGTCGGGCACCGTCTTGAAGACCGCGGACGCACCGAGCGTCGGCCAGTAGAAGAAGAGCTTCTGCAGCCAGGACGGGAAGAGGCCGGCGAGGGCGGGGACCAGGAAGACGATCCCGACCAGGGTGGCGAGCGCACCGGCGGTGGCGCGCATGAGCGTGCCGAGCCCGACCGCGAGCAGCGCGATCGCCGCGAGGTAGAGCCCGCCGCCGGTCACGGCGGAGAGCACGCCGGGATCGCCGAGCCGCGCGTACGGCACCCCGTGGCCGGCGAGGACGGCCTGGCCGAGGAAGAAGGCGCCGAACATCAGCACCTGGCCGGCCACCACCGCGACGGCGACGGCCACGACCACCTTGGCCGCCAGCAGCCGGTGCCGCCGGGGTGTCGCGGTCAGCGAGGTCCGGATCAGGCCGGTCGCGTGCTCCGAGGTGACGACCAGGATGCCCAGCACCCCGATGACCAGCTGCGCGACGATGTACGACGCCAGGCTGCGGTTGGTGGGATCCCACGGTTCGTCGCCCGGGTAGTCCTTCGCGGCGGCGTTCATGGCGAGGGCCGTGACGCCGAACCCGACCGCGAACAGGCACGCCAGCGTGTACCAGGTCGAGCGCAGGCTGCGCAGCTTGATCCACTCCGCGCGGACGGAGTGCGTGAACGACACGCTCATGCGGAGGCCCCCTGGTATTCGACGCTGTCCTTGGTCAGTTCCATGAAGGCGTCCTCCAGCGAGACGCGCTGCGGCGTCAGCTCGGCGAGCGCGACGCCGTGGTAGGCCGCGAGCTTCCCGATCTCCGCGCTCGTCATCCCGGAGACGACGAGCGAGGCCTCGACCCCTTCCCGCACCGCGGCCCCGGCGGTGGCCAGCAGGCGCGCGAAGCCCGGGTCGGGCGTGCGGACGAGCACCGTGCCCTCGCCGCGCACGAGCTCGCTCACGGCGGTGTCGGCGACCAGCTTCCCCCGGCCGATGACGACCAGGTGGTCGGCCGTCTGCGCCATCTCGCCCATGAGGTGGCTGGACACCAGCACGGCCCGGCCTTCGCGGGCGAGGGTCCGCATGAAGTCCCGGATCCAGCGGATCCCTTCGGGGTCGAGGCCGTTCACCGGTTCGTCGAAGATCAGCACCTGCGGGTCGCCGAGCAGCGCCGCCGCGAGGCCGAGCCGCTGGCGCATGCCGAGCGAAAACCCGCCCGCCCGTTTGCCGGCCACGCCGTCCAGCCCGGTCCGGGCGAGGACTTCGCCGACCCGGCGCCGGGGGAGGCCGTTGCTCACGGCGAGGGCCAGCAGGTGGTCGCGGGCCGTCCGGCCACCGTGGACGGCGCCCGCGTCCAGCAGCGCGCCGACCTCCGTGAGGGGGACGGGCAGGTCCCGGTAACGGCGGCCGCCGACGGTGACCGAGCCCCGGGTCGGCGCGGCCAGGCCCACGATCATCCGCATGGTCGTGGACTTGCCGGCCCCGTTCGGCCCGAGGAACCCGGTGACCTGCCCGGGTGCGACGGTGAACGACAGGTCGTCCACCACGGTGTCGGGTCCGTACCGCTTGGTCAGGCCCCGGATTTCGATCGTCATGCGGCGAGCGTGGCCCGCCCGCCTGTCCGGTTCCTGGGAAGTTCTGGGAGAACTCTGAGAGGTCCACGGCCCGGGGGCGCCGCTGACGCGGGTTTCCCCGGGAATCGCAACCGGCGAGGTGGCGTCAGGGAGCTGACGGCCGCGCTTGCCGGTGCATGCGGCCGAGGCCGTCGAGGACGAGGTCGAGCCCGAACTCGAACTCGTCGGCGAAGGCGAACCCCGTCTTCGGCAGTTCCGTGACCACCTCGGCGAGGTAGGGGTAGTCGTCGAGGGCCGACGGTTGCCGGCCGGCCACGGCTTCCTGCCGTCGCGCCGCCTCCGCCGGGATGTCGCCGGCCAGGGTCTTCTCCTGGAGGGCGAAGCCGTAGATGTAGGCGTCCATCAGGTTGTACGCGTGCACGGCCATGCGGAAGGGGAAGCCCGCGTCACGGCGGAGGCACCGCAGCACGGCGTTGTGGTGGCGCAGGTTCGCCGGCCCCGGAGTTCCGGTCTCCATCCGGCCCACCGCCCACGGGTGAGCGAGCAGAGCTCGCCGCATCGACGCGGCGCGTACTCGCAGCGTGGTACGCCAGTCGACGTCGTCGGGCACCTCGACCTCGGCGAAGACCAGGTCGACCATGCCGTCGAGGAGCTCGCGCTTGTCCGCCACGTGCTTGTAGAGCGCCATGGGCACGACGCCGAGCCCGGCCGCCAGCCGGCGCATCGTCAGTGCCTCGAAGCCACCCTCGTCCGCCAGCTCGACGGCGGCGCGCAGCACCTTGGCGCGGTTGAGCCGGTCCCGGCCGGCGGCCGCGGCGGTGTCCTGCATCGGGGCCCTCCACCTCGTGGCCGGGGGTCCGGCCTTGACAGGTGTACATCGTACGCCTAGCTTTACCGCAGCAAAGGTGTACGACGTACACCTCTCGTTGCAGCCCGCTGAGGAGCAAGATGCGCGCGTTTTCCAGACCCGTCAGGACCAAGCCGTCCTCCCTGGCACCCACCGCGAGGCGGCTCTCGCGGGCCGCCGGAATCAGCGGTGCGCTCGCCGGGGCACTGTTCATCGCGGTCCAGATCGGCCACCCGGCCATGGACGTCCCGGCGGTCACCACCACCGACTGGGCCGTGCGCAGTACGGCAAAGGCGCTGATGGCGGCGCTGGCGCTGGCCGGCATCACCGGGATGTACCTGCGTCAGGTGCGGCAGACGGGCATCCTCGGCTTCCTCGGTTACGCGTTGTTCGCCGTCGGCTATCTGCTCATGCTGAGCATCGAGGTCGTCGCCGCCGCCGTGCTGCCCGCACTGGCGCACACCGCGCCCGGCTACGTCACGGACGTCCTCGCCGTCGCCTTCGGCGGCACCGCGACCCATGGCATCGGCGCCCTGCAGACCGTCATCGCGGTCAGCTCCGTCGGCTACCTCGCGGGCGGGTGCCTGTTCGGCATCGCGCTGTTCCGGGCGCGCGTCCTCGCCAGGTGGGCCTCGGCGCTCCTCGCCGCCGGCACCGTCGCCACGGTCGCGCTCGCGGTGCTCCCGGAGTCGTTCAACCGGCCGCTGGCCGTTCCGACCGGAGTGGCCCTGATCGGCTTGGGCATCTCGCTGTGGCGGGCCCAACCGGCCACGGTCAGCGACGACCCGGCCCCTCCCCGGGCCGAATACGCCACCGCGCGGTGACGACTCGGCAGGCGGCTGCCGTGGAGTGCCTCTCCTCTTCTCGGGGGCCCCGTCGTTCTCGGGAGCTCGAAGTCGTTTAGCGTGGGCAACTGGCGGGCATCACCGTCGAGCAGTGATGCGTGGTCGCCCCGATTCCCGGCGAACGCAGAATCGGGGAAGGACTTCCATGGTTGCGTCTTCGGTGAACGCCGACGCCCGCGCGGCGTCGCGCAACGACTTCGGCGATCTGATGCGCCTCGTGCGGAGCGAGGGCTTGCTCGACCGTCGTTATCGCTACTACGCGATGAAAATCAGTCTGACGTTGCTCGCGTTCGTCGGCGGGTGCGTGGTGTTCGCGGTGCTGGGTGATTCGTGGTGGCAGCTGGCGACGGCGGTCTTCTTCGCGGTGCTGTTCGCGCAGATCGCGTTCCTCGGCCACGACGCCGGGCACAACCAGATCTTCCGCACCGGGCGGGCGAACGACCGGGCCGGCTACGCGTTCGGCGCCGTGGTCGGCATGAGCTACGGCTGGTGGATGGGCAAGCACAGCCGGCACCACGCCAATCCCAACCACGAAGGCGACGACCCCGACATCGACATCCCGCTGCTGGCCTTCACCCGGGGCCAGTCGGCCGGGAAGCGCGGGTTCGTGCGCTGGACGTCGAAGCACCAGGCGGCGCTCTTCTTCCCGCTGCTGTTCCTGGAAGGGCTGAGCCTGCACGGCGCGGGTGTCCGTGCCGTGTGGCGCGGCGGCATCAAGGCCCGGTGGCTGGAAGCGGCGTTGCTGGCTGCGCACTTCGGGATCTACCTCGGCGCGGTGTTCGTGGTGCTGTCCCCGCCGGTGGCGGTCGCGTTCATCGCCGTGCACCAGGGGTTGTGGGGTGTGTACATGGGGTGCTCGTTCGCGCCGGGGCACAAGGGCATGCCCACCTTCACCGACCGGAAGAAGCTCGACTTCCTGCGCAAGCAGGTGCTGACCAGCCGCAACATCCGGGGCGGCCGGTGGGTCGACTTCGCCCTCGGCGGCCTCAACTACCAGATCGAGCACCACCTGTTCCCCAGCATGCCGCGGCCCAGTCTGCGTCGTGCGCAACCGGTGGTGCGGCAGTTCTGCGCCGACCGGGGGATCGACTACGCCCAATGCGGACTGCTGAAGACGTACTACTACGTCCTGCAGCACCTGCACGAGGTCAGCGCACCCCTCCGCGAGAAGGATGCCTCGCCGCGCTAGCCCCGCGCGGGGCCGCGTGGCCGCTCCGGCGCCGTCGTCGTGTACTGTCGGTGGTGACCGGGAGCATCGCGCGTAGCGGCCCCGGACCCGCCGCCGAACTCCCCACGTTGCTCGCGGCTCTGTCCGCTCGGCCGGGACGCATCGACCGGGTCACCTGCCACCTCGGCGATCGGCCGGATCCTCCTTGGCGCATCCGCCGCCCCGCTGCCTCCGAGCCCGAGCCCGAGCCGGCACACATTCTTGAACCACGCCGCCGACCGGCGGCACCCACGAGAGGAACTTCGATCACTACTTCCACAATGGACAATGCGCTGTTCAGTCACACCGACACCGAGCACACCGGGCCCGGAGCGCGGCCCGTGCCCCAGGAACACCGGTACGGGAGTCTCTTCCTCCAGCCGGTGTACACCGCGGCGTTGCGCGCCGATGGCGGGACAGAAGCCGACCCGGAACGGCCCCGCTGGGCGCACGACCCGTCCGGACGCGCCCACCGGTGACACCGAGCCCTGTCCCGAGGGGCTGGGTGTTCTGTCCTGTCGGGTTGGGGACGCGGGTGGCGGGTGGTTCGCCGCCGAGTGCGGTGGTGCCGGTAGGGGGGCCACCGCGGTAACGCAGCTCGACCCTCGGCCTGGATGAGATAGGACCGTTCGTCGAGCAGGGTTCGGGTGAACCGCTCGACCTTGCGGTTGGCTTGCGCCGGTAGGAACGGGTGCGGTCCGCGGTCGGCTGGACCGATCGGCCATGCCTGCTTCGCCCAGATCGCGGTAGCGGCCGGCCCACCGCTGCGTGACCCGGCGACGAGGTTCGGCACGCGGCGTGACGGCCGCGTGCCGAGTCAGTCGACGGTGTTGAGGCGCTGGGCCTGGTTGAGGCGCTGGGCTTCGTGGAGCTGGTCTTCGAGGGTGACGATGCGGCAGGCGGCGTCGACGGCGGTGCCCTGGTCGACCAGTTCCCGCACCCGGGCGGCCAGGCGCAGCTGGTGCCGGGAGTAGCGGCGGTGCCCGCCGGCGGAACGTTGCGGCGTGATCAGGCCGGCCTCGTCGAGGCTGCGCAGGAATCCTTGGGTGGTGCCGAGCATGTCGGCGGCGCGGCCCATCGTGTAGCCGGGGTAGTGCTCGTCGTCGAACTTGCCGGCCGCGCCGGGCGTGGCCGGTCCTTGTTGATCAGGAATCATTCCACCTCCGCGTCAAAGGACCCCGGGTGCCAGACACGGCACCCGGGGTCCTCAAGGGTTGGGTTTACATCATCGTCAACCGGCGCGACCGCCGGCGTCCTGCACCCGCGTCCGGCCGAAAGCCGGGTTCCGCGGGGATCGCTCATTCGTGACCGAGCACCACCTCCGAACTCGATGGGACTGCGGCACCCGCGCGGCGCTACCGAGCCGCTGCGGGCGATCCAATGATGGTTCCCTTCCCTTCTTTCCTGGGTTTTCCACTTACCGGTTACTGCAACTGCCACTTCAACTACAGGTACTGCACTTGCTACTGCACTTCTTGCCGCGAACGTCACCGACGGGAACCCTTCCACTGATCGGTCCCAGCACGCTGACGCCGCTGGTCACTGCCCGGAGCCCCGTTCACTGATCGGCCCCGGCCACCTGACCGGTCCTGCAACTACCGAACAACCACAAACTGCTGATCAACGCGGGCGCACCGGCTCCACCTCGCGTCTTTTGTCACCTCGCGGGTAGTTACGTCCTCTCCCGCGCCTGCTTGACGTTGTCTCTCTCAGTACGACCAGAACACTACACACACCCGACGCCGCATGTCTACTTCAGCCGGCACAGATTTTCTCCGGCGTGTCGCTCCTGGCCGGGTCGGGGAAGTGCGCCGGCCGGTGACTGAAAACGAGGTTCGATCGGGGGAAAGTGGCTATCCCCAGCCATGGGATTCTTCAGACGCCGCCGACCCTATGACCGGTCCGGCCGCTGGTACGACGACCGGCGGGCGTGGGGCCCGCCGCCCTACCGCCGGCGGCCGGTGGGGAACTCCTGCGTGCGCGACGCCTGCCTGCTCGACGTGGGCTGCTGCATCGGCGAGACCTGTGACGACAACTGCCTGTGGGTGATGGTCCTGTCGCTGCCGCACCTGCTCGTGGCGTCGGGGCCGATCCTGCGTCGCGGCCCCGAGCGCAAGGGCGTGGCCGACCTGCTGGTCGCGGCCGTCCGGGTGTACCAGCGCGAGGTCAGCGCCCGCCGCCCGCCGTGCTGCCGCTTCTCGCCCAGCTGCTCGGCCTACGCCGTCGAGGCGCTGACCCGCCACGGCGCCGCCCGCGGCGGCCGGCTCACCATCCGGCGGCTGGCCCGCTGCCGTCCCGGCGGCTCCCGCGGCTACGACCCGGTGCCCCTCTGACCGACCCGCAACGGGCCCGTTTCTTTCCCGGCAGCCGGGAAGGAAACGGGCCGGGCCGCGGCCGGCGTCGCGGCCACGGTCTCAGCCGCCGAGCGCGCGGTCCAGGTTGATCGCCGAGCTGATCAGCGACAGGTGGGTGAAGGCCTGGGGGAAGTTGCCCAGCTGGTCGCCGGTCAGGCCGATCTGCTCGGCGTAGAGGCCGACGTGGTTGGCGTAGGTGAACACCTTCTCCAGCGCCAGCCGCGCCTCCTCGACGCGGCCGGTGCGGGCCAGCGCCTCCACGTACCAGAACGAGCAGATCGAGAACGTCCCTTCGCCGCCGTCGACGCCGTCCGGGGCCTGCCCGGGGTCGTAGCGGAACACCAGGCTGTCGACCACGAGCGTCCGCTCGACCGCCCGCAGCGTCGAGGTGAACCGCGGGTCGGTCGGGACGCAGAACTTCACCAGCGGCATCAGCAGCAGTGACGCGTCCGGGACGAATTCGTCGTACTGGCGCGAAAAGCTGTCGTCGGACTCGCTCCAGCCGCGCGTCTGGATCTGTTCGTGGATCTTGTCGCGGACGCTCGTCCAGCGCGTGAGGTCGGCCGGCAGGCCGCGGCGGCGGGCCACGCGCACCATGCGCTCGATCGCCACCCAGCACATCAGCCGGGAGAACGTGTGGTTCTGCCGGCCCGAGCGCGTCTCCCAGATGCCCTGGTCCGGCTGGTCCCAGTGGTCGAGCAGCCAGTCCAGCACCCGGGTGAGGCCGTGCCAGGCCTCGTAGGAGATGCCCGCGCCGTACTTGTCGAACAGGTAGATCGAGTCGATCAGCTCGCCGTAGATGTCCAGCTGGAGCTGCGCGCCCGCCGCGTTCCCGATCCGGACCGGCGCCGAGCCGCGGTAGCCTTCCCAGTGGTCGAGCACTTCCTCTTCGCGCGCGGGCTCGCCGTCGATCGTGTACATCACCCGCAGCGGGCCGAGGTCGTCGTCGCCCGTGCCGTCGAAGCGGCGGGTGAGCCAGCCGAAGAAGCCCTCGGCTTCGGAGGTGAAACCCAGGCGCAGCAACGCGTACAGCGAGAACGCGGCGTCGCGGATCCAGACGTGCCGGTAGTCCCAGTTGCGTTCGCCGCCGACCTGCTCCGGCAGCCCGCACGTCGGCGCGGCGATGATCGCGCCGGACGGCTCGTGCGTCAGCAGCTTCAGCAGCAGCGCCGACCGGTGCACCATTTCCCGCCAGCGACCGGTGTAGGTGGACTGCCCGAGCCAGGACCGCCAGAACGCCACGGTCGCGCGGAAGAGGTCCTCGAGCTCGTCCTCGAGCGGGCCGGCCGGCGCTTCGCCGTCCAGCACCTCGAGCACGAACAGCGCGCTTTCGCCGGGGCCGAGCTCGAACTCGCCGGTGACCCCGCCGTCGTGCTCCTTCAGCGGCACCGAGGTGCGCAGCCCGAGCCGCAGACCGGCGCCTTCGAAGAGCGCGCCGTCCTCGGTCGTTTCGAGCCGGTGGCTCGCGCGCGCGTAGTCGAACCGCGGCCGGACGTCGGTGGTGAGCCGGATGCGGCCGCGGACGTTGACGACCCGGCGCACCAGCCGCTGCCGGTGCCCGGAGTCGCGCGGCCGCAGGATCGGCATGAAGTCCTGGACCTCGACGATGCCGTCCTCGGTCAGGAACCGGGTGACGAGGATGTTGGAGTCGGGGATGTAGAACTGGTGCCGGTTGATCACCTCGCACACCGGGTGCAGCGCCCAGTGGCCGCCGTCGCCGGCGTCGAGCAGGGCGCCGAACACGCTGGGGGAGTCGAACCGCGGCGCGCAGAACCAGCCGATCCGGCCGTCGGTGCCGACGACGGCGGCCGTGCGCAGGTCGCCGATCAGTCCGTGCTCGGCGATCGGCGGGTACGGCTCGCTCATCCGGCCGGCTCCCGGTCGAGCAGGCGGTCCGCGGCCGCCGGGCCCCACGAGCCCCGCGCGTAGCGCTGGGTTTCCGGCGGCGTCTCGAGCAGCGGAGCGGACACCTCCCACAGCCGTTCGACCTCGTCCGCGCCGGTGAACCACGTCCGGTCGCCGTGCATGGCCTCCAGCAGCAGGCGCGCGTACGGCTCTCCTTCGTCGTCGTCGGTGAGGTCGACGTGCAGCGAACCCGCGGAGACTTCCATGCGGGTCTCCGCCATGGCCTTGCCGGTGCGCAGCCGGAACGGCACGCCGCGCCAGCGGTCGTTGTCCACGAACGCTTCCAGCGCGACGAACGTCTCGCTGTCCGAGCCGGGATCGACGTCCTCTTCCTCGCGGTAGCCCTCGTACTGGCCGAACACCGCCCGTCCGGGGTCGAACGGCCGCAGCGCGCGGAAGACGTCCAGCTTCGTTTCGCCCGGCCCCGCCGCGAGCACGCCCAGGACCTGGCACAGGTGCGTCGGCACCATGTCCCGGAAGGTCCCCGTCGACTCCATGAACGAGCCGCGGCCCTCGATGCCGATCTCCTCGGGCACGTCGATGCGCACCTCGGCGGCGTCCGGGACGGCGTCGGCCAGCTGCCGGACCGCGGTCTTGCCCAGGAAGTGGTCGATCCGGAAGACGCGGTCTTCGGGGAACACCCCGCGCACGGTCGCGTTCAGCTCCTTCGCCGACGCGAGGTCGTGCCCGAACGGCTTCTCCAGGATCAGCCGGGCGTCCTCGGCGAGGCCGGAGTCGCCGAGCATCCGCACCATCGGGTCCATCGCGGCGGGCGGGACCGAAAGGTAGAGGAGGGTCCGGCTGCCGTCACCGAGTCCGGCGCGCGCTTCCCGGACGGCGGCCGCGAGCCCGGTGCCGTCGTCACTGTCGGAGACGACGAACGAAACCCGGTCCTCGAACCCGCGGACCGCGTCGCCGAGGGTCTCGCGGAACTCGTCGTCGCTGCCGGGGGAGTGCCGCCCGGTGCCGATCACGCGGAAGCCGTCCGGGAGGGAGCCGTCCCGGTGCAGCCGGCCGAGGCCGGGGAACAGCATGCGCCGGGCCAGGTCGCCGGTGGCGCCGAAGATGACCAGGACGTGCGGCGGAACGACGGACATGGCGCACTTCCTTCGCGGTAGCGGTCGGACAGCCGGTCAGCCGCCGGTTCAGTCGCCGGAGCCGTGGTGGTCCAGGCGGGAGACGGTGCAGCCGGCCAGCCGGTCGCTCGCGTCCCGCGCGTGGGCTGCGCAGAGTCTCGCGGTCACGCCGTCCTGGTCGGTCACGACCGCGGTGACCGGCTCCGCGCACGGTGTGTGGAGCCGGTCGTAGTCCCACGCGCCGGCGCAGCCGGGATCGGTGCACCAGGCGCGTCCTCCGCTCGAGTGCAGCGTGACGCCGTGGTCGGGGCAGACGCCCCACGGGACGTCGCACAGAGCGGGGTCGCGGGCCACCCGGACCCGGGCCAGGTCTTCGGCCGTCCGGGAGACCTCGTCGGTGTAGTCGCTCAGGTCGTGGGTCGCCTTCGCGATGGGCCGGGCGAGGCGCTGCAGGTGGCTGTCGGGCGCGGTCTGCAGGCGGGCGGCCACTTCGGCGGTCCGCGCCGCGAGCGCTTCGGCGTCGGCGGCCAGCGCACGCAGCTCGGCCGGCAGGGGCTCGGGCGTGGTCGGCTCAGGCATGCTGGTCCTCGATGGTCTGGGGTGATCAATGAGCGCGGACTGCGCAAGTACCCCGAACCGGGTGCCCCAAACCACGGCAGCGACTGCACCCGCTGGACGGCTTCGGCTGTGAGCGGGATGAAGCCGTTGAAGGGAAGGCGGAAATGTCCCCTTCCGGGGGAACGGCCGGCCGCAGGCGAGCCGCCGGAGCGCGGGCGCCCACCCCGCGTCGGCGCCGGCTTCGGCTTCGGTCAGGTACCGCGCAACCGAGGCGGGCGTCAGCCTTCCGCTACCCCGCGTCGGCGCAGGCCTCGGCTTCGGTCAGGTACCGCGCCACCGGGCCGAGCGTCAGCAGTCCGCTGGCCGCGCCGGCGTGTTCCGCCGCGGCGTCGCGCAAGGCTTTTCCGGCGGCCACGGCGATTTCGCGCTCGCCGAGACGTGCCGCGGCGTGGGCGGTCAGGCACCACATCGCCTCCTGCAGGTGGTCGGGCGGTGGTTCGGGGGCGGCCGCGAGGACGGCGCGGGCCGCCGTCCGCTCGCCTCGGGCGAGCAGCACGTGCGGCCGGGTCCACGGGCGGTACGGGCCCCAGTCGAGGTGCGGGTCACCGGGCGCGGCCCGGTCGTGCATCAGGCGCAGCCCGAGCAGCGCCAGCGGGAACAGGCCGCGGTGCAGCCCGGGCATGCCCGCCGTCCGGAGGGCGTCCTCGGCGGCGCGGTACTGCGCGGCGGCCGTGGCGGGGGACGGCCCGCCCGGTTCGGTGCTGCGGGTGGCGCTCGCCCGGGCGCGGAACCACGCGGTGAGGACGGCGACCAGGGGTGACTCGGCGGTGGTGGCGAGCTGTTCGGCCGCCGTGGCGTGCGCGGCCGCGGTGTCGAGGTCGCCGGCGGCCGAGGCGGACTGCAGGCGGACGAGGCGGCCCAGGACGGCGAAGGCCGGCAGCTCGTGCCGGGTCGCCAGGTCGAGGAGTTCGGCGCCGATCCGGTCTCGGACGGCCGCCAGCCCGGGGCGGGTGAAGGACTGCAGGAACACCCCGTTGAGCGCGAACGCGAGCAGCCGGGGATCGCCGAGGCGGCGGGCCAGCGCCGCGGCCTCTTCGGCGGCCTGCTGCGCGCGGATCCGTTCGGTGGCGGCGAGATCGGCGGTGCGGCTCTCGACGGCGACCGTGGCCAGGAGGCGGGTCCGCAGGTCGGCCGGGCCGTCGGGGCCGAGCGCGGTGAGCGTGCGCTCGGCGGCCGCGACGACGGCGCGGGACTGCTCGAGGTCGTCGGCCCGGCTCCAGATCGCGGGCACGTCGTAGGCGCCGATGATCCGGGCCGTCAGCACGAGGTCGCCGGTGCGTTCGGCCGCCTGGATCGCGGTGAGGCGGTCGCGTCGCGAACGGACGAGCGCGTCGCCGCCCGCGAGCGCGAGGGTGCGCGCGAGGTCCACGGTGGTACGCGGGCCGAACCGGGCACCGGTCCACGGGGCCGGCGTCCCGCTCAGGATCTCGGTTTCCAGCCGCTGGAGTTCGGCGCCGGGGTCGAGCCCGAGCTGGTCGACGAGCATCGCGCGAGCGCGGCGGAGGGTCGCCAGCGCCTCGGCCTGGCGTCCGGCGCGGTGCAGGGCCCGGGCCAGCAGCCCCCAGGCCGGCTCGCGCCACGGGTGGGCCGTGACGTGGGCGCCGAGTTCGGCGACCAGGTCGCCGCCCTCGCCCGCATCGAGGAGGACGCGGGCGCGCAGCTCCACGGCCGTCAGCCTCAGCTCCTCCAGCCGCGTCCGCTCGCGCCGGGCCCACGCGGAGTCCGGGACATCGGCGTAGGCGGGTCCTCGCCAAGCAGCCAGTGCCGCGCTGAGGTCGGCCACGGCACCGGGAGCGCGCCGGGTTCGTTCCAGGGCGTCCTCGAACCGGTGGACGTCCACGTCTTCGCGCGGCAGGCGCAGGGCGTAACCGGGGCCTTCGGTGACGATCACCCGCGGCGGGGTACGGGGCGGCCGGCCGGGTTCGACGGCGCGGCGAAGGGCCGCGACGAACGTGCGCAGCGCGCCCACGGCGCGGACCGGGGGATCGGTCCAGAGGTCGTCGACGAGGGTGTCGGTGGTGACCATCCGCCCCTCGGCCGCGACGAGCCGCGCGAGCACCTCGCGGTGACGGGGTCCGCCGAGGTCCACCGGGCTCCCGTCGTCGCGCAGTGCCCGCACGGCACCCAGCACGTCGATTCGCATGCTCCCATCATCGGCGCCGCGACCCGGGCGCGCTCCTCGCACTGATCGGTTGCTGATCGGCGTCACCCAGGCTGGGTTCGTTCCCCTCCCGACCAGAAAGACGGCCCTTCGATGATTTCTTCCGGGACATTTTCCGGGACTTTTTCCGGGTTCGACCACATCCGCGTGCCCGTGGCGGACGGCGTGGAGCTGGCGGCCGCCGTCGGCGGCAGCGGCAGCCCGGTCGTGCTGCTGCACGGCTTCCCGCAGACCCACCTGATGTGGCGGCACGTCGCCGAGCGGCTGGCCGGCGAGCACACGGTGATCTGCCCCGACCTGCGGGGTTACGGCGCCAGCGCCAAGCCGGCGGCCGCCGACCCGGGTGTGTACGCCAAGCGCACCATGGCCGGCGACGTCGTGGCGCTGGCGGCGGCGCTCGGCCACGAGCGCTTCGCCCTCGTCGGCCACGACCGGGGCGCCCTGGTCGCCTTCCGGGCGGCCCTTGACCACCCCGAAACCGTCACGCACCTGGGCATCCTGGACGTGGTGCCGACGCTGGACATGTGGAACGTCCTGCACGGCGTCGCGGCGGCGGTCGGCTACCACCTGTTCCTGATGGCGCAGCCACCGGGCTTGCCGGAGACGATGATCGCGGCCGGCGCGGATGCCTTCTTCGGCTCGTTCCTCGATGCCTGGGCCAACGACCCGGCCGCGATCCCGCCCGAGGTGCGGGCCGAGTACCTGCGGGCGAGCGCGGCCGCGGTGCCCTCGATCGTCGCGGACTACCGCGCCTCGGCGGGCATCGACGTCGAACACGACCAAGCCGACCTCGACGCCGGATCACAGCTGGCCATGCCCGTGACGGTCGTCCAGCAGGACTGGGGCGCGCAGCTGGGCTACGACGCCGCCGCGGTGTGGAAGGCGTGGGCGCCGGACCTGGACCACCGGTTGACCCGCGCCGGGCACTTCATGGCCGAGGAGGCCCCCGCCGAGATCACGGCGGCGATCCAGGACCTGCTGACCCGCTGAGCCCGGGCCCCGGCTCCGGCCTCGCTGTGCCGCGACGGCGTACCTGTTCGGGGGTCCGGCGGCTGCGGCGCCGGGGCCGGGCCGCGGTGGTGGACGGTTGCGGTGCGAAGCAGACAGGTGCCCGGACCCGGCGGCCGCTCCGCACCTGGCCACCCGCTCGGCGGCTTCGCGCCTGATCCGCTGGGCCTGGCCGGTGCGGGCGGCTTGGCGGCGCGCGTGCTCGCCGTTACACGACGGTGTGCGCGCGGCGGTCCTGCATGCAGCGCGCTGCGGTCCTAGGCGAGCCCGGTGATGCTCCGGATGATTGTCCATTCCGGACTGCCGGAACCGATTTCCGGCGGCCGGGCTGATGCAGCGAAACGAGGAGGCGCACGCTCGTGGTCGCCGGTGACGGATTGCACGCGGAGCAGACTCTGCCCGAACTCTTCCAGCGAACGGCGCGACTGTGCCGGGAGCGGATCGCCCTGCGCAGTTCCGACGGCGCTGTGGAGCTGACCTGGGGACGGTACGCCGAGCGCGTGGAGCGGATCGCCGGCGGCCTGGCCGCGCTGGGTGTCCGCCGCGGGGACGCGGTGGCGATCATGCTGACCAACCGTCCCGAGTTCCACCTCGTGGATACCGCGTCGCTGCACCTGGGTGCCGTTCCGTTCTCGGTCTACAACACGAGCCCCGTCCCGCAGATCGGGTACCTGTTCTCCGATGCCGGCAACCGGGTGGTGGTCACCGAGCGGCAATGGGTGGACACGATCAAGGCGGCCGGCGGGGCCGTGGAGCACATCATCTGCGTGGACGACGGTGTCGAAGGCACCGTTTCCTTGGCCGACCTCGAGGCATCGCGGCCCGCTGGGTTCGACTTCGACGCCACCTGGCGTGCCGCCGGCCCGGACGACCTCGCCACGATCATCTACACGTCGGGGACGACCGGGCCGCCGAAGGGCGTGGAACTGGAGCACCGCGCGATCCTGGAGTCCCTGCGCAGTGGCCTGGACCTGCCGGAGATGGCCGCCGGCGCGCAGGCGGGGCGTCTCGTTTCCTACCTTCCCGACGCCCACGTGGCGAACCGCTACTTCAGCCACTATCTGGCGATGGTGGGTGGCGCCACCATCGTCACCGTCGCCGATCCCAAGACGATCGCCGAGGTGCTCCTGGCCGTGCGGCCGACGGTCTTCCTGGGTGTTCCGGCGTTCTGGCACAAGATGCAGACGGCGCTCGGTCAGGCGGTCGCGGCGCAGCCGGGGTTGCGCCGCCGCCTCATCGAGTGGGCCTTGGCCGCGGGCCGTGTCGTCGCCCAGCGGCGGGCCGCCGGACGCCCGATCCCCGCCGGGCCGGCCCTCCGGCGCGCGCTCGCCGACCGGCTGGTGCTGCGTCGGCTGCGCGCCCGGATCGGCCTGGAAAGCCCGAACCTGACCGTCACCGGTGCGGCACCCATCGCCCCGGACATCGTCTGGTTCTTCCTCAGCCTGGGCATCGAGCTCTGCGAGGGCTGGGCGATGTCGGAGTCGGCGGCCGGGGGAGCGATCAACCGCCCGGGCGCGGTCCGGCCGGGGACGGTCGGGAGACCGATGCCCGGCATCGAGGTGCAGCTCGCCGAGGACGGTGAGCTGTTGATGCGCAGCCCGACCCTGATGCGGGGCTACCGCGGAAGCCCGGCGAAAACCGCGGAAGCACTCGGTCCGGACGGATGGCTCCACACCGGCGACGTCGGCACGGTCGACGCCGACGGGTACGTCACCATCGTCGACCGCAAGAAGGAGCTGATCATCAACGCGTCCGGGAAGAACATGTCGCCCGCCAACATCGAGAACGCCGTCTTGTCCTCCTGCTCGCTGGCCGATTCCGTCGTCGCGGTCGGCGACCGGCGCCCCTACGTGGTCGCCCTGGTCACCCTCGACGCCGACGCGGTCCGGAAGTTCGCGGCCGAGCGGCGCTTGCCGGGCGAGCACGACCTGGCCACGCTCGCCGCGACGCCCGAAGTGCACGCGGAAGTCGAGGCCGGCATTCTCGCGGCCAACGCCACTCTGTCCCGCGTCGAACAGATCAAGTACTTCCACATCCTGCCGCACAGCTGGTCCCCCGGTGGCGATGAGCTGACGCCGACGAACAAGCTGAGGCGCCACAACATCACCGAAAAGTACGCAGCCGCGATCGAGGGGATGTACCAGGCGAAGCCGCCGTCGGCCGGGTGAGCAGACCGGCCGACGTCGAGCGGGCTCACCCGGAGGGTGAAGCCGGCCCGTGAGTGTCCGCGACGCGGTACGCCCCGAGCGGCTGCCCCGTCCAACGGCGGAACGCACGGCGGAACGCGCTGGCTTCGGAGAAGCCCAGGCGCCGCGCCAGCGTGACAATCGATTCCTCGCCGCGGGCCAAGCTCGCGATGGCCGCGTCGCGGAGGATGTCTTCCTTGATCTGGCCGATCGAAGTGTGCTCGCCGTGCAACAGCCGGCGCAGGTGCTGGGTGCTCACGTTGAGCTGTGCGGCGATGGTGTCCGGGGACGGCCAATGCCCGCGAAGGCCGCGTTCCAGGACCCGGCGCACGTGGTCGGCCGTGGACGACCCGTAGTCGCGGGTGGTGAACCAGACGTTCGGCTGGTCCCGCAGGTAGTCCGCGAGTTCGTCCTCGTCCCGCACCAAGGGCAAGGACAGCAGGTGCCTGTCGAAGGCGAAGCTGAGCCGGTCGGCGTCGAAGTCCGGGTGCCGGCCGAACACGCGCTCGTAGTCCGCCGCGTACCCGGGCGCCGGCCACGGCAGCCGCAGGTCCCGCAGGCCGATCCGGCGCCCGACGAGCCAGCCCAGCATGCGGTGCACGAGCGTGGCCACGAGTTCGGCACCGAGGTGATCCGGATCGTTCAACCGGCTGATGTCGATTTCGACCTGAACGGTCCCGTCGCCGACCGATACCGCCAGCCCGGGCATTCCGGGGTGCACCTTCCCGGCCTCGGTCAGCCGCTCGAGAGCGGCCTGCAGGTCGGGCGCGTGGATCACCGAGCGCATCACGAGCTGGAACAGGCCCCGCGGCGCGGCCGGGCCGAGCCCGAAGAGTTCGTCCCCGGTCAGGATCCACAGTTCCTGAGTCAGCTCGGCCACCTGCGTCGGGGTGGTCCTCGTGGTGAGCGGCTGACCCGCCCCGTCGACCGGGATCCCGGTCCGGCGCAGCAACGAGGCGACGTCCAAGCCCCGTCGCTCGCCGATGCGCACCAAGCGCCGGACGATGTCGCCCGGCAGCGTCGAACCGCTCACGCCCGCAATATAGCTCCAGGCGGCCCGGCCGACCCACGAGCGGATCGGATGTCCTCCGGCGGGGTGACACGGTGGCCGGCCCATGCGCGCGACGGTCTCCATATGCGCTAGGCACGGTTCTCGGAACGGCGACGATCAGTCCCTAACGTACTCGGCATGTTCACCACGAACCGGGTCGGTCTTTGGAGCGACCCGACCGAGTTCCGCGTCAGTGCCGATCGGACGGTCGCCTACGCCGAAGCCACCAACGACCCGATCGCCGCGCACCTGGACGGAACCGCCGCTCCGCCGGTCTTCGCGGTCGTGCCGGGCTTTTCGGCGATGGCCCGACAGACACTGGCGCTCGTGCCCGAGGCGATCGCCGGCAGGATCCTGCACGGACAGCACGACATCCGCATCCGCAGGCCCATCGTCCCGGGCGATGTCCTGACGACCCGAGCGCAGGTGGTCGGCGTGCACGCTCGTCGTTCCGGCGTCGTCGTGACGACAGTCGTGGAGACTCGCGACGAAACGGCGGAACCGGTCAACGAACAGTACTTCACGGCGTTCTTCCGCGGCGCCGAGCACACCGGCGACGTCGGACGAACAGCACCCGGACACAGCATGCCGGAAGGTCTGCAGGACCTGGACGCCGTGTCCACGGTCGTGCAGAAGTTCGACGATGACCAGACCTTCCGGTACGCGGAGGCGTCCGGGGACACCATGCCCATCCACCTCGACGAGGACTTCGCCCGCCGGGTGGGGCTGCCCGGCATCATCGTGCACGGATTGTGCACGATGGCCTTCGCTTCCCACGCGCTGATCGGGTTGCTCGCCCCGGCGGACCCGGGCCGGCTGCGGCGGCTGGCGGTGCGGTTCAGCGCCCCCGGCCGGCCCGGTCAGCAGATCAGCACTTCCGTCTGGTCGCTCGGGGCAGCCGAGTACGCCTTCACCACCGTCAACGGGGAAGGCGATCGCCTCCTCACCGACGGCCGAGCCGAATTCGCTGCTTGACCGAGCCCGAAAGGCAGGAAACCGACATGCCACGCAAGGTGTTCGTCATCGGGGTCGGGATGACGAAGTTCGAAAAACCAGGACGGCGGGAAGGCTGGGACTACCCGGCGATGGTGGCCGAGTCCGGAACGGCAGCGCTCAACGATGCCGGGCTCGACTACTCGGCCGTCCAGGAAGTGTACGCCGGGTACGTCTACGGCGACTCCACCAGCGGACAGCGCGCCGTCTACGAGTTGGGCGCGACCGGCGTGCCGGTCGTCAACGTGAACAACAACTGTGCCACCGGATCATCGGCACTGTGGCTGGCCGCGCGGGCGGTCAAGGGCGGACTCGCCGACTGCGTGCTCGCGGTCGGGTTCGAGAAGATGTCGCCCGGCTCGCTCTCGGAGGTGTGGCCGGACCGGGAGGGGCCGCTGTCCCGGCACGTGCGCGCGCTCGCGGAGGCACGTGGACCCGGTGCGCCGATGGCTCCGTGGATGTTCGCCGCGGCCGGGCAGGAGCACATGGAGAAGTACGGCACGACCGCCGAGCAGTTCGCCAAGATCGCCGTCAAGAACCACCGGCATTCGGTCGACAACCCGTTCGCGCAGTTCCAACGCGAGTTCTCCCTCGACGAGATCCTGGCCGCGCCGACGATCGTCGGCCCGCTCACCAAGCTGCAGTGCTCGCCGACCTCGGACGGCTCGGCCGCGGCGATTCTGGCGAGTGCGGAATTCGTCGACCAGCACGGCCTCGCGTCCCAAGCGATCGAGGTGGTGGGCCAGTCGGTGGTGACGGACATGGAAGACACCTTCGACGGCACCGCGGCCGCGATCGTCGGAGCGCACATGTCCCGGACCGCGGCACAGCGGGTGTACGAACAGGCGGGCATCGGTCCCGCGGACGTGGCCGTCATCGAGCTCCACGACTGCTTCTCGACGAACGAGCTGCTGACGTACGAAGCTCTCGGGCTGTGCGCACCGGGCGAAGGTGGCGAACTCGTCGACGCCGGGCAGACCACCTACGGCGGCAGGTGGGTGGTGAACCCGTCGGGCGGCTTGATCTCGAAGGGCCACCCCCTCGGCGCGACGGGACTCGCGCAGTGCGCGGAGCTGACGTGGCAGCTCCGCGGGACGGCCGGGAAGCGGCAGGTTCCGGCCGCAGCGAACCGATCCGGTGTCGCACTGGCCCACAACATCGGGCTCGGCGGTGCAGCCGTCGTGACCGCCTACCGGCCGGCCGAGCGATGAACGCGCAACCAGGCGGCCGCCGGCCGACCCACCGCACCACCTCGAATTCCGCTTGCCCGCCGGGCCTGATTGGGAGCCGTCATGTCGACCGACACCATCGATAGTGCGCCGCCGAGCGGCGTCCGCCGCCTGCTCGATTCCGTCCGCCTGGCCGACGGTGGCCCGGCGCTCAGGCTCTCTCCGCACCGCCGGCATCTCTGGCTCGTCCTGGGACTCGTGCTCCACCTGTTCGCCGTCGGCGGCCGGTGGGACGTCGCACTGGCCGTGTGGTTCTTCCCCGTCTTCCTGCTGAGGTTCCTCCGGGTCAGCCGGCCCGTCCGCGGCCTCGCGTCGGTGTTGCTGGTCCTGATCGCCGGCGGCCTGTTCTGGGCCATGCAGCTCGCCGTTCCGCTCACTTTGCTCGTCGTCGCCGGCGTGGTGTTCCTCTCGGCCGTGGTCGTGCTGCCCTACCTCACCGATCGCCTGGTGGCACCCAGGCTGGGTCGGGTGGGCAGGCTGCTCACCTTCCCGGTCGCGCTGACCACGGTCGCGTACCTGCTCGGCAGCTTCAACCCGTTCGGCACCGCCTATGGTTTGCTGGCGGTCACCCAGCACGAGAACCTGGCTCTGCTCCAGCTGGTTTCCGTCTTCGGTCCGTACTCGATCACGTTCCTGGTCGGTCTCGTCGCCACCGCCGTCAACCACTTCTGGGAGCACGGCCCGTCGTGGCACAGCGCGAGGCCGGTCACCGTCGTCGCCGCGGTGCTGGCCACGGTCATCGCGCTCGGACAGGCGTGGCTCGCGTTCGCGCCCGCACCGAGCTCGCCCACCGTGCGCATCGCGGGCATCAACCCGAGCTCGGCTTCGTTGTCGTCAGCCGAACGGATTCTGGGTACGGCTCCCACCGATCTCGAGGCCGTGTCCAAGCTGGACGTGGCGAAGGTGCGCGCGGCCTCGGACGTGATCAACACCCAGCTCTTCGCGGACACCCGGAAGGCGGCGCGATCGGGTGCGAAGATCGTCTTCTGGTCGGAGAACTCGGCCAGGATGCGCGCCGAGGACGAACCGGCGTTCCTCGCCCAGGCGGGTGCGCTCGCTCAGCAGGAAGGCATCTACCTCAACGTCGCGGCGAACGTGTACACCCACGATGCGCCGGCCTACGGACGCGATCAGACGGTTCTGCTCGGCCGCGATGGCCGGGTGTTGTGGAACTACCAGAAGCACCACCCGATTCCCGGCCTCGAGCGGTACGTCGCCGGCACCGGGCCGGTTCCGGTGGCCGACACGCCGTACGGCCGCCTGTCCAACATCATCTGCTACGACGCCGACTTCCCCGCGGCAGCGCACGTGGCAGCGGACATCATGCTCGTCCCCGGTGGCGACTGGCCCGAAATGGGGCGCATCCACACCCAGATGGCGAGCTTGCGCGCGGTCGAAAACGGCTACGCACTGGTCCGGTCGGACCTGAACGGCTCGTCGCAGGCATTCGACCGGCAAGGGCACGTGCTGTCGCAGCAGGACACCACGACCGGGGACAACCTGCCGTGGATCACGGATGTGCCGACGAGGGGCACGGTGACGGTGTACCGGGTGATCGGTGACGTCTTCTCGTGGCTGTGCGCGGCGCTGACCGTGGTGGCGATCGGCTCGGCCATCCGGCGGCCACGGACGGCGACCACGGCTGCGCGGAAGAACCCGGCATGAAAGAGAGGACTCGACCCATGGGAAAACTGGACGGACGCACGGCACTGGTGACCGGGGCCGGTCGCGGGATCGGCCGGGAGATCGCGTTCAAGCTCGCCGCCGACGGCGCCCGCGTCGTGGTGAACGACCTGGACGACGAGCCGGCCCGTCAAGTGGCCGAGGAGGTGCAGGCCCGCGGCGGGACGGCCACCGCGTGCGCCGGCAGCGTCACCGACCCGGCGTTCGCCCGGAGGTTCGTCACCACGGCAGTCGAGACCTTCGGTGGCGTGGACATCATCGTCAACAACGCCGGTTACACCTGGGATTCGGTCATCCAGAAGATGACCGACGAGCAGTGGGAAGCCATCATCGACGTGCACCTGACCGCGCCCTTCCGCATCCTGCGCGCGGCCCAGCCCGTCATCGCGGCGGCGGTGCGCGAGGCCAAGGAAGCCGGCGAGCCGGTCGTCTGCCGCAAGGTCGTCAACGTCTCATCCCTCGCCGGTACCGGAGGCAATGCCGGGCAGGTCAACTATTCTGCCGCGAAAGCCGGAATCCTCGGGATGACCAAGACACTCGCGAAGGAATGGGGCCGGTACAACGTCACCGTCAACGCCGTGGCGTTCGGCTTCATCCGCACGCGGCTGACGGAGGCGTCAGCCGGCGGCGACAGCACGATCACCGTCGCCGGCCGGGACATCAAGGTCGGCGTGAACCCGCAACTGCTGGCGGCCGCCGAGCAGATGATCCCGCTCGGCCGCACCGGCACACCCGCGGAGGCCGCCGGGGCGGTTTCCCTGCTGTGCCTGCCGGAATCGGACTACGTGAGCGGACAGACCGTCGTCTGCGGCGGCGGCATGACTCTCTGAAAGCGGACAGACCATGCGACGCACCTTGTTCGACCCCGACCACGAAACGTACCGCAAGAGTGTGCGGACGATGCTGGAGCGGGAAGTCGTCCCGCACTACCCGGACTGGGAACGGGCCGGCATCGTCCCGCGCGAGCTGTTCGTCAAGGCCGGGTCCCTCGGCATGTTCGCCGCGGTCCCGGAGATCTTCGGTGGTGCCGGTACCACTGACTTCCGCTTCAACGTGGTGGTCCTCGAAGAGTCGGCCGCGCTCGGCGTCGCCCCCGCCATGGCGGGTCCGTCGTTGCAGGCCGACGTCGTCCTGCCCTACCTCCTGCACCTCACCACCGGGGAACAGCGCACGAGGTGGCTTCCGGGCATCGCGACCGGGCAGACGATCACGGCGGTGGCGATGACGGAGCCCGGTACCGGGTCCGACCTGTCCGGAATCCGGACCACTGCCCGCCGGGAGGGTGACCACTACGTCGTCAACGGGGCCAAGACGTTCATCACCAACGGGATCAACGCCGACCTCGTCGTGACCGCGGTGCGCACCGGAGACCATCCCCGCCGGGGACTCAGCCTGCTGGTCCTCGAACGGGGGATGGACGGCTTCACCCGTGGCCGCAAGCTGGCCAAGGTCGGCCAGCACGCGCAGGACACCGCGGAGTTGTCGCTGGTCGACGTCAGGGTCCCGGTCGCCAACCGGCTGGGCGCGGAGGGCGCCGGATTCGCCGGGCTCACCGCCAACCTGGTCCAGGAGCGGCTTTCGGTCGCGGTCGGCGCGGTGGCGCAGGCCCGCGCGGCGTTCACGGCGACGGTCGGCCACGTCCGGGACCGGCACGCGTTCGGCGCCCCGATCGGCGCACTGCAGAACACCAGGTTCCGGCTGGCCGAGATGGACACCGAGCTCGACCTGGCCCAGCACTTCCTCGACCGGTGCGTGGAAGAGCTGAATGCGGGCGAGCTCACCGCGGTCGACGCGGCCAAGGCCAAGTGGTGGAGCACCGAGCTGCAGGGACGGGTCGTCGACGCCTGCGTGCAACTGCACGGCGGATACGGGTACATGCTCGAACACCCGGTCGCCCGGGCGTATGCGGACGCCCGTGTCTCGAGGATCTACGGAGGGACCACGGAAATCATGAAAGAGATCGTCGGGCGCGCCTTGGAGCTGGCGCCGTGAGCGAGGCTGGGCCGGAGACGGACCGGCACGGCACGGCCGGCGGCCCGCTCGCCGGTGTCCGGGTCATCGAGCTGGCCGGTCTGGGCCCCTGCCCGTTCGCTGCGATGATCCTCGCCGAGATGGGCGCCGATGTCATTCGCGTCGATCGGCCGTCGCGGGGCTTCCTGGAGCTGGCGGGCCCCGGCTCCGACCTGCTGGGCCGCGGCAAACGATCGGTTCTGCTCGACCTCAAACGTCCGGAGTCCGTCCGGGCGCTGCTCGACCTCGCCGCCACCGCCGACGTGTTCCTCGAAGGGTTTCGCCCGGGAGTCGCCGAGCGGCTGGCCCTCGGTCCGGAGGACCTGTGGGCGCGCAACCCCCGGCTGGTCTACGGCAGGATGACCGGCTGGGGCCAGAGCGGGCCGGTGGCCGGCACCGCGGGTCACGACCTCACCTACATCGCGCCCACGGGTGCGCTGCACGCCATCGGCGACGCCGGCGGACCGCCCCAGATCCCGCTCAACGTCGTCGGCGACATCGGCGGCGGCGCGACGTACCTGGTGATGGGCGTGCTGGCTGCGCTGTGGGAAGCGAAGTCCTCTGGCCGCGGACAAGTCGTCGACGCGGCGATCATCGACGGGACAGCGCACATGCTGGCGATCGTCCACAGTCTCCTCGCCGAGGAGCGGTGGACCGACCAGCGTGGCGTCAACCTCATCGACGGCGGTGCGCCGTTCTACTCCGTCTACCGGACGGCGGAAGGCCGGTACATGGCCGTCGGCGCCTTGGAGCGTCCGTTCTTCGCCGCTTTCGTGCGGCTCCTCGGTGTCGAGGTGGAGCCGGCAACCCAGTACGACCGCACTCGCTGGGACGAAATGCGCACCACGATCGCCGCCGCCTTCGCCACCCGTACGCAGGAGGAATGGACCGGGATCTTCGCCGGAAGCGACGCCTGCGTGGCCCCGGTCCTCTCCCTGCGCGAAGCCGGCGGATACGCCCAGCTCGCCGACCGCCGCACCCTGGTCGAAGTGGACGGTGTCCTGCAGGCGATGCCGGCGCCCCGGTTTTCCCGGCATCCCCCGACGATGCCGGCCGGAGCGCCGGAACCCGGCCAGCACACGGAAGAAGTGCTGGCCGAGATCGGCCGTTCCGACGAGCAGATCGGGTTTCGCGTGCCCGAAGGGCGATGACGCGCGTCCGGCTCCCTGACCCTCGTCGTCGGTTTCGAAGTCCTACTTGCTCTCGATGCTGACGGCGCCGGTGCCGCGGCTGAGCTGGTCCTGCAGGTTCCGCCAGTTGCTCGCGTCGGTGCCGAGGACGTCGTGGAGGTAGGCGGAGACGGCGTCGGCGACGAGGGCGACACGAGCGGGGTCCTCGTCGGTGGTGTCTTCGGCGGCCTCGCCGGAGATCCCGCCGAAGAGGTGCTCGGCCTCGGCGATGGTGAGCAGTCGCTTCGGGGCCGGGCTGAGGTGGTAGGCGTCGGTGAACCAGTCCGGTCCGCGGGTGGACATGGCCGACTGGTCCTTTCCGCCGGCGATGACCAGTGCGGGCGTGGTCATGGTCGAGAAGTCCGGGCGCGCGAACGGCAGGTACCGGAGCGCGAAGGGCGTCAGGGTGTCGCCGGTACCGGTCGCCGCGATAAGTGCGCCGGCCTTGACGGCGGGGTGGGAGAAGTCTTCGCCGGGGTTGCCTTCGGCGTCCAGCACGCGGGCGCCCAGGAGCGCCCCGGCCGTCTGGGCTCCCCAGGAGTGCCCGGCGACAGCGACGCGGTCGCGGTCGACGCGGGTGGTCAGGCCGCCGAGCTGGTCGAGGATGTCGCCGAGACTGTCCAGGACGGCGTGGAGATCGGCGATGCGCACGCGCCAGATGGCGGCGAAGCGGGGATCGTCGAAGCCGATGCGATGGCGGCGGGAGTCCAGGTGGGTCGGCTGGACCACGACGAACCCGGCCGCCGCCCACCGGTCCACCAGCGGCTCGTAGGCGTCCATCGACCAGGCGTTGCCGTGGGAGAAGGCGATGACGGGCAAGTTGCTGCCGTCGGCGGGTGCGGTGACCTTGACCTGCAGGTCGATGCCGCGGCCGGTGGTGGGAACGGTGATCGGTTTGACGGCGATGAGCTGACGGCCGAGCGTGGGCGTGGGGCCCGTGCCGGAGGGGAGTTCCATGCCGCCGACGTTAGGGACCTGATAGGTACCGAATGGTAACCTTCGGACCGTGACCAAGACCGCAGCCAACCCGGCCGGGGGTTTGAAGGCGGGCACGGTGTTCCTGGCCGACTGCCCCGCGCGGCTGGCGATCGAGATCATCGCCAGCAAGTGGTCGGTGCTCATCTTGTTCGCGCTCACCGACGGCCCCAAACGACACCGCGAACTCGTCGCGTTGTCCGGGGGGATTTCGCGGAAGGTGCTGACTCAGACGCTTCGCCGCTTGCAGGGCAACGGGTTGATCGATCGACGCGTGTACGCCGAAGCGCCTCCGCGGGTGGAATACAGCTTGACGGCGCTCGGTGAGACGCTCCAGGAGCCGATCGTGATGCTGACCGAGTGGGCGCGAGCCAACGGCGAAGCCGTTGTGGACTTTCGCGAGTCGGCCGCCGCCGGATCGACCGGCTGAGGATCGCTGGGCCCGGCACCGGCGCCCCGCCACGCACCCGCGAAAACGGGTGGGCACGGAATCGGGCCGAAAAGTAACTTTCACCGGCGGATCGAGTGATCATTGACCTCGTCGTCGACCGCTCTTATCGTGAATCCTGTCCGAAGGGTTCGGCAACCGGCGAATTCGCCGTGCGCAGCAGCCGCATTTCCGAAGGGGATTACCCCATCCCGTCCGGGACGCGAGCCGGACCCGACCCGAGAAGGCCGCTTCCGGCGATCTGCCGAGCAGTGGATCCGGCGACGAAAGCGGAGGAAGCGATGAAACGGGTGATCCGCGGCCTGCTGGCGCTGGTCCTGATGCTGCCGCTGGCCGTCACGTTCCTGACCTCCGGTTCCGCCGCGGCCGCCACCTTGACCAGGGTCACCGACTTCGGCGCCAACCCCACCAACCTCGGCATGTACGTGTACGTGCCCGACTCGGTGGCGGCGAAGCCGGCGCTGCTCGTGCTGGTGCACTACTGCAGTGGTTCGGCGGGCGCGATCTTCAACGGCAACGGCCACGACTACGTGACGGCGGCCGACCGGTACGGCTACGTCATCGTCGTGCCGGAAGCCACCCGTGACGGGCACTGCTTCGACGTGTCGACGAAGGCGGGCCTGACCCGCAACGGCGGCAGCGACTCCACCGGCATCATGTCGATGGTGGCCTGGGCGCGCCAGCGCTACAACGTGGATCCCGGTCGCATCGTGGTCAGCGGCTTCTCTTCGGGGGCCATGATGACGAACGTCCTGGCCGCCGAATACCCCGACGTTTTCTCCGCCGGCGCCGCGTTCTCCGGCGTGCCCGCGGGATGTTTCGCGACCACCCACGGCTCCTTGTGGAACAGCCAGTGCTCCGGCGGGAACATCGTCAAGTCCGCACAGCAGTGGGCCGACCAGGCTCACGCCATGTACCCCGGTTACACCGGCGCGTACCCGCGGATGCAGCTGTGGCACGGTGACCAGGACACGACGCTGGCCTACCCGAACTACGGCGAAGAGATCAAGCAGTGGACGGCGCTGCACGGGCTGAACCAGACGCCGTCCGCCACTGACCACCCGCAGTCGTCCTGGACGCGGAACCGCTACGGCGACACCGGTACCCACGCTCCCGTGGAAGGGATCGTCGTCTCCGGGACCGGGCACACCCTGCCGCAGAACGGGATGCTCGCGTACGCGATCTCCTTCCTCGGTCTCGACAACGGCGGCGGTACCGGAACCCGCAGCGGTCCGGTGCGTTCGGTCGCCGCGGGCCGGTGTCTCGACGTGCCGGCCCGGTCGACGACGCAGGGCACCCGGTTGCAGCTGTGGGACTGCAACGGCGGGGCGAACCAGACGTGGACGGCCACCGCCGCCGCCGAACTGACCGTCTACTCCGGAGACACGCTGCGCTGCCTCGACGCCGAAGGGGGCGGAACCAGCGCGGGCACGGCGGTGATCATCTGGGCGTGCCACGGCGGGGCCAACCAGAAGTGGCGGAGCAACGCCGACGGCACCGTCACCGGCATCCAGTCCGGCCTCTGCCTGGAGGTCCCGGCCGGCTCGACCGCCAACGGGACGGCCGTGCAGCTGGGCGCCTGCGGTGGCGGCCAGAACCAGAAGTGGGCCGGTCCGGCCTCGACCACGGCCGCGCGGTGACCACGACAGCCGGCTCGCGCGAGCGGGAGGACACCGGGATGTGGCGACGTTTCCGGCGACGCGGCACTGTGCTCCTGGCTGTGCTCCTGGCCGTGCTCGGGGTGGTGCTCGGGCTGACGACCGCCGCGCAGGCGTCGGCGGCCGACAACCCCTACCAGCGGGGACCGGATCCCACCCCGGCCGGCGTCGCGGCGGATCACGGCACGTTCGCCACGGCGCAGACGACCGTGCCCAAGGGCAACGGTTTCGGCGGCGGGGTCGTGTACTACCCGACGGACACGACCGCCGGCACCTTCGGCGCCATCGCGATCGCGCCGGGCTACGGCACGGAATGGCGGTGGTACGCGTGGCTGGGCCCGCGGCTGGCGTCCTTCGGGTTCGTCGTCGTCGGCATCGAGACGAACAGCCTCGACGACTACGCCGACGCCCGGGCGGACCAGCTGCTCGCCGCGCTGGACTGGCTGGTGACGAGCAGCCCGGTGCGGGACCGGGTCGACCGGAACCGGCTGGCGGTGGGAGGCCACTCGATGGGCGGCGGTGGCGCACTGGTCGCGGGTACGCGCCGGCCTTCGCTCCTGACCGCCGTCGGCATGGCCCCGTACGTCCCCAACGGAAACCTGTCCGGCATCAAGATCCCCACCGTGCTGTTCGGCGGTCAGACCGACACCACGGTCACCCCGTCGTACCTGGCGAGCGCCTACGCCACCATCCCGGCGACCACCCAGCGCGCCTACCCGGAGATCGCCGGCGAGGGCCACGGCTTCGCCGCCGGTGGCGGCGGCGGGAACTCCGGCGCCTTCGCCCGGGTGATGATGGTGTGGCTGAAAGTGTTCATGGACGCCGACACCCGGTACTCGCCTTTCCTGTGCCCATCCCTGTCCGACATGCGGGGGATCTCGAAGTACCAGGCGAGCTGCCCGCTCGGCCCCCCGGGCGGGACGCAGCCGCCCCCGGAGACGTCCCGGCTGGTCAACGCCAACGCCGGCCGGTGCCTGGACGTGCCGGGCCAGGCCCAGGCGAACGGCACGCAGGTGGCCCTGTGGGACTGCAACAGCGGGAACAACCAGCAGTGGACGACCACCGCCGGCCGGCAACTGCAGGTCTACGGCAGCAAGTGCCTCGGCGCCGACGGTCCTTCGCCGGGCGCGAAGGCGGTCATCGGCGACTGTGCCGGCGGGACGGCCCAGCAGTGGAACAGCAACGCCGACGGCACGATCACGAGTGTCCAAAGCGGACTGTGCCTGGACGCGTCCGGTGCCGGCACGGTCAACGGCACCAAGGTGATCGTCTGGACCTGCAACGGCGGAGCCAACCAGCGGTGGAACCGGAGCTGAACCGCAGGTCAGGAACGCAACGATCCATCTGTGCGCAGGTCACGCCGGCCGGAGGGCCGGGACGGGCAAGGCCGCTGGCGAGGTCCGCGGGAAAGCTGTTCGTCGGCCGGGAAAGCTGTCATCCGGGAGAATCGGCCAGGCGCTCACGCCGGGGTCACCTGGACGATCACTGCGGTGGCATTGTCCTCTCCGCCCGCCTTTTCGGTGTCGGCGAGTAGCTGGCGCACTTGCCGGTCGGGGGTGGCCGCCCACTGCAGGACTTCGCGGATCCGGGCGTAGGGCACCTGGTCGGTGACGCCGTCGCTGCACAGCAGGAGGACGTCACCGGGGCGCGCGGCGATGTTGAGCACGTCCGGTTCGGGGTGAGCGCTGTGCCCGACGTACCGGGTCAGCTGGTAGCGGGCGGAGTGGGCCTCGGGTGAATCGAACGCGTACCAGCCGTTGACGGCACCGAGCCACGCCATGGTGTGATCGCTGGTCAGTTGTTCCAGCAGACCGTCTCGAAGGCGGTAACCGCGGGAGTCGCCGATCTGCACCAGCCAGAGTCCGCCCGGGGACGCCGCCAGGGCGGTCAAGGTGCAGCCGGTCAACCGGCCGATCCGCCGGCCGGCCGCGCCGACCTGCACCTGGGCTTCGGCGACCGCGGCCCGGAGCGCCGTGGCGTCGAGGGCGTCGAGGGCGTCGAGGGCCGGGCGGATCCGATCGACGAAGACATCGACGGCGGTACGGCCGGCCGCGCGGCTGCCTTCCCCGTCGCCCATGCCGTCGGCGACGACCGCGAGCAGCGGTTCCTGCGTCAGGTGGACGACGTCGAAATTGTCCGAGTACCGGCGGCCGACGACACTGTCGGCAGCGGCGCGGAACGTCAAGTCGGTCATCCCGGAAAGGATGCCACCCGGTCTGCGAGCGCGTCGTCCGCGCTCTGCACGCCGCGTTCGGTGCGGCGAACCCCGGACCGTGCGTGCTCGCGCCCGGCGGGGTGTGTTTAATGGCAACTTCGGGGTCAGTCAGGTGACTGAAGCGGGGGACGGATGAGCAACCCACTGGTCGCGCAGACCAAGGACTCGACGACGGCGTACTCGGGGATCTCGCTGCTGGAGTCGGCGAACGACCTGAAGTCGGCCATCGAGAGCGGCGACTGGGCCTCGGTCGCGATGGGCGCCGTCGGCACGGCCCTGGACGCGTTGTCGATGGCGATGGACCCCTTCGGGGCGATCCTGGCCGCCGGCGTCGGGTGGCTGATGGAGCACGTCGGCCCGCTCAAGGAAGCCCTCAACGGCTTGACCGGCAACGCCGACGAGATCGCCGCGCAGTCGGAGACGTGGAAGAACATCGCCACCGAGCTGGGCAGCATCGGTGAGGACCTGACCGGGATGGTCAAGGCGGACACCGCGTCCTGGACCGGGTCGGCCGGCGATGCCTACCGCCAGCGTGCCCAGGACACGGTGACCCTGCTGGAGACCGCCCAGAAGGGCTGCGAAGGCGCGTCCAGCGGCGTGAAGACCGCCGGCGAGGTGGTCGCGGCGGTGCGGGCGCTGGTGCGCGACATCATCGCCGAGCTGATCGGGCACCTGATCAGCTGGGCGCTGCAGGTGGTGTTCACCCTGGGTATCGGCCTGACCTGGGTGGTCCCGCAGGTCATCAACGCGGTGGCGAAGACCGCGTCGAAGATCGCGGACCTGGTCAAGCGGCTGGTCACGGCGTTGAAGGCGCTGATCCCGCTGCTCAAGCGGGCGGGCGACCTGTTCGGTGACGCGGCGAAGGCGTTGCGGAACATCAAGCCGGGCAAGACCGCGCCGCCGCCCAAGCACGCCGACATCAACGGCAACCCCAAGGACATCGGCGGACCCAAGGGCAAGGGCGGGGACGACTCCACCACGGCGGCGGGCGACCACTCGCCACCCAAGCACGACCCGCCGAAGAACGACCCGCCGCCGGCCAAGAACGACCCGCCCAAGAACGACCCGCCGCCGACCTCGCGCGGCATCGACGACCCGCCGGGCGGCGGCTCGACCAAGTCCGCCGGTGCCAAGGGCTCGGAGGGGTCGAAAGGGCCGGACCGGAACACCTCCGAGACCAAGGAGCCGGGCTGCAAGGAAGGCAGCGGCGACCCGATCGACGTCCAGACGGGCGACGTTCTGGTCACCGAGAGTGACCTGGTTGTGCCCGGGCCGCTGGGGCAGCTCATCGTCCGCAACCACGTCTCGTCCTACCGGGCCGGGCGCTGGTTCGGGAGCTCCTGGGCGTCGCTGGTCGACGAGCGGCTGACCGTCGCGCGGGGGACCGTCACCTACTACAGCGCCGACGCGATGATCCTGCGGTTCTCCGTGCCCGCGCCGGGCCGGACGGTCACGAACCCGCACGGTCCGCTGCGCCGGCTCTACGAGCAGGGCGCCGAATACATCCTGGAAGATCCCACGCGGGGCACCCTGCGGCGGTTCGTCCCGGCCGCGGGGAACCCGGAGCTCTTCCTGCTCGAGGAGGTCCGCTCGGAGAGCGGGGGCTACACCGAGCTGCAGCGCGACGCCGAGGGCGCGCCCGCGTTGCTCACGCACTCCGGTGGCGCGCGGATCGCCTTCGACGTCGCCGGCGGCCGGATCCGCGCCGTCCGGGCGCTGTCCGAAACGGGGGACGTCCTCGTCGCCCGGTACGACTACGACGAGCACGGGCACCTCAGCCTGCGCGCCAACTCCTCGCCGCGGCCCGCCCGCTACACCCACGACCCCGAAGGCCGGATCACCGGCTGGACCGACCACGTCGGCTCCTGGTACCGGTACGTCTACGACCAGCACGGCCGCTGCGTGCGGGGGGTCGGCGACCAGGGCTACCTCGACGCCGCGCTCGCCTACGGCGACCGGCGCACCACGGTGACCGACTCCTTCGGCAAGCAGACGGTGTACGAGTTCGACGAGGACGGCAACACGATCGCGCGGACCGACCGGCTCGGCGGCGTCACCCGCAGCGAGTGGGGACCGCGCGACGTGCTGCTGTCCCGCACCGACCCGCTCGGCCGGCGCACCGAGTTCGAGCACGACGCGCAGGGACGGCTCGTCGCCGTGCTGCGGGCCGACGGCTCCCGGGTGGTGATCGCCGAGCGGAACGAGACCGAGCTGGTGATCGAGGTCGTCCAGGGGCACGGCGAGCGCGTCTTCCGGCGCCGCTACGCGGCCCCGAACCTGCCGGATCCCTACACCGACCCGCTCGGCGTGAGCGCGGACCAGCATCTCGAGCAGGCCGGCGACGCCGGGCCCGAGCCGGGCTTCGCCGTTCCCCGCGTCGAGGCCGACCTGTTCGGGCGGCCCCGGGCGATCGAGCACACCGGCGGCCGGACCGCGTACGCGTGGACGGTCGAAGGGTCCCTGCGCGAAGTCCGCGCCGCGGACGGGACCCGCCGGCAGTGGACGTTCGACGGCGAAAACGCGGAGACGTCCCGCACCGACGAGCTGGGCCGGGTCGTGCGCACCGAAAACGGCCCGATGGGCACGATCACCGCCACGATCGACGCCACCGGTGCGCGCACCACCCACCGCTACGACACCGAGCTCCGGCTGGTCGCCGTGACCAACCCCGCCGGCCAGACCTGGCAGTACACCTACGACGCCGAAGACCGGCTCCTCTCCCAGACGGACTTCGCCGGCCGCGTCACCCGGTGCGAGTACGACGCCGCGGGGCAGCGGGTGCGGCTGACCGGACCGGCCGGGGAGACCGTGGAGTCGCGGTACGACCTGCTGGGCAACCTGACCGAGCGGATCACCTCGGCGGGCACCGAGACCTACCGCTACGACCCGGTCGGGCGGCTCGTGCACGCCACCGGGCCGGACGGCGTGCTCGAGCTGGCGCACGACGCCCAGGGCCGCGTCACGCGGCAGACCACCGCGGCCGGGACGACGACGTTCACCTACTCCCACGGGGAAAAGACCCGGCGCACGCCGTCCGGAGTGGACGTCCACTGGGGACAGGACGCGGACGGCGCCGAAGTGCTGCGGATCGCCGAAACCGAGCTGACCCTGCACCTCGACGCCGCCGGTCGCACGCTCGGCCTTTCCGCCGGGGTGAACCCGGTGCTCCGGCAGGAGTTCGACGTCGCGGGCCGGCTCGCCGCGCAGCACACCCCGGCCGGCGCCACGCGGTACCACCGGCGCCCCGACGGCAGCGTCGCCTTCCGGGAGGACCCGGCCGGGGGAGCGCGCTACGAATTCGACGCCGCCGGCCGCGTCACCGCAGTCCTGCGCCACGGCGGAGCCGAGCGCTACGCCTACGACGTCCTCGGCAACCTGATCTCCTCCTCGCCGGGCACCGGTCCCGAGGCGGGCCCGCGCCAGTACGCCGGGGGCGTGCTCGCCGCGGCGGGCGCGGTGCGGTACGTCCACGACGCGCAGGGCCGGCTGGTCCAGCGGACCCTGCCGGCGCCGGACGGGACGGCACTGACCTGGACGTTCGGCTGGGACGCCCACGACCACCTGGTCTCGGTGCGCACGCCGGACGGCACCCGGTGGCGCTACCGCTACGACGCGCTGGACCGGCGTACCGCCAAGGAACGCCTGACCACCGCGGGTGCGGTCGCCGAACGGGTCGACTTCGCCTGGGACGGCACGAACCTCGTCGAGGCCCGGCACACCGCGGGTGGCGTGCCGGTGGAGAGCCTGACCTGGATCCACCACCCGGACGAAGACCGGGTGGTGGCGCAGGCGCGCACCCTGCCCGACGGGCGGGTCGAGGTTTCCGCCGTGATCACCGACGAGGTCGGCACCCCGACCGAGCTGGTCGACCCGGACCACGGCACGGTGAGCCCGGTGCGGACGAGCCTGTGGGGCCTGACCGCGGCCGGCGTCCACCCGCCGACGCCGCTGCGGTTCCCCGGGCAGTACCTCGACGCGGAGACCGGCCTGCACTACAACGTCTTCCGCTACTACGACCCGGCCAACGCCCGCTACATCTCGCCGGACCCGCTCGGCCTGACCCCGGCGTTGAACCCCGAGACCTACGTCGAGGACCCGTTCCTCGCCGCCGACCCGCTCGGCCTGACGAGGAACAGCGGCAAGGTCGTCAACTACGCCGACGACCCGACCGCGTTCCTCGACGACGACGAAACCTTCGAGGCGCAGGCCCCGTGCAAGAAGGCTTCGAAGAAGCGCCCGAACCCCAACCCCGGCGCCGGCAACGGCGCCGCCGGGACCGGCTCCGGCACCAAGAAGCCCCGGACCGGCCGGTACGACCCGCCGCTGACCGGTGACGCCAACAAGCCGCACGGCGATTCCGGCCGCACGGTGATGGAAGGCGGCGGGAAGTCGGGCGGCGGTTCGATCGACGGCTCCGGCAAGGGGAAGTACCCCGGCGGTACCACGCCGGCGGGCAACCACCTCACGGACGTCAATGACCTGAACGCGACCAAGCACGCGAACTTCGACCCGCGCCTGCGGGCCGAGCTCGACAAGCTCCGCAACCCCAACGACAAGAACGGGTACAAGCCGGACACCGACGAGGGCTACTTCATCAAGGGGCACCTGAAGAACAACGACCTCGGCGGCTCGGGCACCGCGGACAACATGACCACGTTGTCCCGCAAGGCGAACTCGCAGATGTCGGGCAACTTCGAGAACAAGCTCAAGCAGGCCGACATCCGGATCGGCCAGTTCAAGGACACCGTCAACCACATGAGCGACGCGGAGTTGCGGCGGAAGATGGACCAGTGGGGCATGACCTCGACCCCGGCGGAATTCCGCAAGCAGGCCAACGACCTCAAGGTGGACTACTCGGTCACGGCCAGCGACAACGTCAAGTGGAAGGACGCCGTCAACCCCGCCGAACGCGGCATCCGGGACCACGTGAAGCTCGACGCCGAGTACAAGGGCCTGACCTCCGACGTGCAGAAGTTCATCCAGCACAACAAGGAGGACAACTTCCTGCCGGAGTTCCCGCCCAAGGGAACGAAGCTGGACACAGTCAGCGGCGCGTTCGACCCCCCGATCAAGTGGGGATCGAACCGGCCGATGCCCAACCTCGGCGAATAGCCGGGCCGCTCTCCACCGGGCCACCAATCAGTGCCTGCTTCAGGTGCCGGAGGCCTCCGGCCGGGAAGGTGGTTTCTCGACAGCCATTCCCAACCGGAGGCCTTCACCCGTCCACATGCAGGTTGTCAGCGCCGCGGAGGCCGGACGTCGCGCGGCCAGTTGACGAGCCGCGGATAGGGGACATGCTGCTTCTGGTGGCTGACCGGCGCAGGCGCGGTGAGACCGAGGAGGCGATACATGACGTCCTGCAGGTTTTGTGCGGCTTTGCCGGGGACCGAGGTGAGCTGGTCGGCGATGTGCAGGCCCAGGCCTTGTCGCTGCGCGCGTGCGGCCGCCTCGAGCTGAGGTTCGAGAGGGCGCTCCGGGTCCCAGCCTGGCGCTTCGGCCGACAGACTGGCAGCTGGTGTGCCTTCCAGAAGCGGTTGCGGTCCGTGGGGCAGCTTGAGCACCGGGGTCCCGATGCCGGCCGCGAAGGTCGGCACTGATCCGTAGTCGCCGAGCACGAAATCGGCGGCAGCGATGGGACCACGCCAGTCGCTACCCGGCGCGATGAGGATCATGCCGGCATCGAGGCAGTCCGCGAGAACGCCGCACACCCAGGCATGGCCGTACTGCGACCAGATCGCCGGGTGAAGCAGCGCCACAACCTGGTATTCCTAGGCGGGGAACGCGGCTACGACCTCGTGGAACACCTTCGGATCGAAGCCCCATGCGGATCGTGGTGACCAGGTCGAGGTCACCACGACCGTCCGGCGGCCGTCCGCAGCATTGAGTGCGCCCTTGTAGTGGAGCCGGTAGGGAAGGCTCGCGACCAGTCGGTCGAAGGCGATACAACCGGCGACCACGGCGTTGGGGAGGGCTTCTCGGCAGGTCTGCTCGAGCAGGTGCAGTTCGCGCACGTGAGTCAGGATGATCGCGTCGGCACGGACGTGCCCGTCCCGCATCAGCTGGTCGCGGTCCAGCCCCGTGACCCGTGCGCAGCCGCCGCTGGCGAAGAGAGGTCGCCAAGGCCGGTACTGGCCGAACCCGCCGCCGTGCGGGACGAGCAGGCGCGGCCCCCGGACATCATCGATCCCACGGGTGCTGGCGGCGAGTACAAGGCCGTAGCCGGGCCGGCGTGCCTGGTGCCAGGGCACGACGATCTCGCCTCGTTCGCGCAGGAGTTTTCCGACGTCGGGCCAGCAGTCGTACGGCTCGGGCACGGTACATATGCGAACCAGCCGATAATCGTTTTCGATCTGCAGGGTGAGGTCGTCGATTCGCAGCCCGGCGACGGTGTGGGGGTGGAGACTCGCAACGGGCACCGTGTTCGGATGCGTCGCCAGGTGACGGTAGTGGTCTTCGGCAGAGTTGCGGATGTCCGGCTGGTCATTCACAGCGGCCTCCGCCTGTGACGCGCGCGATAAGTGCGCTGATGTGGCTGGTGTTTTCGGAGGTGCTGATGTCGCCGGTGAAGCTGTTGTGTGGCGAATGTGGCGTAACGGGCGGTTCGTGCAGGCGCGCGACAGCGTTGTTCACGGCTTGTTCTCCTGTAACGAAGTAGCGCTCAGCAGCGTCTGTACAGGCATGGGCCTGTCTGGCGTGCTGGAGGTCGTTGCGCTGGTGGTCTGATGAGATCCGGCGTGTGGTCCGGATCCTCATGCGTGCTTGCGTCGCCACTTCCGGGTGACCGTCGGTCAACTGCCTTCACGGAGTGGCAGTTTTTCAACTGTGCGCAACAAGAACCGTCACTCTGATGAGTGTCTCGTATTACTGACAGCTGAATTTGCGACGAAAACACCTACGGCGGAGGCGGGCACAGGATGTGAGGCCGTATGCTGTCGGCTTGGCAGTACGTCCGCACATCTCGCGTGAGTGTGGGTGGGTGGCTATTGCCTCGGAAGCGGTCTCTGGGTCCAAGCAGAGGCCGCTTCTCTATGTCTACGTCTGTCTCATGACGCCTCCACTCGAGCGATTGCGTCCTCTATCAGGCGGGCGGTGTCCTCTGCGGGTGAGGCTGCGGCACCGAGGCGATCGAAGATCTTGAGGAAGTCGACAGCCTTCTCCGCACCGGTCACGTCGTCGAAGAACTCGTCGCCGTCGGGCCGCTCGATGGCGAGGAACAGGTCGTTGGGCTCATCTGACAGCTCCAGGACGACGAAGGAACTTTGCATTCCCTCCACCCATCCCGCTTTGAACGTCAGGACCTGGAGTGTCACACTCGGCCGGGCAGCCACGTCGGCGAGGTGCTGGAGTTGTTCGAGCCAGTTGCGCGGGTCGGTCACCCTTCTGTGGAGCACTGACTCGTCCACGATGAAGTGGTGCTGCTGGTCCTTGTTCTCCAGGCGCTGCTGACGAGCCTGGCGCAGCCCGATCTGTCGCTGAACGAGCTCTTCGCTGCCGCCGCCGGCCCGGACCAGTGACTCGGTGTAGGCCGGTGTTTGCAGCAGGCCCGGCAACATGTGGAACTGGTACTGGCGCATCACGCGCGCGGCGGTCTCCAGTCCGAGGAACTTGACGAAGTCGGGGCTGTTGGTGTGCCGGTAGTCGTCCCACCACGCGCGCTGGCGTCCTGCCTTGACGATCGCAACGTAGTTGTCGACGCGTTCGCGGTCGGTGATCCCGTAGTGCAGCAGCAGTGCCTTGAGGTCGGTGGTGGCTAGTCCGATCTTGCCTTGCTCGATCCGCAACAGTTTGCTCTTGCTCCAGTCCAGGGCTTCGGCAACCTCGTCCTGGGTTAGGTTCAAGGACTTCCTGGTGTCGCGGAGCACTGCTAGCACGCGCCGAACCTCTGCTATCGGCGGGTGCGCCGTAGTCATGGTCGGTGGCCTCCTGTTCAATCATCGGTAGAGTAGCTCGTGATGTCGCAGTCTGCTAGAGGCAAACTGCCACGTGGCAGAACAATAACAGGCAACCTGCTACTGATCACTGTTGGGTGTGGGGTGATTGAGTCTGCAATCAACGCGAAACCCCTGGTCGGCGACTGCTGACCAGGGGTTTCTTCGATCCGAGGGATTACTGGCTGGCGAGGCCTCTCGCGAAGACAATCCAAGCCGACCGCTTCAGGTGAAGGGTTCGGCTGGGGTCTTTCGAGTCGCGGAGCAGCACGTTGGAGGAATTGGCTGCGACCTCGACGCAGTTTGTGCTCCCCCCGGAGCCGCTTGACGAGCTTCTGATCCAGCGGACGCTCACGGGGGCGGGGGCCTCGGGCTCTTGCTGGTCGTTTGGTGCCACGTGGTTCCCCCGGTTCTCGTCGAGCGTGCACCCGGCTTGCCGGTCGTGCGCAGGTGGTCGCGGTGTGACCAGTTCTGTAGACCTTAAGCGGGTCCTGGCGTGATCGACACCGCCGAGAGATGGATTTACGGTTCACGCTAATCGTGACGGAGTGACGTCGACCTGTCGGATCGTGGACATTTTATGGACAACATGATCGCCGCCGATTCGGGTGCAGTTGCACAGGCGAAGGCGGGTGCGCCGGGCCGGTGCTTCCGGGCGCTTGACCGGGTTCTCGGACGACGACTGCACGGGGTTGAAACTTCGGCCGGACCGTCTGTGGCCAGCGCAAGGGTTGCTTGGGGGCAAGTGGTAGCGGGTCGGATCGATATCCCGCATCACTCAAAACGTAGGGCAGTGAGGATTGCCTTCCGAATTCTGTAAGGGTCCACTGGTGCGACGCCAGAAAGGTGTGGCATGGAATTTACCTTTGCCGCGACGAATGTCGAGTCCGGATCTATTGCGACGTGTTTGGCCACGGAACCCCTCGACTCGTCCCACGCCGAGCGGGTCTGCGGTGACGGACGCGCGGGCGCCGGAGCTGTCGGCCCGCCGGACGTGGCCGGTGTCGTGCGTTCGGGTGTTTCGCCGCCCGATCGATGCTCGTACGCGGGAGAAGAGGTAGACAAGAAGGTCCGGGACGGTGGGGAGTGCTCCTGCATGAATAGTGTGAACAGGGCAGAGCAGCTGTGGTCAACCTTCGACGCCGGCAGCAGCGCAAGGCGGGTGGCAGGCGCTCACGCGCCGGGTGTGTCGGCGCAGCCGCTGCAGGGGCACAGTCGAGGACTGGCGGTGCCGGCGCAGCTGGGAGCGGCCGATGTCAACGTGGCTCATTGGGGGCAGGTGGCGGCCTTGCCCGCGGGGTGGCAGCCAGGCACTCCGCGTCAGTTGCCGCCCGTGCCTGCCGGCTTCGTGAGCCGGGCTGGGGAGCTGGCGGATCTCGACGACTTGATCGAGGCGGTCGGTAGCAGGCAGAGCGAGCAAGCGAGCGTCCGCGTGATCGTAGGACCCGGCGGGGTCGGCAAGACCGCGCTTGCGGTGACGTGGGCATCAAGGCGCGCCAAGCAGTTCCCGGATGGGCAACTCTACGTCGACCTTCGAGGTTTTTCCGCCGGCGCAGCCGTGCTGCCGGGTGAGGTCCTCGCCTCGTTCCTGCGAGCGCTCGGCGTGGACACCGAGCGAGTCCCGGTCGAGCTCGCGGAACTGACCGGTCTTTTCCGGACGGTGACAGCCGGGCGCCGCCTTCTGCTGGTGCTCGACAATGCCGCTTCGGCCGCACAAGTCCGACCGTTGATCCCGGCGTCCGCGGACTGCGCGGTCGTGGTGACGAGCCGATTGCGCCTGGACGCTTTGTTCGGAGACGGAGCACAGTTCATCGAGCTCGCGCCGCTACCACAGCGAGAGGCCGTCAGGCTACTTGATCGGGCCGTGGGTGCGGTGCGCGCGAGGAAGGAATCGGCTGCGATCTCGGAGCTGGCGAAACTGTGCGGCTGGTTTCCGATCACTCTGCGCGTCGTGGCAGCGCAGCTGGCGGCGCGGCCGCGCTGGCCGGTGTCGCGGGTGGTCGAGGAGCTGCGAGACGAGCGGCGACGGCTGACGAACCTGTCGCGTTTGACGGGGGCCGACGACTCCGTCGCCGCGACGTTCGACTGGTCCTATCGGGCATTGCCACCGCGTGTTGCCGGAGTGTATCGAGGGATGACGGAGTGTTCGATACCGGAGTTCGGCGTAGGCGTCGCCGCAGCGGTCGCCGAGATGGCCGATCATGACGCTGCGCTGGCTCTGCAAGAGCTGGTGGATGCGAGTTTGCTGGAGGAGATCGAGCTGGACCGGTTCCGCTTCCACGACCTGATCCGGCTGCATGGGCGGGCACAGCCCGACGACCACAGGTTCGAGGTCAGCGCCCGCGCAGCACGGTGGTATCTACGGGAGCTGACCCGCGCCAATCTCGTGGTGATTCCGATGCGCTGGCGGGTCGGCCCGGCCGCGGAGCAGCTGAGTGGTGAGTCCGCCCGGTTCGGCTCCGGCAGTGAGGCGTTGGAGTGGCTGACGGCGGAACTGCCGAATGTGATGGCGGTGCTGGAGGACGCGGTCGCCGACCGGCACGACGAGCTGGCCTGGCAGCTGTGTGAGGCATTGTGGGAGCTGATGCTCTACCGCAAGCACTACCCGGAATGGCTGCGGTCGCACGAGCTGGGGATCCGTGCGGCACAGCGGTGCGGGAACAGGGTGGCGGAGTCACGGCTGCGCTATCAGCTCGGCCGTGCCTACTTGGACCTGGGACAGCTGGGGCCGGCCGAATCGGAGACTCGTCAAGCGGTCGAGCTGGCACGCGCAGCCGAGGATCGGCGCAACGAGTCGGCGGCGCTGGAACAGCTCGGGATGGTGGCTCAGAGCCGCGGTGAGGTGGATACCGCGGTGATGTTGTTCAGCGACACTCTGCACATCGAGCAGGAGCTGGGTATCGAGCGAGGAGTGGCGGCGCGGCACCGCCGGATCGGGGAGGCGTTGCTGCAGGTCGGTCGCGAGACGGAGGCGGCAGGGCACTTGGGGGCGGCGCAGCAGCTGTTCAGCGAGATCGGCGACGACAAAGGGCAGGCGCGCGTGGCGCTCGGGCTGGCCCGGATCGACGCGCGATCCGGACGCCCGGAGACGGCGTTGCGCCGGCTGCGGCAGGCCCGTGAGGTGCTCGGGCAGTCGGGGTCGGCGGTGTATGAGGCCGAAGTGCTGATGACACTGGCGGAGGTGGCCCGCGGCGACGAGCAGGAGAAGACGGTGCGGGCCTATCTCGCCGAGGCCGTGGCGTTGCTCGATGACGTGGGAGGCGTCGCACTGCAACGGGCGTTGGCCGCACTGGAGGCGCTCGACGGGGAGGACGACAGCGAGCTCGCGCAGCCGCCTGGCAATCAGCCACGGGCGGGTGCTGACGGCGCTCTGCGCGGCGATGCCGAGGATGGTCGAGGTGTCACCGATCAGTAGGTCGGTGTGTCGCCCGTGGCCAGGTGAGGTTTTTAGAGGGGGCGGAGAGGTAGGCGGCGAGGAGGAAAGCTTCAAGCGACCGTCCTCAGGACTCGGGATGCGCGTTTCGGGTAGGCAAAGCTTTCGCCGCTGAGCTGATTTCTTCATCCAACTGGCGAAGCTCGCGAACGGTGTGTATACCGCGAAAGACCGAGTAGAACCAGGCCGCCGCTACCACTACGCCGGCTATGACAAGGAGAACTCGGGAAAATCCGCTCGTGGTAGGCCAGTGTTGCAGAACAAATGCTACACGAAGTAACGGTGGTGGAGCAAGGAAGGCGCCTGACGCGACTACGATGCCCATCCGCGAATCCAGGGTAAACCTCGACGATTTCGCACTTTTCCCCGGACTGAATTTCTCTCGCAGGTAAGACTCCCATCCCAAGACTGGTTCCTTGAGGCGGTCGTAGACGCGTGGGCGTAGTTCGAGTTCGAAGTACGCGGCGATGCGGAAGAGTGCGATGACATGGTCGCTGTAGCGGAACCACAGTACGCAAGAAAGAAAGGCCAGCACCAGCAACGCGGCGTCAAGCTTCGCCGACGCCGTGATGCCGATGCCCATCCCGGCTATGTTGAGGGCGAAGATGGTGCTGGCGTTGGTCTGGTGGAAGATCAACTCTGCCCTGAGATTGTCGTACTCTGCCTTGTCGAAGTCGTTTGCGTCGCCCAATTCGACCTCCCTGGTAGCCGGCCGCCCGCCGAGCATTTTCGGAGCGGTCCCCGCACCTAGGTCATCCCGTAAACAGCGACCGTTACAGGAAGAAGGAGTAAACCTGTCCACTGATACGCGGTCGTTACGACCGGCTTCTCGCAGGTGGGTCAGGAGGACGTTCCCGCACTGAAAGTGATCAGCGCAGCGTGGTCTCCGGTGATGTTGTTACGGCATCGCTCAAGATGCCCGCCATTGGCGCACGCCAAGCGTGCTGCAGGCACTTTCAAGGTTGCAGTGGACATCGCGCACATCTGCGCATTGCGCACCGCCCCTCGGTCCATGCCCGGGTTCATGCTGCGGCGAGCTCGTTGAGCGGGTCGGTGTGCACGGGAGCCCAGCCCAGCTCGCGCTGCGCTTTGGCCGCGGTGAGCTGCTGGTCGAGGGCGAACGCGTCGGCGATCGGGCCCATCTGCTCGCGGGCCTGCTCGAGGGTGAGGGAGACGGTCTTGCCGTCGAGCCCGGCGGCGTGGGCGCAGGCCTCGGCGACCTCCTTGGCGGTCGGGTTGACTCCGCCCACGCCCAGGTACACCGAGCCCGCCGGAGCCGACAGCGCCGCCGCGTAGAGCCGGGCCAGGTCGTCCACGTGGATCAGGGCCCAGTGGTTGCCGCCGTCGCCGATGTACGGGATCGCGCCGCTTTCCCTGCCCGGTTGGACGAAGAAGATGTCGATCAGGCGGTTGCCGCCGCCGTAGAGCAGGCCGGGCTGGACGATGACCGGCCGGCCGCCGTCGGCCGCCCGGGCCAGTACCGCGTCTTCGACGGCTTTGCGCCAGGCCACGATGGCCGGCGGATTCCACGGCGCGCTCTCGTCCTGCACGCCGTCGGTGTCGCCGTAGACCCAGCTGCCGCCGGTGTGCACGTAGGTGCCGCCGCCGACGCCGTCCTGCATCGCGGTGGCGGCCGCCAGGTCCTCCTCGCCGCTGGTGGCCTGGGCGAGGTGGATCACGGCTTCCGCTCGCGAGGCCGCGTGGTTGAGCACGCCGAGGTCGGTCAGGCCGCCGCGGACGGCCGTCGCTCCGGCGGCGATCACGGCCGCCTCGGCGCGGTCGCTGCGCGCGAGCGCCTCGACGGTGTGCCCTTGCCGTACCAGCTCGCCGATCGTCGCGCGGCCGATGTAGCCCGAGCCGCCCGTGAGGAAGATCTTCATCGCTGTCCCTTCGTCGGTGTTTCGTTCCTCCTCCACGGTGGCCCGGGCCCCCGCGGTGCGTCCAAGACCCGTTCCGCGCGCTGTGATGCCGCGACGGCATCAGCGGCCTGCGATGATGGGGGTGACGACAGAGCGGGAGGTGCGCCGGCGTGGACTTCGACCTGCGGAAGCTGCGGTACTTCGTCGCGGTCGCCGAAGAGCTGCACTTCGGGCGGGCCGCCGCGCGGCTGCACATCGCCCAGCCGGCGTTGTCGCGCCAGATCCGCGCCCTCGAGGACGAGCTGAAGACGCTCCTGTTCGTCCGCGACCGGCGGACCACGGTCCTCACCGCGGCCGGTGAACAGCTGCTGGCCGACGCCCGGGACCTGCTGGCGGCCGCCGAAGCCGTGCACCGGCGGGTCACGGCCGCGGCGGAGGCGAAGCCGGTGCTCACGGTCGGGTTCATGCCGGGCATCGTGGTCACCCCGGCGGTGCGGGTGCTGGCCCGGCAGCGGCCGGACGTCAGCGTCCGGCTGCTGCGCACGAGCTGGCACGACCAGGTGGAGGTCGTCCACGACGGCCGCGTGGACGTCAGCATCGTCCGGCTGCCGGTCGACCAGCGCGGCCTGACCGTGCGGCCGCTGTTCACCGAACCCCGCGTCGTGGTGGTGCCCGCCGGGCACCGGCTGGCCGGCAAGGAGGCCGTGTCGGTCACCGAACTCGCCGACGAGCACCTGCTGCAGGACCCCGACGCCGTCCCGGAGTGGCGGGACATCGCCCTCGAACTGCGCAAGCCGCGCCGCCCGGAAGTGCCGCGCGTCCAGAGTGTCGAGGAGAAGCTGGAACTGGTCGCCGCCGGAGCGGGGATCAGCGTCATCCCGTTGTCGACGGCGACGTTCTACACCCGCCCGGACGTCATCGGCATCCCGGTCGAAGACATCGGGCCGAACCAGGTGTGCCTGGCTTGGCTCGCGACGCGCCGGTCACCCCTGATCGAGGCGTTCGTCGAGGCGGCGGCGACTCTGGTGCCTTAGCTCTGTGCTCCTTGCGCTTCGCAGCGGGGTGCGATTGCATTCACCACGGAGGAGGGGCACAGTGACGGAACTCGACGAAGCGAAATGGTTGCCGGCCGAGGTGGACCGGGCGACGCCCTCGGTCGCGCGGATCTACGACTACCTGCTCGGCGGGGCGCACAACCTGGCCGCCGACCGCGCGGTGGCCGATCGGCTGAGTGCGATCCAGCCGCAGGTCGCGCAGGTCGCCCGGCGCAACCGCGCGTTCCTGCGCCGAGCGGTGCGGTTCATGCTCGACGCCGGCGTCCGTCAGTTCCTCGACCTCGGTTCGGGCATTCCCACCGTCGGCAACGTCCACGAGGTCGCGCAGAACGTCGACCCGAGCGCCCGGGTCGTCTACGTCGACTACGAACCGGTCGCGGTCACCCACAGCCGGCTCCTGCTCGCCGACAACCCGCACGCCGACGTGGTGCAGGCCGACGTCACCCAGCCGGATGCCGTGCTCGGCTCCGAGGCGGTCGGCTCGCTGCTGGACCTCACCCAGCCGGTGGGGCTGCTCGCGGTCGCCCTCGGGCACTACCTGCCGCCGGAGGCCGACGTCCCGGCCGTGTTCGCCACCTACCGCCACGCGCTCGCGCCCGGCAGCCACCTGGCCCTGACCCACTTGACCAACGACTTCGCCGTGCTCGCCGACCCGCGCGTCGCCGAGACCATGCGCTCCACCCAGGACCACATCTACCCCCGCACCCGCGCCGAGGTCCTGGCCCTGTTCGACGGGTTCACCCTGGTCGAACCGGGCCTGACGACGAGCGCGAACTGGCGACCGGACCGGCTGGGCACCGTGGTCGATCCCCACGACGACGGCCTGTACGCCGGCGTCGGCATCCTGACCTGACCTGACCTGACCTGACCTGACCTGACCGGGCGGCAGGCAGCCCGGTGGTCCCGAGGGAGCGGTGGCACGCCCGAAAGCGGCGCCGGCCGGGGTCAGCCGCTGAGGTTGTGGACGGCGAGTTCGGCGATCTTCCGGGTGGCGCCGCACGGATCGTGTTGCCAGGGACCGGTTTCGGGTTTGGTGCTGGTGGCGGCGGTGATGTGGACGAGCGTGGTGTTGTCGGCGGCGAGGGCGAGGGTGCAGCCGAGGGGGCCGTCAGCCTGCCTGCTGGGGATGTTGTCGTCGATGGCGACGATGACGGCGGGGTGGATGGTGTCGACCGTGACGGGTTCCCAGTGGTTGCCGGTGTCGTGGCCGCGGGCGTGTTCGAGGTAGAGGGTGCGCAGGCTGTTGCCGCGGTCGGAGAGGATGACCTGGGCGACGGGCCCGAATTTCGTGACACATCGTCGGCCGTCGACGCTGCGGTCACCGCCGGTGAAGCCAAGGCTGTCGAGCTGCGCGACCGTGACGGCGGCGCAGGGGTCGGCTCGGAAGCGGGCGGCTCCCGGCAGACCGCTGCCGGGGATCGGCGGCACGGACACCGACGGGTCGGCCGGTCGCGGCGGGGGACCGGGTGCGCACCCGCCGGTCAGGCCGAGCGCCATCACGGCGGCGAGGATGCGTGGGGTGTGGCGGCCGGTCATGGCTGGCTGGCTCCTGGCTTGACGTGCCACCGGGCGGGATCCCCGATCACTCCGGTGCTGGTACCGACCTCGGGCAGCGCGGTAAAGGTGGTTTCGATCGTGGTGAGCTCGATCCGGTTGCCGATCAGCTTGCCGATGTCGGTGACCATCCCGCCGAGCAGGGTCAGGCAGTCTTGCCAGAAGGTGGCGAAGGCGGTGTTGAGGGCGTCGGCGATGTCTTTGAAGCTGATCGGCGCCAGCGGCGGCAGGACGACCGAGGTGCCGATGGCGATGCCGATCTTGCCGCCCAGCTGGTTGATGTTGATGGCGCATTTGCCGATTACGATAAGCAGGTTCTTGTAGGTGTCGATGATCGTTTCGGCGATGGAGGACATCGTTTTGGTCAGGGTCACCAGGGATGCCTGGTTCTGGGTGAGGATGGGTTTGGCCATGCCGGCGTAGGTGGCGAACTGGTCGGCGGCGTCGCCGTGCCACGCGCTCGAGAGTTTCAGCTGGGCCGTGTTGAGCCGGTCGATCGCATCGGTCAGGGCGCTGTGGCCGGCGAAGGTGTCGGCCAGGTGCAGAACTTTGCCGATGTCGCCGGCGATGAAGGTGCGGAGCTTGTCCAGCAGGGTGATGATGCCGTGGGCGCCGACGAAGCTCGCGGCGCGTCGGATGACCACGTCGGCGTCGTCGGGGTAGGGCAGGGCCGCCGGGTCCGTGGTGCCGGGCGGCGGTGGCGGAGTGACGATCACCGGTCGCCTCCTTCGAGCTTCTTCAACCGCTCGTACTCGGCTGCGTCTTGCTGCTCGTAATAGCCGGCGGCGGTCTGCAACGCTTGGGCGAGCTGCTGGAGGGTGTCGGCGTTGTGGGTCGTCACCGTACGGATCGTGTCGACGGCTCGGTTGTACTGCTCCACGGTTCCGGCGCCGTGGAGGTTGGGCATCAGCTCGGTCGTGGTGCCCGGAAGCCCGAGGTCGTATTCGCCGAGCAGGGTGTCCGCCAGGTCGTTTTGGGCGAACTTGCGGATGAGGTCAGCGGCGGTGGTGACGTCGTCGGCGGCGGCGCGCAGCGCTTCGGGGTAGACGCGGTATCCCTTGCCCACGATGTCGTTCGGGTCGAAGGTCATGCCAGCCCCGCTTCGGCGACGGCCGCGGCGATCGTGGCGGCGCGTCGGCGTTCGGCCTGCTGCTCGGCGTCCCGGATGCCGTCCAGCAGGGCGCGGGACAGCGCAGCAGCGGAGTACTGGTGCAGCTGCGTCGCATCGAGGGTCACCGCGGTCAGCTCCCCGGCACCGGACACGGTGACCGAGCCCAGCCGGCCGGGCAGCTGCCACTGCAGCGGTGTCCGTTCCGCTTCCTGCGTCGTCTGGGCGACCGTGGCGGTCGCGGTGTTGATTTCGCGCGCCAGGTGGTAGAGCTCGTCGTGGTGGTTCACCAGCGCCCCCCTTCCTCGTCCGGTTCGCCGTCGTCGATGAGGAAGTCCAGGTTCTCGAAGCTCTCGTCTTCGGCGTCCGCTCTTCCGGGGCGCCCGCGCGGAGAACTCGACGGGGGCCGGTCGTGTCGGGCGGCGGGGGTCGTCCGGTCATCGACTGCGGCGCCTCCCGGGGCCGGCTGCCACTCCTGGTTCTTGTCCAGCACTGCCCGCAGCTTCGGCACGGCCACGGCCGAGGCCATGCGTCGCGCTGTGGCGACCGCTTCGACCACGTCGGCCCCGACAACCTGTGGATGCGCTCCGCGCATCGCCGACTGGCTGATCGTCAGATCGAGCAGCCGGCCGTGGCCGCTGACGACCGCGGTCACGGCGCCGTCGCGGGACCGTCCCGAAATCCGGGCCTGCTCCAGCTCGTCGTCCAGCTGACCTGCCTGACGCCGCATCACGTCCGCGCTGAACACCACGTCGGCATCGCCTCCCCACGCTCCGACTCGATCGTGATCGTCCTCGACACCCGTTGCTGTCCGTCGCCGGACGGTCACGCCGCTCGAGCAGCGTAACCGATCAGGACTGATGCCGACGGCACAAAGGCTCGATCGCGCCGCGAAGAAAGTGTGGCGTTCACGACATGCCGGCGAGCTCCCGCACTCTGGCCGTGTGTGTCGGTACGGGTGAAACGGACGTCACTAACCCGGCAGTGGCTCGGTCGAGCCCTCCGCCAAAGCCCGGCCCACCTTGTCCGCAATGCCTCTGACCAGCTCACCGTAGGCGTCGTCGCCCAGGGCGTCGGCCGTGGCTTGGGCTTTCCCAAAGTATTCGCGGGCGCGGTCCGCGTCGCCGAGCCGCCGGTGATCGTCGGCCAGGCTCAGGTACAGCGACGGCATGAATCCGCGCACCCGCAACGACTCGTGGAACTCCTGCGCGCGCTCGTCGGTCACGCCGTCGACCGCCGCGAGGGCGCGCTCGTCCCACCGCAGCTCGTCCTGCGGGTTGTCCTGCAGATCCGCCATGAAGTGCGCGATCACGCAGCGGTGGAAGTCGTCGCCCTCGCCCCGTTCGACCTCGGCCCACATCGCCGCCAGTTCCGCGCGAGCGGAGGCGCGCTCGCCCGCCTGCCCCCGCTGCACGGCGGCCGTCACCCGGGCCATCACGTCGTCTTCCATGCTGTCCTTTCGTTGGCGGCTACGGGAATCACGACCCGTGAGAGCGACAGGTCGATCGTGCGGTGGGACGGCAGCATCCGCGCCGAGGTAGCGGGGTCGTCACCGGTGCCGAGGTTGCGCTCCCAGCGCGGGTGCGCTCCGCCCGCGACGAGCAGCCGGATCCGGTTGCCCCGCGCGAAGCGGTGCGCGACCGCGTCGAGTTCCACTCGGACCACGCCCTCGGGTGCCGAGGGAACGAGCCGGACGAACCCGTCGCCGACGTTGCGCGAGCGGCCTTCGGTGTCCACTTCGGACACGCGCACGAACAGGTCGGCGAAGGGGTTGTCGGACCGGTGACCGATTTCCGCGACCGGGCTGCCGAGGACCTCGAGGTCCGTGGTCAACGGCTCCGACGTGAACGCCAGCACGTCCGGACGCGCGGCGAGCGCGCTGTCGTCGGTGTAGCCCGCGGTCACCCCGGGGGACACCTGCGTGACGAACGCGCCCCCGCACGCGGGAGTGGGCTCGGCCGGGTCGTACGTGAACTCACCGGCTTCTCCCGGTTCGGCCGGGTGAACGGCCAGGGTGCCGTCGGAGCGGGGATAGCGGACCTGGTCCACCGTCGCCGGCGGCCAGGCCGGCAGGTCGCGCCACCCCGCGTCCCGGCCGCCGACGTACACCGTGACCGGGTCGGCGCGGCGCCGGCCGCCGGATCCACCCAGGTACCGGCCGAACCAGGCGAGGGCGTCGGGGAGCAGGACCCGGGTACCCGCGGCACCCCCTTGCGCGTGCGTCCACGGCCCCACGGTGAGTCCGGCATCGACGCCCCGCTCGGTCAGCCGGGCGTACGCGGCCAGTGTCTGGCGCAGGAAGCCGTCCTGCCAGCCGCCCTGGAGCAACACGGGGACCGGCACCTTGTCCAGGGCGGCCGTCAGGTCGGCGCTCCGCCACCACGGGTCGGCCGGGTCCCGGCGGCTGATCCATTCGCGGTACCAGGGCGCCCGCGCACCCAGCAGCTCCTCCGCGGCGTCGGTCAGCGGCACCGCGGCCAGGGCCCTTTCGACGCGGCCCCGGGCCGACAGCACGGAAAACATGCGCGGCAGGATCGGCTTCTCCTGCTGCGTGGCGACGAACGACCATTCGAACAAGGTGCTGAGCAGGAACGCCCCGCCGGGGTGGGCGAAGGCGCCGAAGTCGTACGGCGCGCACGCGATGACCGCGGTGACCAGCTCCGGCGGCGGATCCATCAGCAGGGCCCACTGGGTGAAGCCGAGGTAGGAATAGCCGTGGGTGGCGAACCGGCCGTCGAACCACGGCTGTCCGCGCATCCACGCGACGATGTCGGCCGCGTCGTCGACCTCCCGCCGGAACGGCTCGAACGCCCCGCCCGAGCCGAACGTGCCGCGGCACCGGACCAGCACGACCCGGTACCCCCGGCAGGCGAACATCCCGCCCGTCATGGCCGAGCCGTACAGGTTCCAGCCGTACGGCGAGGTGACGAGGATCGTCCCGGCCACCGGCTCGTCCGGTTCGTAGAGATCCGCGAGCAGCTCGACGCGGTCCCGCATCGGGATCCGCAGCCCTCGGCTGACGGCGTAGCCGCTCGTCGGCGCGGGCAGCCGGGCGTACTTCGTCCACGTCCAGTCGGCGAACCGCTGCCCGGCCGTCCGGGCGTCGGCTCGTGGGTTCATCGCTCTCCTCCGCACCGTGCCGGACCACTGCCGGACGGTAACTTTCAGTAGATTCTGAAAGTTGATGCGCCTACCGTACTCTTGCGGGGAGACGACCGAAAGGAGGTTCCGTGCGCGAACCCGAGAGGGACGAGGTCGGCCGGTTCGTCGAGCGCTTCGCCGCCACCCTCACCGACAGCGGCTTCCCGCGCCTGGCCGCCCGGGTCTTCGCGACCCTCCTGGCCAGCGACAACGGCCGGATGACGGCGGCCGAGCTCGCGGACCGGCTGCACGCCAGCACGGGCGGGGTCTCGGGCGCCGTCCGCTACCTCGTCCAGGTCCGCCTCATCCGCACCGAACGGGACCCGGGCACCCGCCGCCACGCCTACGTCGTGGACGGTTCGTGGTACGAGTCCACCGTCAACGCGAACCCGTTCCTCGACCGGGGCGAAGCCGACCTGCGCGAGGGCATCGCCGCCCTGGGCGACTCGCCGGCGGCCGACCGGCTGAGCGAGACGCTGGAGCTCATCCAGTTCCTCCGGGACGAAACCCGCGCAATGATGCACCGCTGGCAGGAGCGCAAGGCGGCCCGGCGGGCCACAAACGGGGCGTGACGCGCGGCACGCGGCTGCGGTTCACGCTCGGCCCGTGAACAGGCCGGCCGCGTCCTTGCCGCTGTCGGGATCGGTCAACACGAGTACCTGGTCGTCTTCCCGGAGCCGGAGGCCGGGCCGGACCCGCAGCGGGCGGCCGTCCCGCACGACGAGGCTGATCCACAGGTCGTCGCCGAGGTGCAGGTCCTCGACCGACCGGCCGACCGCGGGCGCCCCGGCGGAAACCCGGAACCGTTCGGCGCCGTCCGGTGGTTCGCGGAAACGCAGGCCCAGTGCCCACGGTTCCGGCTCGACCGGGCGCATCCGCACTCCGCAGCGCCGCGCGACCGCCGTCACCAGGCCGCCCTGCACCACGACGGAGAACAGGACGACGGTGAAGATGACCTCGTAGACGAGCAGGTCCAGCGGCTGGTCGGCGGCGAGGACGTAGGTGCCGAGCAGGATCGGCACCGCACCCTTGAGGCCGGCCCACAGGACGAAGGCCTTGTCGCCGCGGGGCATCCGGGTGCCCAGCAGCAGCGGCCCGACCACCAGCGGCCGGATCACGAAGGTCAGCAGCGCGGCCAGCGCCAGGCCGATCCACCAGGCGCCGGTGGTGACCAGTGCGGACAGGGACACGGTGAGGCCCAGCGCCACGAACGCGATGATCTCGGCCAGGCTGGAGAGGGAGGCGTGGAACCGCTCGATCTCGCGCTTGAACGGGGCCGCGGCGTCGCCGACGACGATGCCGGCGACGAACACCGCGAGGAACCCCGAGCCGTGGGCCACGGTCGCCGCGCCGTAGAGCAGGAACGAGACGGTCAAGGTGCGGAGGGGGTAGAGGCCCTCGGCGGGCATCCGGACGTGGCGCATCAGCAGGAGCAGCAGCCGGCCGCCGAGCAGGCCGACGACCGCGCCGATGCCCATTTCGAGCGCGAACGTGCCGAGCACGTCCGCGGTGGCGCTGCCGAACCGCTCGCCCGGGACGACGGCGAGCAGGCTGAGCAGCAGGGCGATGCCGACCGGGTCGTTCATCCCGGATTCGCCCTTGATGATCGTGTCCGCCCGCCCGGTGATCTCCCGGCTGCCGAGCACGGAGAACACCACGGCCGGGTCGGTCGGCGCGAGCGCGGCGCCGAGCAGCAGCGCGACGAGCCACGGCATCCCGAACAGCAGGTGCGCGGCCACCGCCAAGGCGCCCGCGGTGAGGAAGGTGCCGAGGACGCCGACGGAGAGGACCGCGCCGAGCACCTTGCGCAGCTTCCGGACGCCGAGGCTCATGCCGCCGTCGAAGAGGATGATCACCAGGGCGACGGTGACGACGTTCTCGATGATCCCCAAGGACGCCTGGCGCAGCGACGGGACGAGATCCGACGCTGCCGCCGCGGCCACGAGGAACAGGGCGGGGGCGGGCAGCCACAGCTGGGCGATGATGCGGTTGGACAGCAGCGCCAGTGAGATCACCACTGATGCCACGAGCAGGGTCGTCCCGAACGATTCGATGCTGTCCATGGGACCTCCTGGGACGCGCGTGCTCTCCGGCTGCCGGGACGGTGCTCGACCGCCGGGTACCCGCTCAGGCGGCGATGGCGAACAAGCCGGCGACCCCGATGGCATAAAGGACCAGAACGACCAGGGAATCCGCGCCCATGCGCGCCGTCCGCCGCCGTGGGCGGAAGAGCAGCCCGGCGGCGTAGACGAGGGTCAGCAGCATCGCCAGGGCGGTGAGGTAGATGTCGGTGTTCTGGGCCTGCGGGAGGACGGCCTTGCCGGAGAGGAGGGTGGCGAGCAGGAACAGCACGGGCAGGAAGGCGTTGCCGCCGAAGATGTCGCTGACAACGAGCTGGTAGTCGCCGTTGCGGACCGACGTGAGGCCGGTCGACACCTCCGGCAGGGAAGTCGCGGCGGCGAGCACCGTGGCGCCGAACAGGACGCCGGACAGTCCGATGTGGCCGGCGAGGGCGTCGCCACTGCGTTCCAGCACGACGCCGGCGACCAGTGTCACCAGCGCCGCGCCGACGAAGATGAGGGCCGCCTTGGCGGTGCTCGTGCCCTTGGTGCTGGCCACCTGCTCGGTGTGCCGGGTCTTGTGGCCGCGCGGGTGGTCCTGGCCGTCGGGGGCCTGCCCCGACTCGTGCCATGGGAGGGATCGGCCGGCGCGGCGCAGGAGGAAGAGACCGGCGACCCAGAGGATCGTGATCAGGACCGGCCCCGGCGTCAGCCGCAGGAAGATCAGGCCGGCCGGCAGCTGGCTGCCGGCGATGACGACGGCCAGCACGGCGACCACCAGAGCCGCCTCCAGAACCAGCACGAGCGACGCGGCCCGGTAGGTCAGGGGATGTTCCCCGCGGACGCCGGCCGCATCGAGGACGACGAGGACCACGGTCTGGATGGCGATGCCGCCGAGGATGTTGCCGACGGCCACCCCGACGTGGCCCGAAAGCGACGCCGTGGCGACGATCGCCAACTCCGGCAGGTTGGTGGCGACCGCCAGCAGGACCAGGCCGCCGAGGGCGGACCCCAGGTGCAGGCGGACCGAGAGGACGTCGGTCTGGTTCGACAGCTGGACGCCCGCGACCCAGATCGCGGCGGCCGCCGCGGCGAAGATGAGCAGGAGCAGCGGTACGGACAATCCGGACACTTGACCTCCCAGGTCGCGATCAGGATTCCGAATACCCGGCTCCGGGCCGTCGAACCCACGGTTTCCCGGGCGAACTGTGTGATGGCGAAACTGTCGTGCCGGCGGGGCGGTCCGGCGACCGCGGCCGGAGGGCGTCAGAGCGGGATGCCGACGATCCAGTGCCGCCGGCCGCGTGGGCCGGTGGCGCAACGATGCCCGGTCCGCGTCGGCAGTCCGTCGACAGCTCGTCGGCTCAGCCGCCGGCACCGGCACCGTAGTCGCGCAGGAACAGCGCTTCGGCCAGTGCCATGGCCGCGATCTCCCCGGGGGCCACACTCTCGTTCGGGGCGTGGATGCGCGCCTGCGGCTCCTCGACGCCGACGAGCAGGATCTCCGCGTCGGGGTAGGTCTCGGCGAGGACGGTGCACAGCGGGATCGAACCGCCTTGGCCGAGCCGGACCGCCGGGCGGCCGTAGGCCGTCTCCAGGGCTGCGCGCATCGCCCGGTGCGCCGGCCCGCCGGTGTCGGCCAGGAACGGCTCGCCGAGCGCTTCCACCTCCACCGAGACGTCCACGCCCCACGGGGCGGCGGCCAGCAGGTGCTCGCTCAGCGCGCACGCCGCGTGGTGCGGGTCCACGCCGGGCGGGATCCGCAGGTTCAGCCGGGCACGCGCGTGCGGGACCAGCGCCGCCGCCGAGCCGGCGACCGGGGGACAGTCGATCGCGAGCACCGTCAGCGCCGGACGCGCCCACAGCGTGTCCGCCACTTCGCCGTCGCCGAGCAGGACCGTGCCGTCGGGCAGGCCCGCGTCGGCCCGGAACCGCGCCGCCGGGTACGGGGCGCCGGACCAGCGGCCGTCGTGCGGGAGGCCGTGGACGGTGGTGTTCCCCTCGTCGTCGCGCAGCGTGGCCAGCAGCGCCACCAGCGCGGCGAGCGCGTCCGGGGCGGGGCCGCCGAACATGCCCGAGTGCAGGGCGGACGGCAGTGCCTCGACGTCGACGACGACGTTGACCATGCCGCGCAGGCTCACCGTGAGCGCGGGGTGCCCGACGGCGGCGTTCCCGGTGTCGCCCACCAGGATCGCGTCGGCACGCAGCAGTGCGGGGTGCTCGGGGACGAACGCCTCCAGCCCGCCGGTGCCCTGTTCCTCGGACCCCTCGACCACCAGCTTGAGGTCGACCGGCACGTCGTCGCCGAGGGCCCGCAGCGCGGTGAGGTGCATGAGGATGTTCCCCTTGCAGTCGGCCGCGCCGCGGCCGTACCAGCGACCGTCCACTTCGGTCAGCCGGAACGGCGGTGTTCGCCATTCGCCGTCCGCCAGGGGCGGCTGGACGTCGTAGTGCGCGTAGAGCAGCACGGTGGAGGCGTCCTCCCGGCCGCACGGCCGGGAGCCCAGCACGGCCCGGCTGCCGTCGGCGGTGTCGGCGAGGTGGGTGGCGAAGCCGGCCTCGGCGAAGGCGTCGGCCACCCAGACCGCGGCGCGGTGGCATTCTTCGGGCGGGAACCGGCCCGGATCCGCCACCGACCGCATCGCGACGAGTTCCGCGAGTTCCTCGCGCACCCGCGGCATCAGTTCGCCGACTCGTTTCCGGAGGTCCATCGCGCTCACCCGGCCTTCTCGGGACAGTAGATCTCGACGACGAGCTGCTGCACGCGGACCAGCATCTCGGGCGGGAGGACCGGCCGTGCCGCCGGGCTGCCCGCCCGGGCGAGCGCCGCTTCCGGGTCGGCGCAGATCGTGCCGCCGTCCGTGCCGAGCAACCGGACGAGCCGGTCGCGCGACGGCGCCCGCGCGCCCTCCTGGGTGAGCCGGACGATCAGCCGTTCGGCCATCGCTTCGGCCTTCCCGGTCTCCTGCGCGGCGCGCGAGAACAGGTATCCCGCCGCGAGCAACGCGCCCAGCACGATTCCCACGGCGACGTAGACGACCATTCGCTGCGTCCGGGTCGACCGTTCGTCCACAGTGGTCACGACGGGTTCACCTCCGGTTGACGCCACGACGGTTTGCGCAGGCGGTGGAACAGGAACGGCACCACGAGCCCGAGGCCGAGCGCGCCGCCCGCGACGATCCCGAGGTACACCCACGGACTGCCCGAGCCGAACTGCGACGGCGGGACGAACCCCACCAGCAGCGCGGCCAGCGACGCGCAGAACCCGACGCCGCACAGGCCGAGCAGCATCGGCGCGCGGAATCCCCGCGGGTGCTCGGGGAACTTGCGCCGCAGCCGCACCGCCGCGACGAACATCAGCAGGTACATGATCAGGTAGACCTGCGTGGTGATGACCGAAAAGATCCAGTACGCGCTCGACACGTCCGGGATGAACGCGTAGAGCAGTGCGATCAGCGTGGTGAGCGCGCCCTGGGTGACGAGGATGTTCTGCTGCACGCCGCGGGCGTTGAGCCGCTGCAGGAACGGCGGCAGGTAACCCTCCTGCCGGGCGATCAGCAGCAGCCCCTTCGACGGGCCGGCCAGCCACGTCAGCATCCCGCCCAGCGAGGCCAGCACGAGCAGGACGCCGATCACCGGCGTCAGCCACTGGATGCCGAAGCCGGCGAACACGGCGTCGAAGGCCTGCATCACCCCGGCCGTGAGCGAGAGCTGGTCGGCGGGGACGACCCAGCTGATCGCCAGTGCGGGCAGGATGAAGATGAGCAGCACGAGCCCCATCGCCAGGAACATGGCGCGCGGGAAATCCTTGGCCGGTTTCCGCAGCGACGACACGTGCACCGCGTTCATCTCCATGCCGGAGTAGGAGAGGAAGTTGTTGACGATCAGCACGAGGCTCGCGAGCCCCGCCCACGCGGGCAGCAGGTGGCCCGCCGACATCGGGGCCGCGGACGGGTGACCTCGCCCGAGGAACACGATGCCGAGCACCACCAGCAGGGCACCGGGGAGGAGTGTGCCGATAACCAGCCCGCCGCCGGCGAGCCCGGCCACCCCCTTCGTGCCGCGTGCGGACACCCAGACGCCCGACCAGTACGCCACGACGATCACCGCGGCGGTCCACCACCCATTGTTCGCCAGGCCCGGGTCGAACACGTACGCGAGCGTGCTGGCGACGTACCCGAGCAGGCTCGGGTAGTAGAAGATCGTCATCGCGAACTGGCACCACACGGCGAGGAAGCCGGCCGGCTTGGAGATCCCGAGCGCCACCCAGTTGTAGACCCCGCCCGGCCACCCGGACGCCAGCTCCGCCGAGACCAGCGACGTCGGGAGCAGGAACACGATGGCCGGGACGACGTAGAGGAAGACGGCCGCGAGACCGTACACGGCCATCGTCGGCGCGGGGCGCAGGCTCGCGACCGAACCGGTCGTCATGAGCGCGAGCGCGATCCAGGAGATCCACGCGGCGGCCGGCGGCCGGGCGTGCCGGCCCCCCTCGGCGGGTGGCGGCTCGGCGGAGTCGGGGGACCGGTGTGGTCGGTTGGTGGTGGTCATGGGTTTCGGCCTCCCGGGGCTCGCCTCGACGGGTGCCCCATCGTGTTCCGGGTGGACTCCGGCCGGGTCACCCGCGGCGGGCGAGACCGGCTCGTCAGCCCAGCGCGGTGTCGAGCGTGACCGCCGCGTCGATCAGGGCCAGGTGCGTGAACGCCTGCGGGAAGTTGCCCAGCTGCTCGCCGGTCGGCGCGATCTCCTCGGCGTACAGGCCGACGTGGTTGGCGTACGTCAGCATCTTTTCGAAGGCCGTGCGGGCCTGCTCCAGCCGGCCGGCGCGCGCGAGTGCGTCCACGTACGCGAAGCTGCACAGCGAAAACGTCCCTTCGTCGCCGGCCAGGCCGTCCGGGGACGCGGCCGGGTCGTAGCGGTAGACCAGGCTGTCGGTCACCAGGTCCGCCTGGATGGCGTCGAGCGTGGAAAGCCACAGCGGGTCGTTGGGCGGGAGGAACCCGGTGCGGGGCATGCGGAGCAGCGCCGCGTCCAGCTCCTCGCCCGTGTCGTGCTGGACGAAGGCGTTGCGCGTGCGGTGCCAGCCGCGGGCGAGGAGCTGGCCGTGGATGCTGTCGCGCTGCCACGTCCAGTCCTCGACCGGCGCCGGCCGGCCGTGCGCGGCGGCCAGGCGGATGCCGCGGTCGAAAGCGACCCAGCTCATCAGGCGGCCGTAGGTGAAGCGCTTGCGGCCGCCGCGGGTCTCCCAGATGCCCTCCTCGGGCTGGTCCCAGTGCTCGCCGAGCCAGTCCAGCGCCGCGCGCAGGGCTTCCCAGCCCTGGTGGGGGAGCTCGAACCCCGCGCGATCCGCGGCGAAGACGCTGTCGAGAGCCTCGCCGTAGATGTCGAGCTGCAGCTGCCCGGCCGCGTCGTTGCCGATCCGGACCGGGCCCGACCCCCGGTAGCCGGACCAGTGCGGGAGGTCCTCCTCCCGCAGGTCCGAGGTGCCGTCGACGCGGTACAGCACGGCGAGTGGACCGCTCGTCCCGCCGCCGCCTTCGCGGATGCGGTCGCCGAGCCAGCTCCCGAACCGGGCCGCCTCCTCCGCGAACCCGAGTGACAGCAACGCCGACACCGAAAAGGACGCGTCCCGGACCCACGTGTAGCGGTAGTCCCAGTTGCGCTCGCCGCCGAGCTGTTCGGGCAGCCCGAGGGTGGGCGCGGCGACCAGGCCGCCGGTCGGTGCGTAGGTCAGCAGCTTGAGCGTGATCGCCGAGCGCGCCACGATCTCCCGCCAGCGGCCGCGGTAGGTGGAGCGGGCCAGCCACGCGCGCCACCAGTCCACTGTGGACCGGAAGAGCTCCTCGAACTCGGCGACACGGATCTCGCGCGGCGGCTGCGCGGCGTCGGTCTCCAGCACGACCCCGCGGACCTGGCCGGCCGTCAGGGCGAGACTCAGGTGCACGTCGCCGCCTTCGACGCGGACCTCCGCGAGGTGCTCGTCGCCCGGCTCGCGGACCGCGTGCAGCGAAAGGGAAGCCTCGCGGGCGACGAACACCGCGCCGTTCGCGACGAGCATCGCCTGGTGCGGACGGCGCCCGTAGTCGAACCGGGGCGCGACCACGACGTCGAACGTCATCCGGCCGCGGACGCAGCGCACGAGCCGGGCGATCCGGTGCCGGGTCGTGGCGCCTTCGCCGCACGGCGGCATGAAGTCGACCACCTCGCCGATGCCGTCCGGACCGGAGAACCGGGTGATCAGCACCGCCGTGTCCGGGTGGTACATCTGCGAGCTCGAGCACGCGCCGGCCGGCCGGATGCGGAACCGGCCGCCGCGCTCGTCGTCGAGCAGCGCGCCGAAGACCGACGGCGAGTCGAAGCGCGGGGCGCAGAACCAGTCGATCGACCCGTCGGTCGTCACCAGCGCGGCGGTCTGCAGGTCACCGATCAGCCCGTGCTCGGCGATCGTGGTCTCGGTCATCGTTCCTCCATGGGGGCACCGGAATCTCCTCGGTGCACCGTCGCCCGGGCGCGACCGCGCTGCCTCATCCCCGCGGGGTGAGGTGGCCCGGTGCCGCGCACGCCACTGTGGACGCCACCCCGAGCAGGAAGGCGCGCCGATGATCGTGCTGCCACTGGCCCTCGCCCAGTTCGTCGCGAGTTACGCGGCCACCACGATGACGGTGGCCGTCAGCGCCATCGCCGCCGATCTCGGCACCACGGTGCTCGGCGTGCAGACGGCGATCACGGTGTTCACCCTGACGATGGCGTCGCTGATGGTGCCGGGCAGCAAGCTGAGCGACCTGCTCGGCCGCAAGCGCTGCTTCCTCGCGGGGCTGGCCGTCTACGGCGCCGGCGCGCTGCTGGCTTCGGCCGCGCACGGGCCCGGCCTGCTGATCTTCGGGTATTCGGTGCTGGAGGGGATCGGGTCGGCGCTGATGATCCCGCCGATCTACATCCTGGTCACCGTGACCAGCCGCGACCTCACCGCCCGCGCGCGGGCCTTCGGCGTGGTCAGCGGCGCGGGTGCGCTGGGCGCCGCGGCCGGGCCGCTCCTCGGGGGCCTGGTCACGACGTGGCTCGGCTGGCGCGCGTCCTTCCTCCTGCAGGTGCTGCTGGTCGGCCTGATCGTCGTGCTCGCCCGCCGGATCGCCGAACCGCCGTCGCCGCCGCGCGAACGGCGGTTCGACGTCACCGGGGCGGTGCTTTCCGCGTTCGGGCTGTTCTTCGTCGTCTTCGGTGTCCTGCAGGCGGGCACCTACGGGTGGCTGGTGTCACGGACGGACTTCGCGGTCGGCGGCGTGGTGCTGCTGCCCGCCGGCGGGCTGTCGCCGGTGTGGCTGTTCGCCGGGATCGGCGCCGGGTTCCTGTTCTGGTTCTTCGCGCACGTCCGCGCCCGCGAACGGGCGGGCCGAGAGCCGCTCGTGCCGTCCGGGCTCTTCGGCGACCGGGTCACCGGGCTGGGCCTGCTGACCCAGCACGTGCAGTGGCTGGTCCTGCAGGGATCGTTCTTCGTCGTGGCGGTCTTCCTCCAGCAGGTCCGCGGCTACGACGCCATCGAGACCGGGCTGGTGCTGACGCCCGCGACGATCGGCATCCTCGGGGCCTCGGCCGCCGCGGGCCGGATGGCGCGCCGGCATTCGCAGCGTCGTCTCGTCCGCGCCGGGTTCCTCGTCGCCCTCGCGGGTCTGGTCCTCCTCCTGCTGCTGGTCCGGGCCGATTCCGGCGTGGCGAGCGCGGTGCCCGGCCTGTTCTTGCTCGGCGCCGGTGTCGGCATCATGCTGACGGCCTCGGTGAACCTGGTGCAGTCCCGCTTCCCGGACACCGCGCAGGGCGACATTTCCGGGGTGTCGCGCAGCGTGTCGAACCTCGGCTCGTCGGTGGGGACGGCGCTGGCCGGGTCCGTCCTGGCCGGGACGCCGCACCTCGGCGGGCGGTCCTTCGCCCTGGCCCTCGCGACCCTGGCCGTCGTGGCGGTGGCCGGGCTGGTCGCCGCGCTGCTGCTGCCGGCGCCCGAGTAGCCCGTCCGGGGCCGAACGCCGGACCGCGGTGACGATCACCCGCAGGACCACGCCCAGCACCACGAGGTCCGCGACCATCTGGAGGGTCACCAGCACCCGCGCGGCGGTCGCGACCGGGGCGATGTCGCCGAAGCCCACCGTCGTGAACACCGTGACGGTGAAGTACAGCGCGTCGGTGCGCGTGAGCGCCGTGCCGAACGAGCCGGGGCCGTCGTGGGCGAGCACGTAGTAGCCGTCGGCGAACAGCAGGAGGAACAGCGGCAGGATGAGCGCCAGCGCCTGGACGCCCTGCCAGGCCGGGAACGGCGAACGCAGGATCATCCGCACCTCGCCGACGACGAGCAGCACGAGAACCGCGAGCCCGGCGGTGAAGAGGAACGCCGTCCACGGCCGCAGGGCACTCCCGACCGGGAGCAGGTAGTAGAGGCAGACCAGCGCGGTGACCGTGAACAGCGGCCGGAGCACCGCGAGGTGGACGAACCGCCACCGGCGGGTCATCGCGCGAGGGCCTTCCCCTTCAGCGCCTGGTATTCGGCGTCGTCGATGACGCCCTCCGCCAGCAACCGCCGGGCTTCCGCGATCTGCGCCGCGCCGTCCGAAGTGGACACCGAGCGCACGTAGTCGTCGAACTGCCGTCGTGACGCCGCTTCGCGGGCCCGCTGCCGCTCGAGGATGTACCGCCCCTGTGTCACCAGGTAGAGCAGGATGCCGAGGAACGGCAGCACGATCAGCAGGACCGTCCAGCCTGCCTTGGCCCAGCCGGAGACGTCGGCGCGGCGGTACAGGTCGCCGAACGCGACGAACAGCAGCCAGAACCAGGCGATCCACAGGAAGAACACCAGCATCGTCCACATGAGATTCAGGAAGGGGTACTCCGCGCTCGCCAGGGTCATGACATCTCCTCGTCCGGGATCGGGGGCCGGGCACGTTCGACCGTGCCCGGCCCACTGGACACCGATCCCGGGTACGCCCGCCTCACCCGCCACGGGTGGGGCGAGCCGGCGTCAACCGGGTGAAGTCGGCGACTTCGGCGTCCAGCAGCCCGCGTTCCCGGGCGATCGCCACGGCTTCCCGCCTGCTGCGGACGTCGAGCTTCGCGTAGATGCCGCGGACGTGGGTCTTGACGGTGTTCGGCGAGACGGTCAGGTCCTGGGCGATCTCGTCGATCGACCGCTGTGTGGGCAGCAGGCGCAGGACACTGCGCTCGCGTTCGGTCAGCGGGGCCGGCATGGGTGGGGCGTGCAGCCGGCGGCGGACGGCGAGGATCTCGCCCGCGAACCGCTCACCGGTGCCCAGGCCGCCCAGCCGGCTGGTCAGGAACCCGATCAGTTCGGGCGGGGCGAAGACGAACGGGAACCGGACGCCGGTGGGTTCGGCGGCACGCAGGGCCTCGTCCAGCAGCCGGGCCGCCCGGTCGCGGGCCCCGGCCGCCAGCGCGGCCTGCACGCCCAGCAGGGACGCCTCGATCGCGGCCCACGCCAGTTCCATGGGGACTTCGTCGTCCAGCAGGGACCGCAGCACCGTGCTCGCCGCGTGGTGCCGCCCGAGCCGCAGCTGCGTCCGGGCGCGCATCAGCAGCAGTTCGCCCGAGCCGGACAGGATCGGCAGGGCCCAGCGGACGGTTTCCCTGGCCTGGCCCGCCGCGCCCAGCCGCAGGGCGGCACGCTGTTCCAGCACCGCGCCGAGGGCCGCGTGGCCGGGTGGGCAGGCCCGCCCGGTGCCGAGGCGGGTGCGGGCCCGGCGCATCCGGCGCAGTCCCGCGTGCCAGCCGCCGAGCTCGAACTCCGCGGCGCCCCGCAGGGTTTCGGCGAAGAGCCGGAGCTCGCCGGCCGCCCGCGCGGGGGCGTCCCCGAGGAGCTGCCCGATCCGTTTCGCGTGCTTGAGGCACTCGGCCGGTTCGCCGCACAGCAAGGCGCCGTACGCCAGCATCGCCCCGGCCCGGGCTCCCTGGAGCGACCGCGGGGGGTCCTGGCGCGGCAGGCGCGCGCCGGCCCGGCGGGCCAGCGTTTCCATCGCCCGGTAGTCGCCGTCCTGGCACGCGAGCGTGGCCAGCATGGTGAGGCACTGGGCGACCGTGAAGTCCTGGTGGACCTGCTCGGCGGTGCCGAGGACTTCGAGCAGCGCTTCCCGGGCCGGCCCGCGGTCGCCGCGGGCGATGAGGACGCCCGCACGGTGCAGGGTCGCGAGGCTGCCCAGCCCGGCGCGGGCGGCCAGTTCTTCGTCGACCTGATCGGCGACGCGGGCCGCCTGGGCCGGGGTGTGGTCGAGCTGGGCGAGCCAGGAGTACGTCAGCTGGCGCAGCGCGGTCAGTTCCGGCGTCGGCCGGTCCGGCCACGACGCCTCCGCCCGGGCCAGCTGAAGGCCGGCCGCCGACGTCTCGGCCCCCTCCAGGTGCAGCGCGGCCGAGATCAGCGCGGCCGGCGGGCCGGCGGCGATCCGGCGGTCGTCCAGCAGGGTGAGGGCCAGCCGCAGGACGTGGTGCTCGCCCGCGAGGAACAGCATCACGGCGTGCTCGCGCAGCAGCTCGCCCACCGGGGCGGGCCGGCCGGACCGGACGCTGTGGAGCAGCGCCTGCGCCGGCCGGTCGTGCGCGGCGAACCAGCGGGCCGCTTTCGCGTGCAGGGCCCGGGTCCGGTCCGGCGCCCGCCGCTGCAGTTCCGCGTGCAGATAGGTGCGCAGCATCGGCAGCACGCGGTGGTGCGGCGGGGTGCCGCCGGACTCGACGACCTGGGTGGCCGGCTCGCCGAGCTCGCGGAGCATCGCCTCGGCGTCCGCGCGTCCCGAAAGCACCGGAGCCAGCCCGGCCGGGACCTCGTCGCAGATGCTGATCGTCCGCAGCAGCTCCCGCTGCGCCGGGGCGAGCGGAGCGAGCACCTCGTCGGTCAGGTAGCCGAGGACCGAGCTGTCGCGGCCGGTGGCGAAGTCACGCAGGCTGCCGTGCCGGGCGGCCGACGCCGCGGCGAGCCGCAGCCCGGCGGGCCAGCCCCCGATCCGGGCGGCCAGCTCGGCGACCTGGTCCCGGGGGATCGCCGGGGACGCGGAGGCGAGCAGGGTTTCCGCCTCCTCGGCGGTGAACCGCAACCGGGCGGCGCCGACCTCGACGAGCCGGTCGGCCAGCCGGGCGCGGCCCAGCGGCAGCGGCGGCTCGCTCCGGCTCGCGACGGCCAGGCACAGACCGGCCGGCTGGTGGCGGACGAGCGCCCGCAACCCCTGCCACGGACCGGGAGAGGTGATCTCTTGGGCGCCGTCGACGACGAGCACGATCGGCTCGGGCACCGCGTCGAGCGCGTCGGCGACCTGGGCCAGGAAGCCGAGGTCGGTGCTCGGCGCCTCGGGCACCGCCAGCTGCCGCAGCGGGTTCCCGTCCGGGATCCGGCGACAGCGGCCGAGTGTTTCGAGGACCGCGGACCAGAAGAGCCGGTCGTCGTTGTCGTCGGTGTCGGCGGACAGCCAGGCGACCGCTCCGCCGTCCCGGCGCCGGGCCCACTCGGCCAGCAGCAGGGTCTTGCCGAACCCGGCCGGGGCCCCGACGAAGACCATCGCCGCTTCGCTCGCTGCGTCGAGGACGGTGAGCAGCCGCGGCCGCGACACGAAGTCCGCCGGCGGACTGGGCACGGTGACCTTGGTTCGCGGAATCCGTCTTCGTGACGAGACATCGTGGCACTGCCGCATGTCTTTTTCTCCTCCGTGATCGGTTCCGGCAATCCCGGCGAATCCTGCCACGCATTCGGTTCGGCTCACCCGCTGTGGGCGAAGAGAACGACGGCCGATGGCATAATCGTGTGCCGGGTGAAAAATCGTGGAGATTCTCCGGGGAAACCGCGTCGGCGATTCGCCGTTTCCCAGTTCTGCTGGCTCGGCCCGGGTGAAGTCGTGGTCCTCGACGTGGTGCGGACCGGCCGGATCAGCGCCGGTTCGGTGCTGCTCGGGCTGGCGGTGGCGCTGTCGGCGATGACGCCGGTGACCGAGCTGCGGACGGGCGTCCGTGCCGGTGCCGACCTGGTCGCGCGGCTCGTCTTCCTGCCCGTGCGCGGCTGGTCGGCCCTCGTGGTGCTGTTCGACGTGGCGATCGTCGCCCGCGCCTGGTTCTCTGCGGGCCGGCACCGGGGTACCCGGTGAACCCGGCGGCCGTCCTCGGCCGGGCGGCGGGGGCGAATTACGTCTTCCGGGGCGGCGGGGCCATTCCGGAACGCGCGGCCGAGAGCGTCGGGGATTTCCGCGGGGTGCTCGTCGTGCCCGTGCCGCCCGAGACGATAGTTTTCGGAACCGTCGCCGACCCCGGAAGCCTTCCGCTGATCCTGCGGCGGCTGGAAGCGCTCGGAATGCACGTGCATTCCGTGCACCGGGTGCGGGAACTGCCGGTGACGGTCCACCGCGGGTGAACCGTCACGACGCGGGCGCCGCCGTGACGTGCCCGAGCCGGATGGCCTGGCGCAACGCGGCGTGGTCGCGTTCGTTCTGGTCGGCGCAGGCCGCCGCGAACTGCCGGACGGCTTCGGCGAACGCCGGGCCGGCACCGAGGTAGGCGGCGATCGCGAGGGCGTCCCCGGTGCGCGCGTGCGCCCGGGCCAGGGTCCACCCGCACAGCCGCGCGTGCGCGCGCAGGACGTCCGGGGTCATCGTCGTGACGTCGACGGCGGATGGGTCGTCGCGCAGCCGGCGGACGTGGAAGTCGGCGGCCCGGCCGTCGAACCCGGTGGTGTGCGCCCAGCCGAGGAAGACGTCGCCGGTGGCCTGGATCAGCCGTTGCCCGGCGGCCACCCGCCGCCCGGGGCCGGCCGCGCCCGCCGCGCCGGTGTACTCCTGCAGCACCGACGGCCGGGCTTCCTTCACCTGCAGGAACAACGGGTCCCCGGTACCCGTGCGGACGAGCAGCGCCACCCAGCACCGCGTCCCCGCGTCGCCCGGCCCGGTCGCCATGCGGGCCGCGTCGGCGAGCCGGTAACGGTCCAGCAGCGCTCTTCGCGCCGGGCCGAGCGTGCGCCGGTACTGCGTGAGCACGACGCCGAGGCGTTCGGTCAGCGTCGCCGGGTCACCGTCCCCGGCCAGCCGGCCGGCCGGGACGACCGCGGGCGGGTGCGCGGCCAGCCGCAGCTGCCCGTCGCGGATCTCGGTCAGCCGCCGGGCGCCGGCGATGCGACGCTGTCCCGGCCCCAGCCGATGGGCCGCGACCACCCGCAGGGTCCGGGCGTCGGCCGCGGCGAAGAAGATGTCGAGCGGCGTGCGGCGCGCGAAGTCGTGCATCGCCAGCCGGTAGGCCTCGACGGCGGCCAGCACCGTCCGCCGGCGCTGGGCCGGTGCGTGACCGTTCTCCCGGGCGGTGACCTCGAAGCTCGCGGCCAGCCGTTTGACGTCCCATTCCCACGGCGCGGGCAGGGTTTCGCCGAAGTCGGCGAAGTCGAACACCAGCCGGCGGCCCTGGGCGGTGAACAGGCCGAAGTTGGCGAGCTGGGCGTCGCCGCACGCCTGGACGCGGAACCCCGTCCGCGGGGTCATGGCCAGATCGGCCGCCGCGGGGAGCGCCGCCCCGCGGAAGTAGGCCAGCGGCGACGCGGCCATCCGGCCGTAGCGCAGGGGCAGCAGCTCCGGCACCCGGTCGCGGTCCTGGCGGGCCAGCAGCGCCAGGGGATCGGCGCGCCGCAGGGAGCTGGGGAAGGCGGCGTGGTTGTCCACCGGGACGGCGGCGCGGGCGGTGCGGGCCCGGGCGATCCGCACGTCCGGCGCCGCGGTCTCGTGTTCGGTGAGAGTCATGGGACGGATCGTCGGGCGCGCGGCGGCCGGCGGCGTCGCCCGCCGGGGGTGAAGCGGAGTCATCCACCACGGGTGACGACCCGCGGCGGCGCGGGCCGCAGGGTGTGGCCGTGGAGGTGCGGTGATGGCGAAGCGGACGACGAGCGGACGGCACCCCGGCGGGTGCGCCGCGGGGATCTCCCCGCCGGCGGCCGTGCGTGCCCGGCGCCGCGCTTGGCCATCCCGTCCGGCCGGCCCCGACCGCGCTCTCGGGGGAGCGTGCGGGGCGGGCGAACCTCCCGCGGGGACCGCGGCGACGCTCGGGGGCGCCGCCGCGGTCCACCTATGCGAATCCGGTGCGCCGGCATGGGGGGCCACGACATCGGTGACACCGGAGTCACGGCCCCCGCCGGCTAGCGCGGTTCCCGCTGTGAGGACTCGTCGAAAGCCTCTCGCAGCCGGGCTTCCTCGACGTCGGACAGGTTGGTGCTGAGCAACGTGGCGCCGGTTTCCTTGAAGGGCTCGACGACGCGGTCCAGCACGGTGTCCTCGGACATCACGAACAGCGCGGACGTCCCGGGCGTGACCTGGGACCGGACGGTGTCGATGAAGTCCTCGTCGATCCCGACGTGGCCGAGTGATCCGGTCAGTGCGCCGATCGCCGCGCCGACGGCCATGCCCAGCAACGGCACCAGGAAGATCAGGCCGAACAGCAGACCCCAGAAACCACCGCCGAGCGCGCCGGCGCCGGTGAGGTTGCCGAGGTCCTTCGTCTTCGGCTTCTTCCGGCCTTCGGGCCAGGTCACGTAAGCCGCATCGGCGATCGAGATCAGCTGCTGTTTCTGCAGCTGCCGAAGCAGATCCAGGGCGTTTTCGGCGCCTTCGACGGTCGGGAACCGCCACACGGTCAACGTGGACATGTCGTCCTCCTCGGTTCGTCGGATCGTGTTCGTGCCGCACTGTTTCCCGGGTACGGGCGGGCGGCATCGCCCACGCCGTGTGAGCCCGCGAGCGGGACGGCTGATCTCACCTGGGGCGGGCGAGGACCGGCGGACCGGCGACCGACCATGATCGCCTGGGTCCGCAACCCCGAGGAACGAGGAAGAAGGACCATGACCGAACCCATGCAGCCCCGGGCCGGAACGACCGGTGCCCGGGCCCCGCTCCCGCCGGACCAGGCCGTCGCACGGTCGCGGCGGGTCGGCTGGATCTGGTTCGCCGGGGCGATCACCGTCCTGGCCGGACTGTTCAACGTGGTCGAAGGCGTGGTCGCGCTGTTCGACCGGGACTACTACGTGATCGGCCCGTCCGGGCTGCTCGTGTTCAGCCTGGCCGGTTGGGGCTGGCTCCACCTGATCGTCGGCATCCTCGTGGTGCTGACGGGCATCGCGCTCTTCACCGGAGCGCAGTGGGCGCGGGTCGTCACGGTCGCCCTCGCCGGGTTCAACGCACTGGCCCAGCTGGCTTTCCTGTCCGCGTACCCGTTCTGGGGCGTCATCGTCATCGCGCTCGACGTCCTCGTGATCTGGGCCGTCATCGTGCACGGCGACGAAGCCACCTACGAAATCTGGTGACCCCGCGATCCCGGTCGCACGCCGGTGATCAGTACAGTCGTGGGCTCCGCCCGGCGTCGACCGCGGATCCGGGGCGAATTCTCCCGAGAGCCGAGAGGTTGACGTGCCCGATCGAACGACGCTTCCGTCCTGGCCGGTGCCCGGTGTGAAAGTCGCCCTGCCCCGGCTGCCCGGCACCTTCGTCCCCCGGCCCCGGCTGGCGGAAGTGCTCGACCGCGCCACCGGACGGCCGGTCACGGTGGTCCGGGCACCGGCCGGGGCGGGCAAGACCACCGCGGTGGCCGGCTGGGCCGGCGACGGCCACGACGTCGCCTGGGTGTCCCTGGACGAGGACGACAACGACGAAACCCGGTTGTGGGCCGCCATCCTCGGTGCCCTGCGCCGCTGCCCCGCGGTGCCCGGCGACCGTGGTCTGGACCGGCTCGGCCCGCCGTCACCCGGACGGCGGCGGGCCTTCCTGGCCGATTTGGACGACGCACTGGCCGGGCCGGACCACCCGGTGCGGCTGGTACTGGACGACCTGCAGGAGATTTCCCGCGCGGAAACCCTCGACGCCCTCGCGGCGCTGGCCCGGCACCTGCCCGCCGCGCTGCGGCTGGTGCTCCTCACCCGGGTCGAGCCGCGGCTGCGGCTGGCCCGGTTGCACGTCGAAGACGCCCTGTCCCGGGTGGACGCGACCGATCTGCGCTTCACCCCGCGGGAAACCGCGACCCTGGTGCGGGCCACCGGGAGCGTGGTGAGCGACGAACGCGTCCGGGAGCTCACCGAACGCACCGGCGGCTGGGCCGCGGCGCTGGGCTGGGCGGCGGTTTCGGTCCGCGAAGCCGACGACGCCGACCGGCTCGTCGCCTCCGTCACCGGCGACGAGCGTGCCGTGGCGCGGTTCTTCGCCGACGAAGTGCTCTCGCGGCTGCCGGCGGCGACGTCGGATCTCCTGCTGTGCCTCGGTATTTGCGACACCGTCGGGGCGACGCTCGCCGTCCGCCTGTCGGGCCGCCCGGACGCCGGGGCGAGGCTGGACGAACTCGAGCGCGGGATGGGCCTGGTGACGCGCACACCCGCCGACACCTACCGGCTCCCGCCGTTGCTCCGCGGCTTCCTGCGGGCCGAGCTGGCCCGGCTGGACCCGGACCGGGTGCGGCGGCTGCACGGCATCGCCGCCCGCTGGTACGCCGGCGAAGGCCGGTTCGGCGAGGCACTTCGGCACGCCGTGGCCGGCCGCGACCGGCCGCGCGTCCTCGCCCTGGCGCGGGATCAGGGCGTACGCCAGGTGCTCACCGGCGACGGGGAACCGGTGCGGATCGCGCTCACCTACCTGGGCGCCGAGACGATCGCCGCGAGCCCGCCGCTGCGGCTGGCCTCGGCGCTGGAGAACATCCAGCGCGGACTGCCCGCCGAAGCCGCGGCCGATCTCGCCACGGCGGGGGCGGCCCAAGACCGCTTGTGGCCGCTCGCCGTCCGCCATTTGGCGGAGCTCACGGGAGAACGTCCGCCGGAGGCCGGGCTCCCGGCGGTGCGGCCGCCGGGGTTCGACGCCTGGTTCACCCTCGACCGGGCGTGGCGGTCGCTGCGCCGCGGGGCCCTGCGCCACGCCGTCACCCGAGGACAGGACGCGTTGCGCCTGGCGCAGGGGGATCGGCTGGACCACCTGGTGCTCCACAGCAGACTGGCGCTGGCCGTCGCCACCGCCGCCGGCGGGGACCACCCGGCGATGCGGCGCGCGTGCACGGGAGCGCTCGCCGTGGCGCGGCGGCACGGCTGGCGCCGGTCGCCCGGCGTGGCCGAATGCCACCTGATGCTGGCCTACGACGACCTGATGCGCGCCGAGCCGGTCGCGGCGGCGCGCGAGCTGGCCCAAGCGGCCGCGGCGGAAGTGCCCGGCGGCGCACCGCTGCTGGGCCCGCTGCGCGAGTTCCTGGAAGGTGTGGTGCGCTTCGACGACGGCGACCGGACGGCGGGCTCCCAGGTCCTGCGCGCGGCCCGCCGCCGCCTCGCCGGTCTGGACCTGCCGCCCGCGATCGTCGGGATGTGCGGAGTCGCCGAGTACCACGCGGCGCTCGCGCTCGCCGAAGGTGTCCACGCGGCGGAAGTGCTCGCGTGGATGCACGAGCGGCTGCCCGGCAGCGGCGAGCTGGCGCTCCTGCGGGTCCGCGCCCACTTGGCCGCGGACGAACCGGCTGCGGCCGAAGCGGTCCTGCGCGAAACCGCCTCGGCGACGGCGTTGCTGCCCACCACCCCGGTCGACCGGTGCCTGGCGGAAACCGCCCTGGCCCTGCGTTCGCACCGGCGGACCAAGGCACTGCACGCCCTGGACCGCGCGCTCGCGCTCGCCCGGCCGAACGGGCTGGTGCGCCCGTTCGCGCTCGCCGAGCCGTGGGTCGCGAATCTGCTGATCGACCACTCCGGCGGGTTCGGCGCCCTGGACCGGTTCGCCCAGGCGGTCCGCGGCCGGCTCGTCCCGCACGCACCGCCCAGCAGCCTGACCGACCGCGAACAGGTGGTGCTGCAACGCTTGCCGTCGCAGCGGTCACTGGACGAGATCGCGTCCGACCTCACGGTTTCGGTCAACACGGTGAAGACGCACGTGCGGGCGATCTACGGCAAGCTCGGGGTCAACAACCGGCGGTCCGCCGTGGTGGTGGCCCGCCAGCACGGCCTGACCTGAGCCCGTCAGCCGTCTTCCCGGCGTGGGGCCGACAAAAGCGCATCGGCCCAGCGGGCTCGGGGGTCGACGTCCACGAGCAGGGCTTTGGCCAGCAGTGTTGCCGGGACGGCGAGGACCGCGCCCAGTGGGCCGAGCAGCCAGGTCCAGAACACCAGCGCCAGTACGGTGACCAAAGTGGACAGACCGACCGAGCCGGCCACGAACCGCGGCTGGATCAGCGACTGGACCACGAAGTTCAGCGCGGCGTACACGACGATCACGATGAGCAGGCTGCGCCAGCCGCCGTCGAGGAGGGCGATCACCGCGGGCGGGGCGACGCCGATCACGAAACCCACGTTCGGGATGTAGTTGGTGACGAAGGCGAGCAGGCCCCACAGCAGCGCACCGGGGACGCCGAGGAGGGCGAGCGCGGTCGTGTCGAGAGCCGCCACGAGGCCGCCGAACACCGTCGTCACGAGCAGGTAGCGGCGGGTGCCCGAGGCGAAGCCGCGCAACGCCGCGGAAATCCACGGCCGGTCCCGGGCGATCCGGCCCAGGCGCTGGCCGGCCCAGGCCGTTTCGGCGCTGAGGAACAGCAGCAGGGCGAACAGGAACGCCAGGTTCGTGACCAGGCCGCCGACGCCGGCCAGCAGCGAACCGGCCAGGCCGACGAGCTTCCCGGTGTCGAGGGACGAGAGCATGGTGCGCAGCTCCGGTTCGCCGACCCCGAACCGGCCGAGGACGGTCAGGCCGTCGTGCAGCAGTTCGTCGACGCGGCCGGTGTAGCGGGGGGCCAGCGCCGACAACTGCGCGACGGACACGACGAAGACGAGGAAGAAGCCGACCAGGATGGCGTAGACGGTGACGACCAGCACGCCGACGGTCAGCCACCGCGGCCACCCCTTGCGCCGCAGCCACGTCCGCACCGGATCGAGCGTGATGACGACGACGAGCGCGAGGAAGACCGGCCCGGCGAACCAGGCGACGGCCTGCACCCCGGCGAGCACGACCACCGCGGCGGCGGCGCCGAGCAGCACGACGAGCGCGCGGGGCGGCGGGTGCGCGCCGGCGCCGAACCGGTCGGCGAGTCCCCGGAAGGGGTGGCGCACCCGTCGATCGCCGTCCGCGGCCCGGCGCCGCCGGGGCTTGCGGGACCGGTGAGCCGGGACATCGGTGAGCGTGGCACGCACCATGCGAATCCTCCGGAGACAGGCGGCGGCTGTGCCACGGTGGCGCGTATCGGTCTTCTCGGCTTCACCCGGCGCGGGGGAGAACAGGCCGGACGTGCGTTACCCGTTCGGGGCGCTGGCCGGGGTGAGCGCAGGCGGGTTGAGCGGCCGCGCGGACCAATAAACTCGTACCCCGGTCGAGTGAACTTGAAGTTTCAAATTCTTACCCGAGGTAACGGCGGTCAGTCAGTCGCCCACCGCGGCCACCTGCGGAAATGACCATGGAAAAGGTCGTCTGAGTCCCTTTCGTGACCAAAAGCGGCTTTCCGGCCCTGTTACGCGCACGGTCCGGACGGCGACGAATGGCGCAGAGCGTGACGCGTTCGGTCGCGTCGCCGCTGGACTGAAAGAGGCAACCCGTGTCCTACGCCCCCATGCCGCCGTCGCCGTCGATGCCGGTTCCGAACCAGAACAAGAACGGTCTCGGCACGGCCGGGTTCGTGCTCGGCCTGGTCGGCCTGATCTTCGCGTTCATCCCGATCATCGGGGTCATCGCGTGGCCGCTGACGATCCTCGGGCTGATCTTCGGCATCGTCGGAACGCTGCGGGCCAACCGGGGCCAGGCGAGCAACAAGGGCCTGGCCATCACCGCCGTCGTGCTGTCGGCGATCGGGCTGGTCATCTGCGTGCTCTGGACGGCGGCCTTCGGCAAGGCGGTCAACGACACCGCGAACGGGCTGCCGACGGCGGCCGCGCCGGCCGCCGTCGCGGACGCCGGGTCGCAGCCCGCGGCGGCGGCCCCGACGGCGGCGGGGCCGGCCAAGCACACCGTCGTCCTGGAGGTCACGACGGCGGCGAAGTCGAACCTGCAGTGGAACAGCGGGTTCACCGCGAACTCCCAGGAAATTCTGGAGAAGGGCAAGACCTGGAGCCAGACCCTGACGATGGACGACCTGGTGTTCACCTCGGTCAGCGCCACCCCGGTCGACTTCAAGATGGGCAGCAAGGACAACACCTGCAAGATCACCGTCGACGGCAAGACGGTCGTCGAACAGCACAACAGCGTCGGCGCCATCTGCACCTACCAGCCCTGAACCTCGGGCTGTCCGCGGTCACGGCGACCCGGCGGGGTGGCGGTCGGTCGGCCGCACGAAGAACTCGTTGCCGTCCGGATCCGCGAGTACGGCGGTGCCGTCGTCGCGGACGTCGGCCCGAGCGGCGCCGAGGGAGACCAACGCGTCGACCGCCGCCCGCTGGTCGCCGTCGTCCGGGAGCAGTTCGAAGCGCTGCCGGTCCGGCGCCGCGGGAGCGCCTTCCCAGGTGTCCCAGGCGATTTTCGTGCCGCCGTGCGGTGACTGGATCGCGGTCTGCTCGCCCCGGTCCCACACCAGGGGCCAGCCCAGCGCCCTGCTCCAGAACGCGCCGACCTGCCGGGTGCCGGCGCAGGTGAGCTCGCCCAGCGGGCCGCACCCGGCGAGGTAGGTGTTGCCGGGTTCGATCACGCAGAACTCGTAGCCCGCCGGGTCGGCCAGGACGACGTGCGCCTCCTCGGGGCGCTGCCCGACGTCGAGGTGGCGGCCGCCGAGCCGGATCGCCGTGGCCACGGTGTGCTGCTGGTCGTCGAGGTCGGTGCTGGTGAGGTGCAGGTGCATCCGGTTCGCGCCGGGCCGGGCGGTGCGGCCCGGGACGAACCGCAGGCCGAGCTGGGTGTCGCCGCCCGGAAGGAGCACACCGCCGGTGTCCTCGACGACCTCCCGGCCGAGCAGCCCGGCCCAGAAGCGTGCCGGTTCAGCCGGGTCGGCCGCCTCGAAGGTCACCGCCAGCAATCGCGAAGGCATCACCGGAACGTAGCCACCGCTTCCACGAGGCGGCAAGCCGATATGTGCTCCGGTCAACCGGCGGGGTGCGCCCTCCGGCCACGACGTCAGCAGCCGGTCGAGGTCCGGCCGGGTGAAGCGGCGCCGCTACTCCGGGAGGTCGCCCGTGTTGGCGAAGTCGAGGCGTTTGGCGACGGAAACGGCTTGGTCGGCGAAGCGTTCGTAGAAGCGGGTGGTGAGGGCGGCGGTGACGGCGGCGCGCTGGTCGTGCGGCCAGTCTCCGCCGGTGATGGCGGACAGCAGGTCGGCGTGGAGCGTGTCGACCGTTTCGTCGGCTTGGCGGAGTTCGGCGAAGCCGTCGGCGCCGGTGCGGATCTGGGTGGCGACGCGTTCGGCCATTTCCGCGTCGAGGCGGCCCATTCGCTCGAACGTGGGCATGAGGTCGCCGGGGACGGCGGGTTCGGGGTGGGCGAAGCGGGCGGTGTCGGCGATGTGCGCGGCCAGGTCGCCCATCCGCTCGACTTTTTCGGCGCAGTAGACGACGGCCAGGACGCGGCGCAGGTCGCCGGCGACCGGGGCCTGCAACGCCAGCAGGGCGTAGGCGTCTTCTTCGCAGCGGGCGCGCTGGGCGTCGATGGCGTCGTCGTCGGTGATGACCTGCTGGGCGAGCACCAGGTCGGCGTGCACGAGCGCGTCGGTGGCGTGCCGGACGGCGGCCGCCGCCGCGTCGCACATCTCGGCCAGCTGCGCGGTGAGGCGCTGCAAGTCACTCTGGAAGCCTTCGCGCATGGTCAGCCAGCCTAGCCCTCGATGACGTCGTCACACTTTCGGGCCAACGGCCGGTGGGCTCAGGAGCGGCCGGTGAGCCAGGTGCGGGCCTCGGCGACGGTCGGCCGGATGGTGATCCCGCGGTCGAGGGCGGTCAGCTGCAGCGGGCGAAGCACCGTGCGGTGGTCGCTCACCAGGCAGAAAGCGACGCCGGCCGCTTCGGCCGCTGCGGCGAAGATCTGCAACGCGGCCAGCCCGGCCGAGGAGAGGAAAGCGACCCCCTGCAAGTCGGCGATGACCCCGACGGGATCTCCGGTGAGCGTCGTCTCGAGGCGCCGGGCGAACGCGCGAGCCGTGCCGAGGTCGATCTCCCCGGACACGCTCACCAACGCCACGCCGGCCTCGTACGTGACAGAAGTGGCCAGCCTGGGCGATCCATCGTCTCCGGGCGGGTCGATCACCGGTTCAGCATAGTTTGTGCGGCCTCCGCCACCGGGCTCGGCTGCGCCGTGCCGGTCACGACGACGGCTGGAGCGGGACCACCGTCTCCAGGCCCAGCAAGGCCAGCTTCCGGCGGACGGCACTCGATGCGGTGAACCGCAACGGGCGGTCTTCGGCCCGGCAGCGCCGGGTGAGTTGCACCAGCGCGCTCGCGGCTTCGAGGGTCAGGTGGGTGACAGCGGAGAGGTCGACCACGAACGTGGCCGCCGCGGGGGCGGCCGCCAGTGGTGCGACGAGCCGTTCGGCCGCCCGGGCGTCGAGGTGGTCGCCGGCTGCCCGCACGGTGACCACCTCGGGTCTGGCCGTGCGTTGCCCGCTGTCGTGAGGTTCGGTAGTCGTGCTCATCTGCCCGTTCCCGTCCGAGTGTCTGCATCGGATCCGCGCGAGCCTCCAGGATATCCGGTTCAGCTCGGGCTGGTGACGACGCTGGTGACGAACTGTTCGGCGACTTCCCGCAGCTTCACGTTCCGTTGCTGGGACTGGGTGACGAGCAGGTCGAAGGCTTCCTCGGCGGTGATGCGGTGCAGGGCCATCAGGATGCCTTTCGCCTGGTCGATGACCGCGCGGGTGCTCAGCGCGACCTGCAGCTGACCGACGGTGGCCTGGGCCGTCCGGTAGCGGCGCGCACTGCCGAGCGCGGCTTCCGCGGCGGTGGTGTAGAGCTCGAGCAGTGCCTCGTCGAGGCTGTCGAACCCCTCGCCGCCGGTGCCGTAGAGGTTCAGCGAGCCCTGGTATTCGCGGTCGATGAACAGCGGCGCGGACAGGTAACTGGCGACGGCGGCCTCCCCGGCGGCCGCGGCGAACTCCGGCCATCGCTCGGCGGCTTCGTGCACCTTGACGCGCTGGACCTCGCCCGTGCGGGCGGCTTCCAGGCACGGGCCCTGGTCGGTGTCGTACTGGGCCTGGTCGATGCGGCGGGCGCGGTCGCCGGTGGAGGTCACGGTGTAGGGGGTGTCGTCGCGCAGCAGCGTGATGCTGGCCAGCTCCGTGTCGGGCACCGCGTGCACCACCTGGTGGCACAGCCGCTGCAGGACCACCGGCAGCTCTTCCTCCTGCTCGAGGGCGCCCGTCAGCCGGTCGAGGGCGCTGGTGACCTCGTCCACCCGCTGGACGACCTCTTGCTGATCCAGTGACCTGCTGCCCATCCGCATCCTTCCGCGCCTGCCCCGTTCCGACTCGAACCCTACCGACCGGACGCGGCGCGCGACGGACGTCACGTCCGCCGGCCGGAACACCGGCTGCCGCCGGACGTTGAACGAGGTGTCGGTACGGCGGTGTCCCCGGGCCTCACTCCTTGCTTTCACGGAATACCAGTCCGGCTGGAGCCGTGTCGTGCCGTTCGCCGCGAGGCGACCCCCGTACCGGCCTCGTTCTCCCGCTTCCGCTCGCAGGTCGACCCCGCTCAGACCTCCGCTGAGCGGAAGCGGGACTGTTCCGGCGTTTGTGCGGCCGCGGGCGCGGTATGCGGTGGGCTCGCGGCGGGAAGGGATGACCATGACCACGACCGGTGCCCCGGTGCTGATCACCGGGGCCGCCTCCTCGCCGGAGGCGCAGCTCGCCGCGCGGAAGCGCAAGTACCTGCTGATGATGTCGTGCCGGATCCCGTGCCTGGTGTTCGCCGGGGTCTTCCACGACACGTGGTGGCTGGCACTGGCCGTGCTGGCCGTTTCCGTCCCGCTGCCGTGGATGGCGGTGCTGATCGCCAACGACCGGCCACCGCGGAAGACCGAGAAGATCAGCACGTTCGTCCGCGATCCGGAACAGCTGGAAACCGGCGAGCACCGCGTCATCGACGTGCACCCCCCGGCTACGGGGTGACGGTCTTCGCGGCCGACGGCCGAGCCGCGCGTGCACCCGGGTTGTCCCTGCGTGCAGCGCGCCTACCGGATCGGTCGTCCCGACCGGCAAGGTCGGACCATGACGAAGCTGAGCGCCGAGCAGATCGCCCGGCACGCCTACACGGCCGGGTTCCGCGGCCAGGGCCTGACCACCGCGGTCGCGGTCGCGCTGGCCGAGTCCGGCGGGCGGACGACCGCGCACAACGCCACCCCGCCGGACGACTCCTACGGCCTCTGGCAGATCAACATGCTGGGCGCGCTCGGTCCCGAACGGCGCCGGCTGTACCACCTGAAGTCCGACGACCAGCTGTTCGACCCCGGTACCAACGCGCGGGTCGCGAACCGCATCTCGGGTGACGGCCACGACTTCACGCCTTGGTCGACATACACGAACGGGGCGTACAAGCACCACCTGACCGCCGCGCGCGAGGCCGCTCACGACGTCACGACGCACCACCGGAAGACCGGCGGCGGTGGTGGGGCGAGCCCGGGTGGCGGCCCGCTGCGGGTGGACGACGCAGTGCTGCACTCCTACGTGCACCGGACCCGGCACGTCGCCGACGCGCTGGGCACCGCGACCGGCCGGCTGCGAGACGTCCGCGAGATCGCCCGCGACAGCTTCGGCAAGATCGGCGAGGAGTCGGGGTTCGCCGACGCGCTGGCCGGGTTCGGCCTGGCGCTGCAGCGCCAGGTCAAGGGCGTCGGCGCGCACGCCGACGGGCTCGCGTCGGCGGCCGGGAAGGCCGCGAAGTCCTACCGCGACCACGAGACGGCCACCGCCGCCGCGCTGAACGGGAAGGGCTGAGATGGACACCGCCGCGCTTGCGCGCTCCTTCGCGAAGGACCTCATCGCGCACCGCAACAAGCTCGCCGGGAAGGCCGAAGACGCCGTCCGTGCCGAATACGCCCTGCACCGGGTCGCGGCCGCGCTGGACGCCCAGCACGACGCCTACCACAAGGAAAGCACCACGGTCCTGGAACACTGGCACGGCCGCGGTGCCGACGGTTTCCGCCACCACAGCGCGAAGCTCACGAAGGAGCTGCGGACCACCGGTGCGGCCGGTGCGGCGGCGGAGAAGGTCGTCGCGCACGTGGCGTCCACAGTGGACAGCGGGCACACGGCCGTGCAGCGGCTGGTCGACGAGTACACCGACCAGGCCAAGCAGGTTCTCGACGCCGGTGTCGCGGCCGGGACGCCGGCGGCACTGATGCGGGCTGTCGGGCACGCCGCCGATCTGGCACCGCGGTACACCCGGCAGTCGGCGTCGACCCTGCGGCACGTCGACGCGGAACTCAAGGCGGCGGCGAAGAAACTGCACGAGCTGCGGAAGGACCTCGCCCACGACCGCGTCGTGGACAAGACAGTGCCCGCGAAGGCGGTTTCGGGGCGGGGCACGGAGATCGTCCACGCGGCGCGAAAGGAACTGGGCACGCGGGAGAACCCGCCGGGCAGCAACCGGAACCCCTACGGTCCGACCGCCGCGTGGTGCTCGTCGTTCGCGACCGCGATGTGGCGCAAGGCCGGCGTGCAGATCCCCGTCCTGCCCTTCAGCGGCGACGTCTACCACTGGGGCCAGCGCAACGGGCACGCCTACGGCAAGCACTCGCTGCACGAAGCGAAGCCCGGGGACGTGCTGATCTTCGGCACCGGCCCGCAGAGCACGTCGACGAGCACGCACATCGGCATCGTCGAGAAGGTCGAAGGAGACCAGGTCACGTTGATCGAGGGCAACTCCGGGGACGCCGTCCGCCGGAACACGCACCCGCTCTCGGCGTCGACGTTCTACGGAGGGGTCCACCCGTGATCACCGGAAAAGCCGCCGACCGGACGGTCGCCGTCGAAGTCGCCCCCGGCGGGGCGCTGCAGGAGCTGACGCTGGAGGCCGCGGCGCTGCGGCTGGAGCCGGACGAGCTGGCGCGCCGGATCCTGCTGCTGACGGCGGCCGCTTCGGCGCGGGCCACAGCCTCCCTGTGGCACCTCCGGGACGGCGTGGCCGCCCTCGGTCTGCCCGAGCCCGGAGAAGCCGCGGAAGAGACCACTCCGGAGAGCTGGCGGGCCCAGTGAACGGCTCGCGCACGGCACTCGAGCTGGCCGACGACGCTCTCGCGGCCCCGGAGCCGGGGTACGGCGCTCGGCTGGCCGCGATCCGCGCTTCGGCGGCGGCTGGTGGCGTGTCGGTCGTGGTCGACCTGCACGGCGCGCTGGTGGACCTGCGGTTCGACCGGTGGACACTGGACAAGTCGCCGGGCGAGCTGGCCGGGCTGATCCGGAGGCTGGCCGCGGAGGCGGGCGCGGATGCCTTGGGGCAGGGCCGCGAGCTGCTGGGGGACTTGCTGCCGGACGAGCCCGCGCCGGCCGCGCGATGGGACCGCCCACCGGAGCCCGAGGAGGACTCCCTGGTCCCGGCGACCTGGGCGACGTGACGGCTAGCCGCGGACGTCGTCGGCCAAGCGCGCCAGGCGGTCGGCCAGCCAGACGCCGTCGGCCGGGGTCACCGTCACCCACGGCTCGCCCGCCACGTCTTCCGGCGTCACCGCGTACCGGCCCGCCGCCGTGTCGAACCACGCCAGCACCGGGCTCCGCCCCGCCGGGCCCGTCGCCGCCAGCTGGCCGGCCGAATACCGCTGCGCCGTCACCAGCGTGGCCAGGGGACGGACCGCGCGGCCGGTGATCCCGGCCGTGCTCAGCGCCCGCTCGAACGCGTCGTACCCGCTGCGCGCGTACGCGTCCATCGCCGCCGAGTACGCCGCACGCGGCAGCCGCAGCTGGTCACCCGGGCCCGCCTCGGCGTCGCCCACCATCCGGGCCACCGCCAGGACCAGGTCGCCCGGCCGCACCGGCTCCAGCACCAGGTCGCGGTCGTCCAGGACGGCGAGCACGCCGGCGCCGTCCCGCGCCGCGGCGAGCAGCCGCCACGGCGCTTCACCCAGCACCACCCCGTCGATGCTCGACGTCGGCGAGCCCAGCAGCACGATCAGGTCCGCCAGCTCGGGGTCGACGTCGTCGCCGTCGGCGAATCCCGCGTCGGCGAGGCCGGCGAAGACCCGGACGCCCAGGTCGTCGCGTTCGGCGTGGGTCGCGCCGTGCGACGGCACGTCGAACGGGTACGGCGGCGGCCCGCCCGGCCCCAGGTCCTCCCAGAGGAGATCGAATTCCAGATGCGACAGGATCACTCCCGCCGCCGTCGCGGTGCGCCGCGCCATGGTCCCCCTTCCCGTGCCGAGCGGCCGGCGTCCGGCACGATGGTGCCGATGGCCGAGCCGCAGTCGATGGACGTCCCCGCGAGCGGGTACCTCGTCGTCCGCGCGTCCGGGGCGGCCGCCGCGCGCGCCGCGATCCTCGGCGGCCGCGGTGACCCCGAGGACGTCCAGCTGCTGCTGCGCTGTCCCGTCCCGCGGGCGGTCGCCGGGTCCGGCGCGAAGCTGACGTTCGCCGACGCGACGCTGCACCTGCAGCCGTCCGGCGTCGTGATGCTGACCGTCGCCGCGGCGAAGCTGTCGATCTCCTTCGCCGAACTGCGGCCGCTGATGTTCCGGCCGGTCGAGGTCGACGCGCCGCTGCGTTCGCTGTTCGCCGGCGCCGTCGCCCACGTCGTGGCGGCCGGTCCGCGGCTCGACCCGCACGGGCTCGCCCACCACCTGCTCGGCCTGGCCGAGCTGGTGCTGCGGAGCGCGCTGCGCGTCGAACTCGACCGCGTCGACGCTTTGGCGGCGCGAAGGCGTGAAGCACTCGAGTACATGCGCGCGCACCTCGGTGAGCAGTCGCTCAGCGCGGACAAGATCGCCGAAGCGCTGTACATCTCCCGTCGGCGGCTGTACCAGCTGTTCGACGACGGCCAAGGCGTGTCGGAACGGCTGAAAGGCCTGCGGGTCGAGCGGGCGAAGGCGCTGCTGGCCGACCCGGCGAAAGCGGCGCGCGGGATCGCGGAAATCGCGCGGGACTGCGGGTTCACCAGCGCCCCGCACTTCTCGCGGACGTTCCGCCAGGCGACCGGCCGGACCCCGCGCGAGTTCCGGGAGCGGGCGCTGCGGGGGTGAGGTCGACGCCGGCGACGAGCGTCCCGGCCAGGCCGGCGACCTCCAGCCAGCCGCGGCCGCCGGGGGAGTGCAGGGTGAACACGGCCGCGCGCGGCCGGTCCGGGTCGAGCACGACGGCCTGCAGCTGCGCGCCGGACAGGCCGATCCGCTCGACGATCACCACCGGGTAGCCGCGGCCGGTCCGCGCGGAGCTGACCTCGCGGATGCCGGGGGTGGTGTCCACGATGAACCGGCCGAGGTCGGCGGCCTCGTCGATCGGGCCGTCGACCGGGACGATCCCGGCGATGAGCAGCGCGGGATCGGCGTCGCGGTGTTCGACGAGAGCCAGCAGCCCGGCCCGCTGCTCGTGCGCGATTTCCGCGCACTGGATGGCGGCGGCCTCCAGGCCGAGGTCGCGGGCGGCGTCGGGGCCGCGCAGGCGGGCCATCAGCGCGTGCAGCTCGGCGGTGGTGCGCTCGGGGGAGTCCAGGTTCACCGGGGTGATCCCCGGCACGGCGGGCAGTTTCACCGGCCACCCAGTGCGGCGGCGAAGGCGCCGACGGCTCCCGGCGGCGGCGTGACCGGCACGGCGGAGGTCTTCGCGACGGTCACGCCCAGCTCGCGCCCGACGGTCGAGAAGGTCTCCAGGTGGGTGGTGATTCCGGCCGAGCCGGGTGCGGCCGGCACGGGGGAGCCGTCGCCGAGGGCACTGAGCCGCTCGGCGACGCGGGTCGCTTCGGCGCGGTGGGCGCGTTCCAGGTCGCGGGCTTCGGCGAGAACGTGGTCGAGGTCGTCTTGGCGGGCCGCGAGCCGGGCGCGGGCGGCGGCGAGGTTCGGCCGGGCGGCCGGGGAGAACTGGGCTTCGGTCTCGGCTTGTTCGACATCGTCGCGCGCGGCGGTGACGGCTCGGCGCGCGGCGGCGGCGCGTCGGTCGAGGTCTTCGGCCCGGCGGTGGTTCGCGAGGAGGGTGCCGGCCCAGCCTTCGAGGACACCGGCGGCGGCGCGGAGGGCTTCGCGGGTGGCGGCCAGGCCGGCGGCGGCTCGGTCGGCGCGGTCCGCGAGTGCCTGCGCGGACCGGCCGGCCCACTCGGGAATCCTGCCGGGGGACGGGATTTCCTGGAGCTGAGCCGCGGTGACGGCGCAGCGGCGGGCGGCTTCGGCCACGGCATCGGGGCTGCCGGGGACCGGGTCGAAGCCGAGGCCGCGGAAGTCAGCCATGGACGCGGCCCGGTCGGTGGTGCGCGAGGTTGTTGTGCGCGCGGGTGGGTCGGCGGTGCGCGGGACTGCTGGGCTGGGGGTTCCGGTCGGCCGTCGGTTCGGTCGGGTTCGGTCGGCGGTGCGCGGAGCCGCTGGGCGCGCGGGTCGGTCGGCGGGCGGCGTTCGCGGCGCGATTGCGGTCAGCCATCGGCTCGGCCCAGCTCCTCGGCCGCCGCGGTATCCGTCGTCCGGTAAGCCTTCGCGGCTGTCCGGACACCCGCCGCCGCGCCGGCGAAGTCGCGTTCCACCGCCCGTATCCTGCCGGACCACTCGCCGGTCAGCGCGGTGAGCGCCGCCGAGACCGGGCCCGGGCCGAGGTTCTCCGGTGCCGCCAGAGAGTCCGCGGCCGAGCGGTACTCGTCCGCCGCGTCCTCCAGCCGCCGCGCCAACGCGTCCAGCGCCGCCGGGTCGGCGTGGAAGCCGGTCATTGGCCGAACACCGGGGGATACGCCGGCGGGAGGTCGTCGAGCAGGTCGTAGCCCTTGGCGTACTTGTCGCGGTGTTCGGTGTCCTCCTCGCGCTGCGCGCCCTGGCCCGGCGGGTACATGCCGTACCCGCCCGCCGCGCCGCGGCCGCTCGTCCCGCCCGGTCCGAAGCCCGATGTCCCGGCTCCGAACCGGCCCGCTCCGGCCCGGCCGCCTTCGCCGAGCGTCCCCGAGCCCGGCGTTCCGGAGCCCGGCGTCCCGAAGCCCGGCGTTCCGGGAACGCCCGCGAAGCCGGAACCGTAACCGGAGCCGGCACCAGTCGCCGAACCCGGCCCGGCGGCGCCGATGACCCCGTCGAGCGCGCCCGGGAACCCGGCGCCGGTGAACGTGGGCGGCAGCGCGGACGCCGTCGACGTCGAGTCGTCCGGTCCGGCGCCCGGCCCGTCGTGGGAACCGTCGTCGGACGTGGGGACCGGATCGCGGGGGACCGGATCGCGGGGTGCCGGATTGCGGGGCGCCGGGGGCACGGGCGGGGCCGGATCGCGGGGGACCGGCGGCGCGGGCGGGGTCCGGGCCACCGGCGGCCGCGGATCGGAGCCGGCGGTCACCGGCGGGGCCGTGTCGAACTCCGGCGGCAGGCGGTGGCGGACTTCGTGGCTCGCGCTCTCGTACTGTTCCATCACGCGGACGGCCGCGGCCTTGGCGTCGTCGGCTTCCTTCTTCGTCGGCAGCTTGTCGTCGAGCAGCTGGTCCAGCATGTACGTGCCCTCGGGGCCGTCGAGCCGCTTCACCGCATACCCCTGCCGGAACCACCGCTCGGCCCAGTAGTGCACCGGCTCGGGCATCCGGTGCCGGGCTTCGCTGACCACCGACGTGTACGTGTCGAGGCCGGAGCCGACGCGCCGGGCGTTCTCGCCCACCGTCGCCGCCCAGCCGGTCAGCCGGTCCACCGACGTCGCGGCCTGGTCGGCCGACGGCCCCTGCCACGACTCCTGCAGCTTCCCGACCAGCGCCGACACCTCTTCGGTCGCGGAGGTGACGCCGGCGGCCACCTCCTTCCACCAGGCCGCGTGCTCGCCGAGTTCAGCCGGGACGGCCGACTGCACCATGTCCCACAGTTCGCGGTGCTCGTAGCTGTCCCAGTTGATCCGGCCGAACGTGGCTTCGCGGTCGTTGACGGCCTTCTCCCGGCGGACCCGCCGGGCCTTCGCCCGCTGGCGGGCGGTCGGGGCGTGGTGCGTCGAGTGGAACTCAGGCATCGGCGTCCCCCGTCGGCAGGACCGCGGCGGCCTCTTCGTCGTTGCCCTGGTGCATCGTCACGACGGTGTCGAGCGTCTGCCGCAGGGTCGCGAGCTCGGCCAGGTAAGACTGCAGCGCGGCTTGGACCCCGCCGGCCCCGGCGCCGCCGCGCACCGCGAACGAGCGGCGCATCCAGTGGGCGACCGGTCCCTTGCCGTTGGCCAGGTCGGTGTCCAGGGCGCGGGCGGTTTCGAGGTGCCGGCTCAGCTCGTCGTAGCGCTCGTCGATCGCCCTCTTGACGTCGTCGACGCCGTCGTAGTGGAGTTCGATGCCGACGGGGCTCGCGGTGGCCACCGGCTCCGCGATGACCAGCTCGTCCGTCTCGTGCCGCTGCTCCGCGCGCAGCTGCCGCCGCGCATCGGCCTCGTTGCGCACAGTCGCCATGGAAAGAGGTCCTCCCTCGCCGCCCAGACGTCCATCCTGGCCAATGCCCGCCGCGTTGAGAAGAGCGACCCACCCGGGTGCACGGGTGGACAGGAAAACTGCACGGGCGGATAGCTCGCGGATGCCCGGCGGCGAGCGGGTTCGGCCGTGGCGGAGGCCGCCTCAGTGGCCCAGCAGTGGCCCAGCAGTGGCCCAGCCGTGTCCCAGCCGTGTCCCACCGCGGTGGCGTTCCCGCTGGTCCGGTGGGGTGGGACCGTCCCGGTGTCCCGGGTCGGCCGTCGAAGGGCGACGCCGCCGGTGGACGCTGCCAGCCTTCTCGCCATGCAGAGACTCGCTCTGGTCGTCGCCGTGCTGCTGGTGCTCCCCGCCGCAGCCGCGGTCGCGGCCGAACCCGTTGCGGTGTGCGGGCACACCACGGCCCAGCCCACCCTGAAGCAAGGTGCGACCGGCGACGCGGTCGCCGAGGCGCAGTGCGAACTGAACCTGGCGACCAAGGCGAGCCGGTACACGCCGATCGGCGCGGACGGCTCCTTCGGCCCGGCGACCGACGCCCGGGTCCGCGTGTTCCAGAAGTGCGCCGCCTTGAGCGTGGACGGCCAGATCGGGCCGAACACGTGGGCGGCGCTCAACTCCTGGTCCGCGCGCCCGCGCAAGTGCGCCACCCCGGGCACGGCCGAGGCCGCGCAGAGCGTCGTGTGCGGCCTGTCCACCGCGCGCCCGACCCTGCAGAGCGGGTCCAGCGGCACGGACGTGAAGGAACTCCAGTGCCGGCTGAACCTCGCCATGGAGCCGGGCCATTACCCGCCGCTGACGGTCGACGGCCAGTTCGGGGCCGGCACCCGGAACCGGGTGATCGAGTTCCAGCACTGCGTGAACGCCAGTGCCGACGGCGTCGCCGGGCCCACCACCTGGGCGAAGGTCGCCGACTGGTCCAGCCGCAACGCCTACTGCGTGCCGCCCAAGCCCGCCGGGCACCCGATCGACGGCGTCGACACGGCGAAGTACCAGCACCCCGGGGGCGCGCCGATCAACTGGGGCGCGGTGAAGGCGTCCGGGGTGGAGTTCGCGACCGTCAAGGCGACCCGGGGCCTGAACGTCACCGACGAGTACCTGGCCACGGACCTGCCCGCCGCGCGCAACGCCGGACTGGCCGTGGGGCCGTACCACTTCTACACGGGCACCGCGGCCGGCACCGGCGGTGCGCAGGCCGACCGGTTCATCGCCGCCGTGAAGGCCACCGGGTACACCGGCAAGCGCGCCGGTGACCTGCCGCCCGTGTTCGACCTGGAGTGGAAGGACGACGGCTCCGGCGGCTGCCCGCCGTACGTCACCGTCGCCGACGTCAAGGCGTGGCTGGACAAGGTCCAGGCGGCGTTCGGCCGGACCCCGATCATCTACACCCAGAAGTCGTTCCTCGACGCGTGTCTCGGCGGCACGACGGCGCTCTCGGCCTACCCGATGCAGCTCGCCGACTACCGCCAGTCCGTCACGCAGCCGGCGCTGCCCGCCGGGTCGAAGACCTGGCTGATGTGGCAGTACACCGACGCGGCGATCCCCGACGGCATCCCCGCGCCGGCGACCGGCGACGTCTTCAACGGCACCCAGGCCGACCTCGACCGGCTCGCCAACCGCTGAAAATCCCCGCTAGGAAAGGACAGGAATGACTCTTCCCCTCAGCCGCCGCACGGTGCTCCGCGGCGCGGTGGTGCTCGGCGCGGCCGCGGCGGTCAGCCCGCTGCTGCTGTCCGGCACCGCCCAGGCGTACTCGTGGTCCCGCACCCTCGTCGAGGGCAACACCGGCGCCGACGTCACCGAGCTGCAGATCCGGGTGGCGGGCTGGGCGGCCGACCACGCCAGCCAGAGCCGCGTCTCCGTCGACGGCGAGTTCGGCCCCGGCACCGCGGCCGCGGTCCGCCGGTTCCAGGCGGCCTACGGCCTCGGGGCGGACGCCCAGGTCGGCCCGGCCACCCAGGCCGCGCTCAACGCGCTGGAACAGAGCGACGGGTCCACCGTCCACTTCAACTTCAGCGAGTTCACCGACCGCGACAGCGGCACCTTCAACGGCGGCAAGGTCAGCGCGGCGACCGCCAAGGAGAACGCCCGCCGCTGCATGTACAAGCTGGAGGCGCTGCGCAAGAAGCTCGGCAACAAGCCGATCACGGTGAACTCCGGCTTCCGCAGCATCGCGCACAACGCGGCGATCGGCGGCGCCAGCGACAGCATGCACCTCTACGGCACCGCGGCCGACCTGAACGTGCCGGGCGTGGCCAACAAGACCGTCTACCAGAAGGCCGAGACCTGCGGGTTCTCCGGCCTGGAGACCTACAACACCGATCACCAGCACGTGGACAGCCGGGCCGACCTCGGCCGCTCGTGGTGGTGGGAGAACGGCACGGTCTGATCACCACTGGGGGACTGACGCCGGAAACCGCGCGGGGTTTCCGGCGTCAGCCGTGGGTTCAGTGCGGCTGCTGGTTCGCCAGGGCCGCCGAGCAGGCCGGCCAGTCGTGGAAGTCGTGGTGCGCGCTCCACAGGCGGTGCGCCGCGTCGATGTTCCACACCGGGTCGAACGCCTGCCGCGGCGAGCCACCCAGCTCCAGCAGGCGGGCGTCGGAGATCTGGAAGACACCCCAGTTGCGGCTGCCGTTCGTGTTCGGCAGCACCCACAGCGGATCGAGGAACGAGGCGCAGCGGGCGATCGCGACCGCGGTGTCCGGCGTCTCGGTGAACACGGCCCGGATCCGCTGCTCCACCATGGCCGTCGACCAGGTCGCCATGCTGGTCCGGTGGTCGTACAGCGCGGTCTTGGTCGCTTCGTCGACCACGCCGCGGGCGGGCAGGCCGGCCAGCACCTGGAACGCGGTGACCCGGCGCAGCGTCTCGGGGCCGAACGAGCCGTCGACCGAGAGCCGTCCTCGGGCCGCGACCAGCAGGTTCTGCACCTCGGTGACGCACTCGTCGTGCTGCCCCATGCTCACCGGCGGCCGGCAGGCGGCCGAGAACAGGATCCGGTCGGCGTACCGGCCGGCAGCCGGTGCGGACGCGTCGGAGGTGAGCCACACCAGCCCGCCCGCCAGCAGCACCACGACCGCGATGGCCGTCGCGGCGTAGGCGCGCCGACGGCGTGGCGGCGCGACGTCGGCCTCGGCCTCGGTCCCGGTCGCGGACCCGGCCTGCTCCGCGTCGTCGACGCGGCCGGCGTCGGCGAGGGCCCACAGCTGGTGCAGTTCGCGCAGTTCCGCCGGGGAGGCGCCGCAGACCTTGGCGAACGAGTGCACGACGCGGTAGTCGGCGGGGACGCTCTTGCCGGAGCAGTACCGGTGCAGGCTGGAGCCACTGGCCCCGGCCTGCTTGCCGAGCCGTTCATAGCCCTGCCCGCTGCGGTCCTTGAGCATGCGCAGGTAGGCGGCGAACTTGTCCGTCTGCAGTGTCACAGTGACTCGACCACCTCGCTCGGGAGCGGATGACGGACGGAAGTTAACACCGTCCCGCCGCACTCCGGGCAGAAACTGACGGATTACGCCGACCGGGTCAGCGGTGACCAGCCGGACGGCGGGTCCGGAGGCTCGAGCCCCCGTTGCCCGGGTACGGCGGGGGCAATGCTCGTGGCGCGGACGTCTCCGGAAGCCGGAACTGGCGCGGAAGGTGATGTCGTCATGCCCGGCGGGTCGGCTGCGCAGGGCGCGGTGCCGACGTGGTCGCTGGATCTGGGGCGCCACCGCGCCGAGTGACCTGATCAAGCCGGCGAAGGACGATCGTGTCCGGCGAACCGCTGCTCGAGGTGGGCGAGAGTCCGGTCGCGGCGGGTGATCGTGCTTCTGTCGATGTCCCCGAGCAGGCCGGCCAGCAGTTCCGACCAGGCGCTGCGCAGGACCTAGCCGGGGTCGAGGTCGACGATGCGCATGACCTGGCGCTCGGTGGCGGTGAGCGGCACGACGTCCGGCTATGTAACGATCATTGTCAATCCACAGCGATCAGGGAGCCGCCCCGCCATGAACCGAGACGATGGTGTCCTGCGTGCGGGGCCGGCCGGGTTCGCGGAGCTCGCTGCGGTGCTCGGTGACGCCGTCCGCGACGTCGGGGCGTGGATGTCCGAGTACGGCGGCTACGACCCGCACCCGTCCCAGGACGTGCCGATCGACCGGTTCCGGGAGGCGACGGCGGAGCTGCACCGGCGCCTGCGGGACAACTACCCGTTCTTCCACCCCCGCTACGCCGGGCAGATGCTCAAGCCGCCCCACCCGGCCGCGGTCGCCGGCTACCTGAGCGCGATGCTGATCAACCCGAACAACCACGCCCTCGACGGCGGTCCCGCCACCGCGGCCATGGAAAAGGAAGTGGTCGCGGACCTCGCGGCGATGTTCGGGCTGCCGCAGCACCTCGGGCACCTGACCAGCAGCGGGACGATCGCGAACCTGGAAGCGCTGTTCGTCGCCCGGCAGACGCACCCGGACAAGGCGATCGCCCACAGCGCCGACGCCCACTACACCCACGGGCGGATGAGCCACCTGCTCGGTGTCGAGGCGGTTCCGGTGGCCACCACCGCGGCCGGGCGCCTCGACCCGGACGCGCTCGAAGACCTGCTCCGCACCGGGCGGGTCGGCACGGTGGTCGCCACCACCGGGACGACCGGGCTCGGCGCGGTCGATCCCGTCGACGAGATCGTCGCCCTCGCCCGCCGGTACGGCGCCCGGGTGCACGTGGACGCCGCTTACGGCGGGTTCTTCCGGCTCATCGCCGACGACACCGCCGACGGTGTGGCCTCGGCACCGTTCCGCGCCATCGCCGACGCCGACTCGGTGGTCATCGACCCGCACAAGCACGGGCTGCAGCCCTACGGCTGCGGCGCCGTGCTCTTCCGCGACCCCGCGGTGGCCCGGCACTACCTGCACGATTCGCCGTACACCTACTTCACGTCCGACGAGCTGCACCTCGGCGAGATCTCGCTGGAGTGCTCCCGCGCCGGCGCCGCGGCCGCCGCGCTGTGGTTGACGTCGAAGGTGCTGCCCCTGACCCCGGACGGGCTCGGTGCGGTGCTGCGGCCGGGGCGCCGCGCCGCGCTGGCGTGGGCCGACCTCATCGGCGCCGGTGCCGAGCTGGCGGTGTTCCAGCCGCCGGAGCTCGACATCGTCAGCTATTTCCCCGACCGGGAGACGCTGTCGGAGATCGACCGCGTCAGCGCCCACGTGCTCGACGCCGGGATGCGCCGCCCTCCGGCGGAGGCGTTGTTCGTCGCCACCTACACCGTCACCGCCGACGACCTGGCCCGCCGCGGCCACCACGTCCGGGACGACGTTCCCCGCGGCCGGATCCTGCGCAGCGTCTTGATGAAGCCGGAGAGCGAAGCGCACGTCGCCGAGCTGCACCGCGAAATCACGCTCTTGAGCGGCCGCGGGTAGGCGGCGGCGACGGCTTTCGGGACCCACCGGCGTCTGGAACTTTCAATTCCCCGGAAAGCGCTTTCCAAGAACGTGAACTGGCTGTTCGCCGAAGTCGGCGTGGCCCTGGGGGCGAGTGACGGTGACGGCGCCGGTGTCCGCCGCGGCCGATCCCCACCAGCGGGACCGGACCCCGCCCTCGCGAGCGTAGCGGCGCCGTACGGGCCGTTCGCGACGGCGCAGGCGACAGTGCCGCCGGGCAACGGGTTCAACGGCGGGTCCGTCTACTACCCGACGGACACGAGCCTGGGCACGTGGGGCGCGGTCGCGATCGTGCCCGGCTACTCCGCCCGGTTCGCCGACGAAGAGGCTTGGATGGGCCCACGGCTGGCGTCCTTCGGCTCCGTCGTCATCGGGATCGAAACCACCAGCCGGACCGACAGCGCCGACGCCCGCGCCACGCAGCTGCTCGCGGCGCTCGACCACCTGACGCGGAAGAGCCCGGTGCGCACCCGTGTCGACGCGACCAGGCTGAGTGTGCTCGGCCATTCCGCGGGTGGCGCGGGCGCCCTGCTCGCGGCGTTGCGGCGCCCGTCGCCGAAGTCGGCCGTCGGGCTGGCGCCCGGTTCACCGGTGGGCAACCTCGACCTGGCCGGCGACCGGGTGCCGACGATGTTCGTCGCCGGTCAGCGCGACCCGGTCGTCGCCCCGGCGTACCTCGACAAGCTGTACGCCACCCTGCCGGCGGCGTTGAAGAAGGCCTACGTGCAGATCACGGGCGTGGACCACCTCTTCGCGACCCGGCCGAACACCGTGGAAACGCGCACCCTCGTCCCGTGGCTCAAGCTGGCCCTCGACCGGGACGTGCGGTACGAGAAGTTCCTGTGCCCCACCGTGGCGGACGCGACGGGCATCTCGATGTACCGCAGCACCTGTCCACTGTAGAGCGCAGGGGTGCCCGGCCGGCCGATTCCTTTTCTCGTCCACTTCGGTCTTCCTGTCGAGCGGACGGCCCGACGGAGTGGCCGTTCGAGGAAGAGAGCCGAGAGCCGTGAGCATTCCCGCCACCATGCGTGCCCTGCAGCAGACCTCACTGAAGGGCCCGCAGGACATGCGGCTGATCACCGACGCGCCGGTGCCGCGGCCCGGCCGGGACGAAGTCCTGGTCCGGGTCGCCGCCGCCGGGGTCAACTTCGCCGACCTGTCCCGAGCCTGCGGCACCTTCGGAAACGGGCCGCAGCCGCCGTACGTGGCGGGTTTCGAGGCGGCCGGCGAGGTCGTGGCGGTGGGTGAGGCGGTGACCGGCCCGCCGCCGGGGACGTGGGTGGCCGGTGTCGGCGACGGGGCCTTCGCCGAGTACCTGACGCTGCCCGCCGCGGCGGTGATGCCGGTGCCGGCCGGCTGGAGCGCGGAGCAGGCCATCGGCCTGGTCGTGAACTGGCCCACCGCGCTCGCCGCACTCAAGCCGCTCGGGCGGGTCGCCGCCGGGCAGACCGTGCTGATCCACGCCGCGGCGGGCGCGACCGGCCAGGCCGCCGTCACGCTGGCCAAGCACTACGGGGCGATCGTCGTCGGGACCGCCTCGCCGGCCAAGCACGAGACCGTGCTGGCCCTGGGCGCCGACCACGTCCTGGACTCCCGCGACGACGACCTCGCCGCCGAGGTGCGGCGGCTGACCGGCGGTGCCGGCGCGGACCTGGTGCTGGAATCGGCCGGCGGCGCCACGTTCGCGGCGAGCTTGGCCGCGGCGAAGCCGGTCACCGGCCGGGTGGTCGTCTACGGGCTGGCGGGCGGCGAAGCCGCGCTCACCAACTGGGAGCTGGTGTACCGCTACCAGGTGCACGTCGTCGGCCTCAACCTCGGCGTGCTGAGCCAGGCCGCGCCCGGGATCTTCGGCGAGGTCATGGGCGAGCTGTCGGCGCTCGTCGCCGCCGGCGTCGTCACCCCGGCGCGCCCGGTCGCGCACGACCTGGCCGACGGGCCCGGGGTCCTCGCCGGACTGGCCGCTCGCGCGACCGTCGGCAAGCTGGCCCTGCTGCCGTGAACGCGGCCACCGGGACGCGGTTCACCTTGCTGCCGGGACCGCAGGCCCGCGCTGATCGGAAGACGCCCTCGCCCGGCTGACGGGGCCCGATCCGCCGGCTCGACGATGGATGACCGTGCGGCGGGCCGCCCGCGGACGCCTGACCTGTGCTTCGATTCCTTTCGCCCGGCGTGCCGGTCGTACCGGGGGAGAACGCGACCGGCCGGGAACGAGGAGCAACGCATGGCAAGCAGGCGATCCGCGGCGGCGCCCGCACGCGACCGGGACCGGTTCGCGGCGGACACCGAGGGCTTCCGCCGCGAACTGCTGGCGCACTGTTACCGCATGGCCGGCTCGGCGCACGACGCCGAGGACCTGGTGCAGGAGACCTACCTCCGGGCGTGGCGGTCCTACGCCGGCTTCGAGGGCCGTTCCTCCCTCCGGTCGTGGCTCTACGCCATCGCCACCAACGTCTGCCTGACCGCGTTGGAGCCGCGCCGGAACCGGGTGCTGCCCTCGGGGCTGACCGGTGCCTGCGACGCACCCGACCGGCCGCCGGTCCAGGCTGCGCCGGGCGAGGTGCCCTGGCTGGAGCCGGTGCCGGACCACCGGGTCGCCGATCCGGCGGCGGCGGTGGTCGCGCGCGAGTCGCTCCGGCTCGCGCTGGTCGTCAGCCTGCAGCACCTGCCGGCCCGGCAGCGCGCGATCCTCATCCTGCGCGAGGTGCTGGCGTTCACCGCACCGGAGACGGCGCGGATCCTCGGCACCACCACCGCGGCGGTGAAGAGCGGCCTGCAGCGCGCCCGCGCCCGGCTCGACGACCTCGGGACACCGGCCGAGGACGTGCTCGAACCGACCGACGGGCGGGCGCGGGCGCTGCTCGAGGGTTACATCGCCGCGTTCGAACGCTCCGATGCCCGCCTGCTGGAGCAGGTGCTGCGCGCCGACGCCACCCTGGAGGCGACCCCGTTCCGCGATTGGTACGCGGGCCGGGCGACCTGCCTCCGCCTGCTCGGCACGTACGTGCTCGGCGAGCCGGGCGACTGGCGGCTGAGCCCCACGACCGCCAACGGCCAGCCTGCCGCGGCCGTGTACCACCGGGACGCCGGCGGGGTCCTCCGTGCCCACGGCATCGTGGTGCTGACCCCGACGGTGACCGGCATCTCCGCGGTGGTCGAGTTCCACGACCCCGCTCTGGTCGCGATGTTCGGCTTCCCGGAGACGGCCTGACCGCGCGGCGGACCTTCCGACGGGGAAGCGCCGCGCCGGTCCGGGGCCGCGCTGTCTTCAGGCCGGCGGGTGGACGAGCCGACTCCGCCGCGCGTCTTGGTGATCGAGGCCGCCGAAGCCGTCCGCGTGCCGGTCGAGTGCGCCTCGATGGTGCCGCCCGGCCGCGACGGCTTTCTCGAGCCGATCCACCGGAACGCGGGCCGTCGCGTTCTCAGCGTTCGCTAAGCGGGGCGCGGCTAAGGTCGCGTGGTGTTCGGTCTCAGCCTGGAGCACCTGGTGATCCTGCTCGCGGCGGCGTTGTTCATCCTCGGGCCCGAGCGGTTGCCCGGCGCGGTGAGCCAGGCGGTCCGCGCGGTACGCCGGGTTCGCGGGTTCGCCGCGGAAGCCCAGCAGCAGCTGGAAGCCGAGCTGGGCCCGGAGTTCCAGCAGCTGCGCAAACCGTTGCAGGACCTGCAGGCACTGCGCGAATTCGACCCCCGGGCGGCCCTGCGCCGCCACCTCCTCGACGACGGTCCGGCCCCGGCCACGGCGGCGCCGCGCACCCTGCGCCCGGGCGAGCGCGCGCCGATCGACTCCGACGCCACCTGAGCGGCCCGGCGCACGCCGCAGGTCGAGGCCGAGCGGCGGCGGGAGCGGGCTGGGAGGCCGTGCCTCCCGGCCGGGAGGAAACGGTTCGTGGACCGCCGAAGCGTGCGCGGGGTTCACTCGAAGCCATGATCGCCTCGACTGCACAGCGGGCTCCGGGCCGCCTGGCGCTCGCCGCGGTGTGCCTCGGGTTCCTGATGATCACGCTCGACGCGACCATCGTGAACCTCGCGCTGCCCGCCATCGGGGCCGAGCTCGGCGAAGCGTCGACCGCGGCCCTGCAGTGGGTGGTCGACTCCTACACCGTCGCGCTGGCCGCCTTCCTCCTCACCTGGGGCGCGGCGGGGGACCGGTGGGGCGCCCGGCGCGTCTTCGAAGCCGGGACCGCCGTGTTCGTCCTGGCTTCCCTGGCCTGTGCCACGGCCGGTTCGCTGCCGTGGCTGGTCGCCGCGCGGGCCGTGCAGGGGGTGGGCGCGGCCGCGCTGCTGCCGTCGTCGCTCGCCCTGATCGTCCACCAGTTCCCCGCCGCGGGGGCCCGGGCGCGGGCACTCGGGGTGTGGGGCGGCATGAGCGGGGCCGGGCTCGCCGCCGGGCCGGTGCTGGGCGGCCTCGCCGTCGGGCTGGCCGACTGGCGGCTGGTGTTCGCCGTGAACGTGCCCGTCGGGCTGGTCACCCTTGTGTTGACCCGCCGATGCGTCGCCGAGACGACGCCCCGCGAACGCACCCGGCTCGACCTCGCCGGGCAGGTCCTCGGCACGGCCGCGCTGGCTTGCGTCGTCGCCGGGCTCATCGAGGCGGGACACGCGGGGTGGCGCGACGCGACGGCGCTGGGCCTGCTCGGCACCGGGGCCGCTGCGGGCCTCGGGTTCGCGGCCGCCGAGCGGAAGGTGCCCGCGCCGGTGCTGCCGCCCGGGGTGCTGAAGGTCCGCGGCTTCGCCGTCGCCACGCTCATCGGCGGCCTGTTCAACTTCTGCCTCTACGGCACGCTGTTCTGCCTCGCCCTGTTCCTGCAGCGGGTCTGGCGGCTCGACGCGCTCGCCGCCGGGCTGCTGCTCGTGCCGCTCACGCTGGTCGTGGGCGTCAACGCGTTCTTCAGCGGCCGGCTCACGCACCGGTTCGGTGCGCGCGGGCCGATCGTGGCCGGCGGTCTCCTGGCCCTGGCCGGATCGGCGGGCTTGGCGCTGCTGCCGCCGGACCGCGCTCCGGTGCTGCTCATCGCCTGCTCGGTGGTCTTCGGGTGCTGCTCGCTGGCCATGCCCGCCATGACGTCCGTGGCCATGACCGCGCTGCCCGGCCAGGCGGGCCTCGCCGCGGGCGTGCTCAACGCCGTGCGCCAGACCGGCGGCGCCGTCGGGGTCGCGCTCGTCGGCGGGCTGCCGCCGGGCACCGCGATGGTGGTGGTCGCCGGGGGCTGCGCGGGCATGGTGCTGCTGACCGGGGCACTGGGGCGCGCGCGGTAGCGTCCTTTGTGGCCGGACCTAGGATGACGGCGTGGAACTGCGTCAGCTGCGGTACTTCGTCACCCTCGCCGAAGAGATGAACTTCAGCCGGGCGGCCGAGCGGCTGCACATCGCCGGGCCGTCGCTGTCCCAGCAGATCAAGGCGCTGGAACGGGATCTCGGGGTGCGCCTGTTCGACCGCGACCGCCGCCGGATGGACCTCACCGAGGCCGGGCGGTCGCTGTTGCCGGAGGCCCGCGAGCTGCTGCACGGGGCCGACGAGCTGCGCCGGCTCGCCGGGCGGCTCCGCGGTACCGGGACCGTCCGGCTGGGGTACGTCAACTGGCTGCCCGCCGACCTCGCCCGGCGCACGTCCGGTGTGGCGGACCTGCAGGTCGATCCCTGGGTGATGCCGTCGCACGCCCAGGCCGGCCGGGTGGCCGACGGCAGCATCGACGTCGCCGTCTGCTGGGTCCAGACGCCCGATCTGGCCGCCCAGGACCTCGACGCCCGCTTCCTCGGTGCCGACCGCCTCTACGCCGTGTCGCCCGGCACCGACACGTCGCCGGTGGCCGCGGCGGACACCGCGATCCTGGTCGACTCCGACACGGTCAGCTGGGCGTCGTGGAACCTCTACGCCGGCCAGTTCAGCCGGGACACCGGCGCGCTCGTCGTGCGGACCGAGGACAACGGGATCACCGGGTCCGCGTTCTTCGAGCACGTGCGCCGCGCGGACCGGCCGGTGGTCAACTCGCCGAAAGGGCAGACCACGCCGCTGCCGGCCGGGCTGGTGGCCCGGCCGATCGTGGGCCCGGCGCCCTACTGGACCTGGTCGCTGGTCACCCGCAAAGGCGACGACCGCGCCGCCGTGCGGGCGGTCGTCGAGGCCTTGACCGCCGGCGTCGAGGGCGTTCCCGCGGACGGCAGTGCGTGGTTGCCGCCCACCGACCCCTACGCGCGGCGCTGATAGGAGCTTCCTCCCGGCTGAGAGGCTGTACCTCGTGGCGGCGGGTTCGGCGGGTGGTTACCGTCGTTGGTAGACAACCGGTCTACTACTGAGGATGGGATCATGAGCAGTGCACAGAAGGTGGCCGTGGTCACCGGGGCTTCGCAGGGTTTCGGCGCGGCGATCGTCGAGGGCTACCGCAAGCAGGGCTGGGCGGTCGTGGCCACGGCTCGCTCGGTGCGCGAGGCGAACGACGCCGGCGTGGCCGCGGTGGCCGGGGACATCACCGACCCGGCCACGGCGCAGCGGGTCGTGGAGACGGCGCTCGAGCGGTTCGGGCGGATCGACACGCTGGTCAACAACGCCGGCGTCTTCGACGCGAAGCCGTTCACGGACTTCACCTTCGACGACTTCAACCGCTTCGTGGCGGTGAACCTGGCCGGCTGGTTCCACCTGACCCAGCAGGTCGTGCCGCCCATGCTCGCCCAGGGCGGCGGGCACATCGTGCAGATCACCACCAGCCTCGTGGAGCACCCGCTGTCGGCGGTGCCCGCCTCGGTGGCGATGCTGACCAAGGGCGGCCTGCAGGCGGTCACGAAGTCCCTGGCCGTCGAGTACGCCGGGCGCGGGATCCGCGTCAACGCCGTCGCGCCGGGCATCCACAAGACCGCGCTCAACCCGCCGGAGACCCACGCGGAACGCGGCGGACTGCACCCGCTCGGCCGGATGGGCGAGGTCAGCGACGTCGTCAACGGCGTGCTCTACCTGGAGAACGCGCCGTTCGTCACCGGGGAAATCCTCAACGTCAACGGTGGTCAAAGTGCCGGCCACTGAGGAACGGGAGATCGCGACCCGGGTGCTCGACGGCTGGCGGGCGGGCATCGACGACCACCGCCCGGCCGACGTCGCCGCGCACTTCACCGAGAACGCCCTCTTCCAGGGCGCGCACCCCGCGTACTCGTTGGGGCGCAAGGGAGTCGAGGAGTACTACGAGCAGCAGCCGGTCGGGCTGACCGTCCGCTACGAGATCCGCGAACTGCGCCCGCTGGCCGACGGCGTGCTGCTGGCGTACGTCGACCCGGACTTCACGCGGCCGGACGGGACCGTGTGGCGGTTCCACCTGACGGTGCTCTTCGAGCGGCAGGACGACGGCCGGTGGCTGATCGGTCACTACCACGTGTCGAGGATCTGAAAGCGGGAAAGCGGGTGGTGCCGGTGGCACCACCCGCTTTCGCTTTGGTCCCCTCAGGCGGCTTCGGCCCGGGCGCCGACGAGCGCCAGGCAGTGGGTCCACAGCGCGTCGAGGTGGCCGGGGTCGTTGTAGAGCTTGGCGAAGAGCACCTGGCCCTCCAGCTGGGCCACGACGGCCCGTGCCGCCCCGGCGGGGTCGGCGGTTCGCGCGTCACCGCGGGCCGCGGCCTCTTCCACCACCGCCCGCACCATCTCCGCCTGCTCGGTGAAGATGTCCTGCAGGGCCCGCCGGACGGGCTCGGCCTGGTTGCTCAGTTCGAGGCTCAGGTTGCCGAACAAGCAGCCCGAAACCGTGCCGCAGCTCGACTGGCCGGACCGCTGGGTGGCGGCGGTCGCGTCGAAGAGCGCGCGGAGCTTCCGCAGGGGCGCCCCGGGCCCCTCGAGGATCTCCGCCCACGCCCGCCGCTGTTCGGCCCATTCCCGGGCGATGACCTCGAGCGCCAAGGCCTCCTTGGAGTCGAAGAAGTAGTAGAAGCTGCCCTTGGGCGCTCCGGCGGTCTTGCAGATCTCGGCGACACCCAGCGCCGAGTAGCCACGCTGCTCCATCAGCCGCCGTCCGGCCGCGAGGATGCGCTCCTTGCCGTCGCTCGTCCTGCCCATACCTCCAGTGTACGACCGGTCGTCTACCGGTCGGGGCGGCGACATCCTCCCTGCCGGTGAACCGGGCCCGCCGCCCCCAGCCCGTCGATGCCCGAACCGTCCCCATCGGGTCGGATGGGCCGGACGAGGGCCGGTTTCGTCCCACCGCGAACGGGTACGCCGAACGATCCCACGGAAAGGGCGGCGCATGGCGGCGAGCGAAGGCACCGGTACGGAAAGCGCGATCGTGCTGCGGGTCGACGGGACCGAGCACCGGCTGGCCGTGGACCCGCGGCGGACCCTGCTCGACCTGGTCCGCGAGCAGCTCGGCGAGCCGGTCGCGAAGAAGGGCTGCGACCACGGCCAGTGCGGCGCGTGCACGGTGCTGGTCGGCGGGCGCCGGGTGCTGAGCTGCCTGACCCTGGCGGTGACCTGTGACGGCGCGGACGTCACGACGGCGGCGGGGCTGGCCCGCGACGGCGAGCTGCACCCGATCCAGCAGGCCTTCCTCGACAACGACGCCTTCCAGTGCGGGTACTGCACGCCGGGGCAGATCTGCTCGGCCGCCGGGTTGCTGGCCGAGTTCGCCGCCGGGGCGCCGAGCCACGTCACCTCGCCCGTGCGCAGTGCTCCACAGTGGTCCGACGAGGAGATCGCCGAACGGATGAGCGGCAACCTGTGCCGCTGCGGCGCCTACGCGGGGATCGTCGCCGCCGTCCGGGAGTCGCGATGAAGAGCTTCACCTTCGCCAGGCCGGCCACGGTGGCCGAGGCCGTGCGGGCCGTGGCCGCGGACCCGGACGCGGTGTTCCTCGGCGGTGGCACGAACCTCGTCGACCACCTCAAGCTGGGCGTGGCCCGGCCGGACCGGGTCGTCGACGTCACCGGCGTGACGTCGGGAGAGATCCGCGAGGACGAAGACGGCAGCCTGTTCGTCGGGGCCCGGGTGCGCAACAGCGACCTGGCGGCGCACGCCGTGGTCCGCGAGCGGTACCCGGTCCTGGCCGAAGCGCTGCTCGCCGGCGCGTCCGCCCAGCTGCGCAACATGGCCACGGCCGGGGGAACCCGTTGCAGCGCACGCGGTGCCTGTACTTCCAGGACGTGACGACGCCCTGCAACAAGCGCGAGCCCGGCTCCGGGTGCTCCGCGCTCGGGGGAGCCACCCGCCAGCACGCGATCCTCGGTGCGTCCGAGGCGTGCGTGGCCACCCACCCGTCCGACATGGCGGTGGCACTGACGGCCCTGGACGCGCGCGTGCACGTCACCGGCGCCGGCGGCGAGCGGGAAATCGCGTTCGGAGACCTGCACCGGCTCCCCGGCGACCACCCAGAACGCGACACGGTACTCGAACACGGCGAGCTGATCACCGGCTTCACGCTGCCCGCCGTGCCGTGGGCGCGCCGGTCGGCCTACCGGAAGGTCAGGGACCGGGCGTCGTACGCGTTCGCGCTGGTTTCGGTGGCCGCCGCAGTGTCCCTTGTGGACGGCGAGATCGACGACGTCCGCGTGGCACTGGGCGGGGTGGCGCACAAACCGTGGCGGGCCACCGAGGCGGAAGCCGTGCTGCGCGGGGCCCGGCCGGAGGAGGACGTCTTCCGGGCGGCGGCGGACGCCGAACTGGCGGCCGCCCACGCGCTCGAGGGTGTCGACGGCGGCAACGCCTTCAAGATCCCGCTCGTCCGCCGCACCCTGGCCGCGGTGCTGCGCGAGCTGACGACCGAGGAGCCGACCCGATGACCGAGCTGCTCGAACCCCGCGCCATGGGCACCGGCACCACCCGCCGCGACGGTCCGGCCAAGGTCACCGGGACCGCGCCGTACGCCTTCGAAGCCCCGGCCGGCCGGCCGCTGTACGGCCACCTCGTGCAGGCCACGATCGCGCGCGGCCGCTGCGCCCGGATCGCCACCGTGCCCGCCGAAAGCCTCGACGGCGTGGTGCGGGTGATCACGCCGTTCACCGCCGAACGGCTGGCGAACACCGACGACGCCGAGCTCGCCGTGCTGCAGGATTTCGAGGTGCCCTTCCGCGGCCACGTCGTCGCGCTGGTGCTCGCCGAAACTCCGGAGACCGCCCGCCACGCCGCGGAACTCGTGGCGGTCGACTACGACGCCGAGCCGCACGACGTCGAGCTCAGCCCCGGCCGCGGCGACCTGTACGCGCCGGACTCGGTGAACCCGGACTTCCCGACCGACACCGCGCAGGGCGACGCCGACGCCGAGCTCGAGCGGGCGGAGGTCACGATCGGCGAGACGTACACGACGGCGATGCAGCACAACAACCCGCTGGAGCCGCACGCGACGACCGCGTTGTGGGACAACGGGATCCTCACGCTCTGGGACTCCACGCAGGGCGTCCACCCGGTGCGCTCGGCTCTCGCCAAGGTGTTCGGGCTGCCCGCGGAGAAGGTGCGGGTCCGCTGCCCCTACGTCGGCGGCGGGTTCGGGTCGAAGGGCACGCCGCACGCCAACGTCGTGCTCGCGGCCCTGGCCGCCCGCGCGGTGCCGGGCCGCCCGGTCAAGCTCGCGCTGACCCGGCAGCAGATGTTCGCCCTCGCCGGGTACCGCACGCCCACCATCCAGCGGGTCCGGCTCGGCGCGGACTCCGACGGGCGGCTGCGCGCGCTGCGCGTCGACGTCGTCGAGCAGACGTCGCGGATCAAGGAGTTCGCCGAGCAGACCGGGGTGCCCGCGCGGATGATGTACGCGGTGCCGAACCGCGCCACCAGCCACCGGCTCGCCGCGCTGGACGTGCCGGTGCCGTCGTGGATGCGGGCGCCGGGGGAGTGCCCGGGGATGTTCGGGCCGGAAGTCGCGATGGACGAGCTCGCCGTGGCGCTGGGCGTGGACCCGATCGAGCTGCGGGTGCGCAACGAGCCCGAGCGCGACCCGGAGAACGGACGGCCGTTCTCCAGCCGCAACCTGGTGGCGTGCCTGCGCACCGGGGCCGGGCACTTCGGCTGGGCGGACCGGGATCCGCGGCCGGGCGTCCGCCGGGACGGCCGGTGGCTGACCGGCACCGGCGTCGCCGCGTCGGTGTACCCGGCGAAGCGCTCGCCCGGGTCCACCGCCCTGATCCGGTTCGAGGACGGGCGGTACGTCGTGGAGATCGGCGCCGCCGACCTCGGCACCGGGGCCTGGACGATCCTGCCGCAGATCGCGGCCGACGCCCTGGGCGTGCCGGCGTCGGCCGTCGAGGCGCGCATCGGCGACACCGGCTACCCGAACGCGACCGTCGCCGGCGGTTCCTCCGGCACCGCCTCCTGGGGAACGGCGATCGTCGCCGCGGCGGCGGCGTTCCGCGACAAGTACGGCAGCGACCCGGCCGAGGGCGCCGAAGCCGCCGGGGACACGCCGGAGAACCCGGCCGAAGAGGAGTACTCGATGTACGCGTTCGGCGCTCAGTTCGCCGAAGTGCGCGTCGACGCCGACACGGGCGAGATCCGGGTGCCGCGGCTGTACGGCACGTTCGCGGCCGGCCGGATCGTCAACCCGGTGACGGCCCGGTCCCAGCTCCTCGGCGGGATGACGATGGGGCTGTCCATGGCGCTGTTCGAAAGCAGCACGATGGACCCGCGCACCGGCCACGTGGTCAACCACGACCTGGCCGAGTACCACATCGCCACCAACGCCGACGTCGGCGACCTGCGCGCGGACTGGCTCGACGAGCACGACCCGCACGTGAATCCCATGGGTACCAAGGGCATCGGCGAGATCGGCATCGTCGGCACGGCCGCGGCGGTGGCGAACGCGGTGTACCACGCGACCGGCGTGCGGGTGCGCAAGCTGCCGATCACCCTCGACGCCCTGTTGCCCGCGCTCGAGTGATTCACGCGTCCGCGAGCCGGGCGCCCCGCCGCCAGATCGCGCGGGTGTCGAGCGTGTCACCGATGTTCTCCGTCGGGTCGCCGTCGACGAGCAGGAGGTCGGCGCGGAGTCCTTCGGCGATGCGGCCGCGGTCGGCCAGCCCGAAGCGGCGCGCCGTGGTCGCGGTCGCCGCGCGCAGCGCTTCACCGGGGGTCAGGCCGGCGGCCACGAGGTACCGCAGTTCCCGGTGGAGGCTGGCTCCGTGCGCGAGGCCGCCGAAGAACGTCTCGGGCATGGAGGCATCGGTGCCGGCCAGGAGATCCACGCCCGCGGCGGCCAGCGCCCGGACGGTGGCCAGCACGTCCTGCAGGTTGCCCTGCGGAAAGCGGTCGTAGCTCGAACGCAGGGTTTTCTCCCACTTGTCGTCGAGGCGGCGGGCCACCCGGGGATCGTCGGCGAGCTCGCTGCCGGTGATGCCCATCATCGACGCGTCGAGCCCGATGCACGGCACGATGAACATGTCCGCGCCGGCGATCAGGTCGACGATTTCCGTGGTGTGCGGACGGTCCATGAACACGTGGACGAGACCGTCGATGCCGGCTTCGGCGGCCATCCGGGTGGCGTCGAGGGTGAGCGCGTGGGCGACGGTGAGGGCGCCGTGCTTCTTGGCTTCGGCGACGCCGGCGTCGAGCGTGGCCTGGTCGAGCATCGGCAGCCCGGGGTGGCCTTCGACGCTGCCGTCGTCGATCATGAACTTGATGTAGTCGGAGCCGCGCGCCAGGAGCTGCGGGACGAACGCGGCGGCCTGCTCGGGCGTGGTGGAGAACGGCATCAGGGGCATGACCGGCGGCAGGTCGCGGGCCGGGCGGAACCCTTCGGGCATCAGCTCGCTGGGGTGGCCGCCGGGCGGCGTGACGGCGAAGCCGGACGACCGGACGTCGGCGACGGTGTCGTCCTCGGTGATGTGCGCCCGGTTTTCGCGGGTGTTGAGGCCCTGCATCTCCAGTTCGGTGGTGATCCCGAACCGCAGGGCCAGCGCCAGGGAGCCGGGGCTGGAGTGGACGTGCGCGTCGATCAGCCCGGGCAGCAGGGTCGCGCCCCGGCCGTCGACGACCTCGGCGCCGTCGGGCACGTCGCCGCCGACCCGGCGGATCTTCGGCCCGTCGAGGACGACGGTCTGCACACCCAAGGGCTTCTCGCCGTCGAAGACGCGGGCGCCGGTGATGGCGGTGGTGGTCATGGTGGCTCTCTTTCTCGCTCACAGTTACATACCTGATGATATGCACTTTATGACTGGTATGCAAATGCGTGGGGTACTACGCTTCGTCGAGTGAGCAGTTCCGCCGAAGATCCCGTGCTGGACCAGATCGGCCCCGCGCTGTCCCGGCTGCGCCGTCGGACCCCGGCCTCGAGCCGCGACCTGTCCCGGAACCTGGTGCTGAACGTGGTCGCCGACGCGCCGGGGGAGATGACGGTCGGCGGGCTCGCGGCGGAGCTGGGCGTGGTGCAGCCGGTGGCCAGCCGCACGGTCGCGGCCTGCATCGCCGACGGCTTGCTGCGGCGCGCGGCGTCCCAGGCCGACGGCCGCCGGACGGTGCTGGAGCTCACCGAACGCGGCGAGGCCGAGCGAACCCGGTTCGCCGCCGAGCAGCGCGCGGCGTTCGAAGACATCACCGCGGCGTGGTCACCGGAGGACCGCGGCCGGTTCGCGCGGCTCCTCGTCCGCTACGCCGCCGACGCCGCCGCTTGGTCGCGGCGCCGCGGTCCGGACGGCGAGTAGCCTTCCGGGCTGCGAGCGCTCAGTCGTCGCCCGTGGGGCGCCCGTTGGTGCTCGGTGCGGTCGGGCTGGGTCCGCTCCTGCCGGGTGAGGGTTTCGCGGACCGCCGAGCCGGGACTTCCGGCCGCGTTTGTGCCCGGGCCGGGCACGAGCGCGACGTCGGGTCAGTGGGCGACCGCAGCGGGACGGACCACGGAATCCCTTACCGCGGCGCCCCTTCTGCGCTACCGTCGGGGGGACTGCAGACACCGGGGGGAATCATGCGTCGACTGTTCATTACTGCGGCTTGTGCCGTGCTGGTGGTCGCCGGCACCGGTACCGCCGCCGGGGGCGTGGATCCGCGGCAGGCCGCGCTGGACGCCGCTGTGCAGGCCGGGAACGTCGGGATGATCGCGGTCGCGGCGGATCCGGGCGGGCCGTGGCGGGGACGCGCCGGGGTCGGCGACGTCGTCACCGGGGCGAAGCCGGACACCGGCGGGCGGTTCCGCATCGCCAGCGTGTCCAAGACCTTCACGGCGACGCTGGTGCTGAAGCTCGCCGCGAAGGGGCGGCTGCAGCTGGACCACCCGGTCTCGGAGTACCTGCCCGGCCTGCTGCCCTACCCCGAGCCGATCACCGTGCGCCAGCTGCTGCAGCACACCAGCGGCCTGCCGCGGGACCTCGCCCCGCAGTACACCTGGACCAGCCTGCCGGAGGTGGACACCGAGCGCTTCGAGCACTTCGGCGAGGTCGAGGCGATCCACGACAGCACGGTGCAGCCGCTGCTGTTCCCGCCGGGCACGAGCTGGTCGTACTCCAACACCGGCTACAACGTCTTGGCGCTGCTGGTGGAAAAACTCACCGGACGGCGGTTCGAGCAGGTGCTCGCCGACTGGATCACCCGGCCACTGCACCTGGCCGACACCTTCCTGCCGCGCGACTTCCCGCTGGTGCCCCACCCGGCCATCCGCGGTTACGAGCAGCTCTACCCCGCGCCGCACGGGCTGACCGACGTCACCGTCTACAACCTCAGCCGGTACTTCGGCGCCGGGAACATCATCTCGAGCGCCACCGACCTCAACCGCTTCTTCCACGCGCTGCTCGGCGGCGAGCTGCTGCCGCCCGGCCTGCTCGCGCAGATGAAGACCACGGTTGAGTGGCCCGGCCAAGGCGGTGTCCTCAGCTACGGGCTCGGGCTGATGCGGATTTCGCTGGCCGCGATCTGCGGACCGGGCGCTCCGGACGTCTGGGGGCACGCGGGGGACGTGCCCGGGTACAGCACGTGGAGCATGAGCGACGAGAACGCCACCCACGGGATCACGGTTGCGGCCGGCCCGGACATCACCGCGTCACCGGCTGCGGAGTCGGCGCGGGTCGTGGCGATGGTGACGGAGTTCTGCACCCCCGCCGCACCCGGCGCCCAGGCCCACGCCGGCCGGCTCCAGGCCGCCCTGCGCTGACGTGGCGGCCCGGGCGGAGCACCGGCACACTGGCTCCGAGGAGGCATGATGCGCGCGATCCACCACGTTTCCGTCGTCGTCGGCGACCTGGAGAAGTCGGCCGCGTTCTACGAGCGAGCGCTGGGGTTCCGGCGCCGCACCGATCGGCCCGGTCAGCTGGGGCCGGGTGTCTGGCTCGACGTCGGCGACCAGCAGCTCCACCTGATCGAAGGCACCCCGCCGCCGGCGCAGGGCCAGCACTTCGCGGTGTTCGCCGACGACCTGGACGCCGAGATCCGGAGGCTGCGCACCGAAGGGATCGACGTCAGCGACCCGCTCCCGATCGGCTCGATGCGGCAGGCGTTCCTCACCGACCCGGCCGGGAACGCGATCGAACTGCACGGCGAGTAGCCACCGTCCCGGGCGGCAAACTCGATTGCCCCGGCGAGGCCGGCGGCGCGATCATGGGCCGGTGTCCGGGGACGGGTGGCTGGAAGAGGTGAAATCGGGGCTTCGCGATGCGGTGGCCTGGCGGGGAGACCGCACGGACGAGCACCGCTACGCCGACGTCACAGGCTGGTGGCGTCGGCCCGGCCTGCTCGGGCGCCTCGGCCCCGCGCTGGCGCACCTGTTCGACGGCGAACAGCCCACGGTCGTCCTCGGACCGGAATCCCGCGGCTGCCTGCTGGGCCCGCTGGTCGCCCTGCGCTTCGACGCCGGGTTCGTCGAGGTGCGGAAGAACCGCGTGGGGTCGAGCGACAGTGACGTCTGGCGGCAGCGGACCACGCCGCCGGACTACCGGGACCGGCACCTCACCCTCGGTTTCCGCAAGAGCCTGGTCGGCAGGGGCGACCGCGTGCTGTTCGTCGACGACTGGATCGAGACGGGCGGACAGGCCCACGGTGCCCACGGTCTCGTCGAGGACGCCGGAGCCAGGTGGATCGGCGCCGCGACGGTGGTCGACGCGCTGAGCAGCCACCAGGTTCGACGGCACCTGAAGGTCCGGTCGTTGCTGCACGTCCGGGAACTCTGACGCTCTTGTCGAGGAGCCCGGGCGGTCAGCCGAGCGGGTAGCCGGTGGCCGCGATCCGGTCCGCGACGGCGGCCAGTGTGGTGGCGGGATTGAGCGCGCTCACGACGTCGGCGCTCAGCGGCCGCCCGGCGTACACGTGCCGTACCGCGTCGAGGCCGACCGGCGTTTCGTAGTAATCCTGGGCCCACTCCTGGAACGCCTCGGGCGTGCCGTCGGTCAGCAGGCCGAACAGCCAGTCGGCGCCGTCGTCGCCGTGGGCGGGGAACGTGATGGTCCCGTGCTTCCAGCCGCGGTCGCCGTGCTCGCGCCAGAGGCACACCGTGACGTACGGCGTGCCGGTTTCGTCGCAGAACGCCGGTTCTTCCACGTGGTCCCGGAACGCGTCGGGCACGGCGTCGAGCACACCGGGCCAGGGCTCCTGGTCGTCGGTGGCGTAGGGACTCATCGGTGACTCGTGGTCGAAACCGCGCACGAAGGCCCCCGCACGCGTGAACACGATCGAATACTCGTTGCCGGCACCGTCCCGCATGGACGCCAGCTCTTCACCGGGCGCCCAGGCGGGAGCGTAACCGTGGCGCCGGTCCTGACTGCCGGGGTCCAGCACGACGTCCAAGGCGGCCAGCGCGCGGCACAGGGAGCGCAGTTCGGGAACGGCGGGCAGGCGACGGGCGAGGTCGTACACGGTCACCCCGGCATCCAAGCAGACCGGCTCCGGACAGCCGTATCAGTTCGCTGCCGTCGGTGAGCCAGGCCGCCGTGGCCGTGACCGGCTGCGGACGCAAGGGTTGTGGTGCCACAAGCCGCATCCGGGTTCACGCCATTGTGTGACTGGCCGGGGCCCGCGGTCGCTTGTACGTTGGCTTTCTCCCTCTCCCCGGCGAAGGCGATCCCCCCATGCCCGACGCAGATCCGCGTGCCGGCGTGCTGACCAAGCGCGCGTTGGTGACGGTGTCCCACGCGGTCGAGCGCGCGGCCCTCGCCGACGGCGTGGGCGCCGACACGGTCGTGTTCGCCCTGTTCCAGCGGTTGCCCTACTTCGAACGCGAGCGGGCGGTCTACGCCCGGATCGCGCGCCGGGCCGCCGTCACGGTCGTCGGCATGGTCGATTCCGGGCGGCCCGACCTGCCGCACGGCGTCACGCCGGTGCTGCTGCGGCCCGGCGAGTCCCTGGCGCGGGAGTGGTCGGTCGTGGTGCTCTCGCCGACGTTCGGGGCCTCCGTCGTCGCGCACGACCTCGACGAGGTCGACCCGCAGGCGGCGACCGTCGAACGCGCGCGGCTGTTCAGCGGACGGTGGGGTCTGCGCCGCGACGAGGCGTACGCCGAGATCGTCCGGCTTCGCGACGCCATGGGCGACCGGCTGCCCCCGGCCGTGCGGCGGAAGGTCGACCGGGTGCTGGCGTCGGTCGAGACCCCGGCGGCGGTCGACGTCGAGTGCCGGGCGGAAGCGGCGTTGCGGCACGTGGCGGCCAAGCTGGACGCAGCCCGCGACCGGGCCGCCCCGCCGCCGGCCGCCGTCGACCCGGACACCGGGCTCGACACCCCGGCCGGGATCGCCGCCTGGCTCGGCGACGCGACCGACACCGTGCCGCTGGGGCTGCTGCTCGTCGCGGTCGACGACCCCGCCGCGGTCGAACACCGGCACGGCCCCCGCGTCCGGATGCACACGGAGCAGAACATCGCCGACCTCCTCCGCGACGGCCTGCGCCCGCTCGACCGCGCGGTCCGGCTCGGCCCGGGGGAGTTCCTCGTGGTCCAGCCGGCGGTGCCGGCGGCCGAGCTCACCGAGCGCAGCCGCCGCCTGGAGCGCCGGCTGGCGGCCCTGCACACGACCTACCCGTTCGTGGACCTCCACCCCCGCACCACGACGCTCCTGACCCGCCGCCGCCCGTTGCCGTTGCGGAGGTTGCGTGCCCAGTTGCGGGAGGTCGCGGCGGTGACGTGGTGGCCGCCGAGCCAGGGCTCACTGCTCCTCCCGCTCGCGCCGCGCCCGCGGGCGGTGCCGCGCTCGGCAGCCGATTTCCCTGAGGGGCGGGTGGCGCGGCCCGTCCGCTGAGGTCGATCACCCGCACGCCACGACGCTGCGGCCCGTTGCGGTTTGCGCGAGCTCAGTGGTGCGGCGGTCGGGCAGTCGTTTCCCTGAGGCGCGGATACCACGTCCCATCCCGCGGACGTCGACAAATCCACCTCACGACCGGAGGACGAAATCGGCCACGTCGTGGCCCAGCTGCCGTCCCGCTTCGTGGTCCAGCCGGGTGTGGACGCCGGCCGCGATGCGGCTCAGGCCCGCTTCGTCGGCCGCCGCCTGGAACGACGTGAAGCGGCGGATCGTGCCCGGGAGGGCTTCCGATGTCACCGCCAGGGGCCGGCGCGGCCCGTACTCCTGGCGCAGGACCAGCGCGGCCGCCTGGGAAATGACGCTGTGCGCGCCGGGGTAGGCCGGGTCGGGTGGGGTGTTCGCCAGGCTCGACCAGCCGGCAATGCCGTCGGTGGCCGGGTTGCCGTCCTCGCCGGCCAGGCGGATCGCCGTGATCGGGCGCCAGATCCGGTAGTGGTACTTCGCGTCGTAGAAGGCGATCACCGCGTCGGCGAAGCTCAGGTTGAGCCGGGCGAACACCCGGGCCGCGACGAGCAGCCCGCTGCGGGAGCCGCCGACGACCGACTGCGCGATCTCGTTCCAGTAGTGCCAGATCGGCGCGGCCCAGAACCGAGCCTGCACGGTCTCGTCCGCCGTGCGGGTCGTGCTGGTGTCGCGCCCCGCCGCGGCCACCTCCCGCAGCGCGTCCGCGTACCGCGCGCCGGTCAGCGCGGGGTACGGCCCCGGCCGGAACCGCCCGGCCCGGTCGAGCACGAACGGCGTCACGGCGGCCCAGTGGGTGAACGCGGCGGGCGCGAACGCCGGGGGTGCCGGCCGGTACTGCCCGGGTGCGGTGCCCGGTGGCAGCACCGGCGGGGTCGCGGCCGAGCCGTCGTCCGCGCGCAGGCCCAGCAGCAGCCGTGCGACCAGCCGCCCGGCCCGCGCACCGGCGTCCCGCGCGGGCCCATCCGCCACCCCGGCCAGCTGCCCGGCCAGCAGGCCCGCCAGTTCGGCGGACCGGGCCGGGTACAGCGCGGCCAGCACGTCGTGGGCGGCCTGCGCCGCGGCCGCTTCCGGCGCCGCCCGCCCGGGCACGTCGACGGTGAACAGGTAGGGCCGCCCGGTGCCCGTCGTCGCGACGACGGCGTCGTGGATCGCCGCGTGCAGCACCGCGAAACTGCGGGTCGGGTGTACCGTCGCCGGCTGCAGGCCGGCCGTGCGCACGATGGCCAGCAGCTCCCGGTTCCAGGCCAGGACGACGTCCGCGCCGCCGGGCCGGGCGGGAGCCGCGGCAGCGCCGTCGGGCAGGCCGGTGGTGGCGAGCACGGCAGCCGCCGTCCCGCCGGTTACGAGCAGCGTCCGGCGCGACATCGGTGTGGTCATTTCGCTCCCTGTTCGTCGGAGGACCCCGTCGTCGGAGGGTTCGCTCACCGATACGGTCGCGAGTTACGGCGTAACCCGGGCTCGTATCTCCGGAGTGGCGGGAACAGTCGGTGGGGAGAAGGCGGGCGGTGCCGGTGGCACAGCGGTTCCGGCGCAGGCGCGCCGAACAGGACGAAGCGGGCGCGGCACCGCGCCCGCGGCTGCACGCGGTCGGGGCGGACGTCTACCCGGACTGGGAGGCGGTCTACCGCGACAACGTCGACCGCGTGTACCGGCTGATGTTCTCGAAGGTGGGCAACCGGCCGGACGCCGAAGACCTCACGACGGAGGTCTTCCTGACCGCGTTGCGGCCGCTGCGCGTCTCGGCGAGCGTGGGCGAGGTCCGGGCGTACCTGCTGGCCACCGCGCGGACCGTGCTGGCCGGGCACTGGCGGCGCACGCTCGGCCGGGAGATCACCACCCTGGACGAGGAACGCGACGTCGCCAGTTTTGCAGCAGGCACAGTAGAAGCTGGCACAGTCGACCCGGGCACGCTCGCCCGCGCCGAGGCGATCCTCGCGCTCCTGCCGGAGCGGTACGGGCGGATCCTGCGGCTGCGGTTCCTGCAGGCTTGTTCGCTGAAGGAAGCGGCGGAGCAGCTGGGCACCACCGTCGGCAACGCGAAGGTGCTCCAGCACCGGGCGCTGCGCCAGGCGGCCCAGCTGGCGGAAGGGATGGAGACGTGAGCACTCGAGGCGTCCGCCGGTTCGTGAAGGACCTCCTGCGGCGGCGACGGCCGCGCCCGTTCGCGGCCGGCCCGGACGACGAGGCCGAGCTGCGGACGGCCGTGCTGCTGCGCGCCGCCCGGCCCGGCGGCGCCGCGCCGAGCGAGGAGTTCGTCGCCGGGCTGCACCGCCGGCTCGCCCGGGAACTCGGCGAGCCGGCGCCCGCGCACGGCGGCAACCGCCGCCGGTTCATCCAGGTGTCCTCGGCCGCCGCGGTGGCGGCCGCGGCGGGCGCGGGCGTCGAATACCTGGTGACGTCGGCGGCCGATCCGGCCGCGTCGCCGCCACCCGGGGAAACGACGCTGCAGCCCGAGAACGGCGAGTGGCGAGCCGTCGTCGCGGCGCACGACCTGCCGGACGGCGGCGTGCGCCCGTTCGACTTCGGGGCGGTGGCCGGGTTCGTGCACCGGTCCGGCGGGCAGGTGCAGGCCGTTTCGGCGACCTGCACGCACCTCGGGTGCCGGTTGAACCTCGACGCGCCGGCGCGGCGGCTGAACTGCCCGTGCCACCGGACGTCGTTCGCCGTCGACGGCGTCGTCCTGACGCACCAGCTGCCGGTGACGCCGCCGCCGCTGCCGCACCTGGAGGTGCGCGAAGCCGGGGGAGTGGTGGAGGTGCTGGTCCCGCCCGAAGGAGCGTAACCCCCACGCGTATCCCTGGCATGAAAATTTCCGTTGGGGCGAAACACTTCCTGCTCGTGGGCGCGGCGGCACTGGCGCTCACGGCCTGCACCGCGCAACAGCCGCCCGCGGCGGCACCGCCGTCGATGCCCGGTATGACGAGCATGGCCGAGCCGCCGTCGCCGTCCGTGAACGCGACGACCAACACCGTGGCCATCAAGGACTTCGCGTTCGCGCCCGCGGCGACGACGGTGCGGAAGGGCACCACGGTCACCTGGACCAACTCCGACCAGGACGCGCACACGGTCACCAGCACCGGCTCCGGCGGCCCGCTGCGGTCGCCGACCCTCCAAACCGGACAGTCCTATTCGTACACCTTCACGACGCCGGGCACGTTCGGATACCTGTGCACCATCCACCCGTTCATGATCGCGACCGTGACGGTGACGCCGTGACCGAGGACGAGCACGGCCCCGAAGGCATGACCCGGCGCCAGCTGCTGCGCCACACCGCGTGGTTCGGCGCCGCGGTGGTCCTCACGGTGACCGGCGGCGAGGTGATCAGCCGGATCGCCGCGCCGGGCGAGGCCGCGGCCGTCGACGACCCGAACGCGCTGCGGTTCGTCCAGATCAGCGACAGCCACCTCGGGTTCAAGGGGCCGGCCAACACCGCCGTCGAGTCGTCGTTTTCGCAGGCGCTCACCCAGATCAACGGGCTCGGCCACCGGCCGGACTTCGTGATGCACACCGGCGACCTGACCCACCTGTCCACGCCGGCCCAGTTCGACCAGGTCAAGCAGATGATGGGCACGCTGGACACCGGGCACGTGTCCACGGTGCCCGGCGAACACGACTCGATCGACGACGCCGGGCAGAAGTACCGCCGGGCTTTCGGCGACGGCACCGCGGGCGACGGCTGGTACAGCTTCGACGTCAAGGGCGTCCACTTCATCGCGCTGGTGAACACCCTCAGCCTGGAAAAGCTCGGTCACCTCGGGGCGGACCAGCTGGAGTTCGTCCGCAAGGACGTCGCGAAGCTCGGCTCGGACACGCCGATCGTCGTGTTCAGCCACATCCCGCTGTTCGCGATGTACCCGGCGTGGGGCTGGGGCACCGACGACGCCACGCAGGCCCTGTCGTACCTGCGGCGGTTCTCGTCGGTGACGTGCCTCAACGGGCACGTGCACCAGCTGTTCACCAAGACCGAAGGGAACATCACCTTCCACAGCGCGACGACGACGGCGTACCCGCTGCCCCAGCCGGGCACGCGCCCGGCGCCGACGCCGGTGACGCTGCCGGCCGGCAAGCTCGCCGACGCGCTGGGCATCCGCGAAGTGTCCTTCCGGCCCGGCCGGCCGGGCCTGGCGGTGAAGGACGTGAAGCTGGCATGAACCTGGTCCTGCGGATCGCGACGGCGGTGTGCCTGGCGGCCACCGGTTTCCTCCACGCGCAGCTGTACGCCGGCGGCTACCGGGTGATCCCGGTGATCGGACCGGCGTTCCTGGCGCAGGCATCGGCGTCGATGGCGGTCGCCCTCCTGCTGCTGGCGGGCGGCCCCCGGTGGCTCCGGCTGACGGCGGCGGCCTTGGCGGCGGGAGCGTTGGCCGGCTTCGTGCTGTCGCGGACGACCGGGTTGTTCGGCTTTTCCGAGCGGGGCTTCCAGCCCGCGCCGCAGGCGCTGCTCAGTGTGTCGGCCGAGGTGGCCGTCCTGGTCCTCGTCGCGGTCGCGCTGCACCGCGACGGGTGGCGTCCCCGTGACCTGAGTTTCCGCAACGGCGGCGAACCGGCCGGGGAAAGGCGCGGCCGCCGGGTGTGATGTCCGGGGAGGTGCCGATCCGGGGCAGGGCCACGATCGCCCCCAGCGGGACGACGTCCCCGGGCACAGCCAGGCGGCTCGCCGGACCGCCTCGACGCAGCCTTGCGGGCGGCAGGCGGTGCGCCACCGGCGGATCTGCCGTGCGGGACGCACGCTGCGGATTCCGGCGCGGCGAGCCGGGGCGATCGGTGCGACGCTGGCGGGATGACCGATCGGCCGGGGCCACGACGAGAACTGGAGCGCATCCGGGAGGGCGGCGGACCGGGTGCGGCGCATGCCCGGGAAGCGCTCGGCGCCGGGCCCGTTCCCGAGCGGCTGCGGGCCGCGATCCTCGCGTTGGCGCTCGCCCGGGGGGAACGCAGCAGCACCTGCCCTTCCGACGCCGCCCGGGCGCTGGCGGACGAGTGGCGTCCGCTGCTGCCCCGGGCTCGCGAACTGGCACGCGAGCTCGCGCGCGGTGGCGAGGTGCGGCTGACCCAGGGTGATCGGGCGCTCGACCCGGACGGGGAGTGGCACGGACCGATCAGGATCCGGCCCGCCCGCTGAGGCCGACCGGACATCGCGGGAACACGGCGCAATCCCCGGGGTGCGGGTGCGCCGCGCCCGGGACTCCGCGTGGGGGTCCCGGGCGCGGGCGCGTTGAGGTGCCGGGAAAGCTCAGCCGTGGGCCGCGGCGAGCGCGGCGGTGGCCGGCTGGTCGGCCGGCGGCATCAGCTTCGGGTACACCTTCTGGAACTTCTCGATCATCGTCGCGGACGGGATGATCCGGTTCGGGTTGCTCTGGCTCGTCGCCTGCTTCTCGCCCCACGCGCCGGCGGCCTTGCGCTGGTCGGGGGTGCCGTGGCTGTGGAAGCAGTCACCGATCGACGCGTCGAGGTAACTGACCTCCTGCTGGGTGCGGGCGTTCCAGGCGTACCCCTTCGCGTGCGCGACGAAGTAGCCGCCGTAGGCGTCGGGGCCCATCTCGGACGACTCGTTGCGCGGGTAGTTGTCGTGGGCGAAGTCGACCTGGTGGCCGTACTCGTGGCCGACCACCGACTCCACCGAGACGTCGTCGAAGCCGAGGACGTCGACCGTGTCGAGCAGGCCGTCGCCGAGGGCCACGCGCTTGCCGCCGAGGCTGCCGGCCGGGGCCGAGAACGCGTTCAACGTCAGCAGCGGGTTGCGGCCGCCCTGCATGGCCGGCACTTCGTAGAGCACCTTGGTGGCGAGCGCGGCCGCGGCCTGCACCTTCGCCGGGGCGAGACCGAGGCTGAAGGTCTGGGCCATCTTCGCCTGACTGCCGAGGTCGGTGCCCTTCCAGGCGACGAGCTGGATGTTCCAGCTCTCGATGTCCCAGAACCCGCGCAACTTGTCGATCGCGGTGGTGGCGCGCGCGGTGTACTGGCCGTCGGTGCCGAAGACCTGCGGTGCCTTGTCGGACGTCACGCCCTGGACGTAGAGCTGGCTGAGGCCCGACAACGCGTCGAGCGCCTTGCCCTCGAGCGGGCTGAGCGCGGCCGCGAGGTTGTTCGCGTAGGTCAGCAGCGCACCCGGGGTGCAGCCCGGGATCGGGCCGTCCGCGGCCTGGCTCTGCGGGCCGATCCGCGGGATGGGCGATTCGATGAGCCGGTCGACGCCGCGCAGCGCGTCCGCGGGCAGGCCGTTGTAGAGGTCGACGACGTCCTGGTACAGCTGCGTGACGTCCTGTTCGACGGTGGATGGTTCGGCCGCGGCGGCGGGAACGGCCGTGGCGAGCGCGAGCGCCGCCGCGGTGCCCGCCGCCGCGAGCGTGCTGCCGAGGAATCCGGTCCGGTTCGGCAAGGTGGTCCCCTCTTCTGGTCCGGTGCAAGATCACTAAGCACCGCCACAGTAGGGCGACCGTTGGCGGCCGGACCGGTGCCGCGAGAGGAACCCCGGAATGGCTCACGTCTTTCGGAGGGTTCCGGGGGTGCGAACCTCGGCCGAAAGTACTAGGAGCGGGACGGTCGACCCGCGGGTGTAACTCGCCGCTCAGTAGGGGTTGCCGGGCACGCCGAGGTGGATCCGGTAGAGGCCGAACCCGCCGCTGGAGGCACTCGAGGTGATGTACAGCGTCTGCCCGTCCGGTCCGCCGAACGCCGCGTTGGTGCTGGTGCGGCCGGCCGAGATGGTGCCGAGCGGGGCCCCGGCCGGGGAGAAGACGTGGACGAGGCCTTCGCTGTTGGAAACCCAGTACAGGTTGCCCGCGCAGTCGACGGTCGCGCCGTCGGGCGTCCGGATGTTCGCGAACGTCGTGCGGTCACCGGTGGTGCCGTCGGGGCGGACGGTGTACTTCACGATGACGTCGTTGCCGGTGGCCCCCACGTAGAGCGTCCGGCCGTCGGGGGACAGGACGACGCCGTTCGGCTCGCGCAGGGTGTCGTCGACGAGGCTGACCACGCCGTCGCGCACGCGGAAGACGCCGGTCCGGCCGCCTTGCTCGTCGGCGCGGTTGCCGCGCTGGTAGTCGGGGTCGGTGAAGTAGGTGGTGCCGTCCGCGCCGGTGGTCAGGTCGTTCGGCGAATTGAACGCGCGGCCGAGATAGCCGGCGGCCACCGTCGTCCGGCTGCGGTCGGTCAGGTCGTACGCGGAAACGGTCCGGTTGTCGTGGGTGGCGGCGAGCACCCGCGTGCCGTCGGCGGTCACGGCCAGGCCGTTGCTGCCGGCGTCGGCGATGAAGGTGTCGAAAGTGGCCGGCGGGGTGTACCGGAGCATCGTCGAGGGCTGCACGCGCTGGGGGCCGGCCGGGTTCTGCATGTCCGAGAGCAGCAGGGTGCCCGTGCGCCGGTCCCAGGTGGGTCCCTCGAGGAAGGTGAAGCCGCCCCGGATCAGCTGGGCGGTCACCGCCTGGCTCGGCAACGGCGACCCGTAGGTCGCGCCCGGGGTGCAGGGTGCGCCCGCGGTGGCGCTCGACGCCGCCGGCGCCGCCGAACCCGCGATGACGGTGGCCGCCGCCGCGACCGTCCACATGCGACGATGACGGCGGGTCCTGCGGTGGGCCATGACGGCTCTCCTTCCGGGCGCGGGGTCAGCGGCCGAGTTCGACCTTGAGGATGCTTTCGTTGCTGTTGTTCGGGATGCTGTCCTTGTCGCCGTAGTTGCTCGTCGTCAGCCACAAACCGCCGTCGGCCGACGGCTCCACGGTGCGCAGCCGCCCGTACGTGCCGTTGAGGTACTGCTGCACGTCGGTCAGGCTGTCCCCGGAGATCTGCGCGCGGTACAGCCGGGTTCCCCGCTCGCAGGCGACGTAGAGACCGTCACGGACCACGGCGATGCCGCTGCACGAACCCTCCGCGACGGGGTAGGTGTGCTTGGGGGCGATGAAGCCGGCTTGCCCGCAGTCGCCCGTGGTGCCCTCGCAGGCGGGCCAGCCGTAGTTGCCGCCGCGGACGATCAGGTTGGTCTCGTCCATGACGGAGTTGCCGAACTCCTGTTCCCAGAGGCGGCCCTGCGAGTCGAACGCCAGGCCCTGCGGGTTGCGGTGGCCGTAACTCCACACCGGCGTGCCGAAGGGGTTGTCCGCGGGCACGGAGCCGTCGGGGTTGATCCGCAGGACCTTGCCCGCGAGGATCCCGAGGTCCTGGGCCCAGGCTCCGTTCTGGCCGTCGCCGGTGGAGATGTAGAGCTTGCCGTCCGGCCCGAAGCGCAGCCGGCCGCCGTTGTGGTACTTGTTGCGCGGGATACCGGTGAGCAGCACCTCCGGGGTGCCGGTGAGCACGCCGCCGGTGTAGCGGATGCGCACCACCCGGTTGTCGGTCGAGCTTGTGTGCATGACGTACAGCCACGGGTCGCTCGCGAAGTCGGCGGCCACGGCGATGCCCAGTACGCCGCCCTCACCGTCGGTGCCCGCCACGTTCGGCATCCGTCCGACGACGGTCTTCGTGCCGGTGGCGGGGTCGAGGCGGACGATTTCGTACGTGTCGCGGCGGCTGTAGAGCACCTGTCCGTCGGGCAGGGTGGTCAGTCCCCACGGCAGGTCCGTTTCGGTCGTGACCCGGGTGACCGAGCACAACGCCGTGGCGCAGGAGGCGCCCGTGGTGACCGCGATCGGTGCGCTCGGCGCCGACCGGTTGCCCTGGGCGTCGCGCGCCCGCACCCGGTACTGGTAGCGGGTGTTCGCGGCGAGACCGCTGTCGGTGAACGACGTCGAACCCGCACCGGCGGTCGAGCCGGCCGTGGCGCCGTCGCGGAGCACCTCGTAGCCCGTGACGCCGACGTTGTCGGTGGCCGCCGTCCAGCGCACGGTCACCGTGGTGCCCGACGCGGTCGCTCGCACGCGGGTGGGGGTCGTGGGCGGCTGGGTGTCGGCCTGGCACTGCGGCACGGCGACGGGAACCGTGGGACTGGCCTGGGAGACGTTGCCCGCGGCGTCGCGGGCGTTGACGTACAGGCCCCAGCTGGCTCCGGGCACGACGGTCAGCTGGGCCGACAACGCCGTGCCCGGCACCGAGGTCATGAGCTGCCCGTCGTGGTAGACGTCGTAGAAGGCCACCCCGACGTCGTCGGACGACGCCGACCACGACAGCACCACACCGGTGCACGTCAGGTTCGACGTGCGGGGGTCGGCCGGCGCGGTCGGCGGTGTGGTGTCGGCATCGAGCGCGCCCGCGGCCGGTGACGGGAGCAGGACACCCAGGCCCACCAGTGCGACCGTGCCCATCGCCCGGAGGCTTGTCGTGCGCTTCTTTCCCTGGGTGTTCCGCATGGTGTTCCTCTCACGCAATGCCGGAGCGGATTCGCGTCGTCGACGTGCGGGGTCGGCATTCACTGGGAGCGCTCCCAAAAACCGTAGCGTAAATGGTTTGCCGACGACAACCCCGGTGAGCGGATATCCAACTGCTTTCCGTCGGCGATCGCGAAAGTTTCGGGCGGTGGCCCTTTTCCGCCGGAACTTCAGCGCGCGGCCAGGACGCGGCGCACCTCGTCCGCGCCGTGCACCACGGGGGAGCGCAGGGAGCCGACTTCGTCGATCTCGATTTCGACCACGTCTCCCGGCCGCAGGCCCTGATCGAGCCCCGGTACGACGGAGGTGCCGGTCGAGAGGACGGCGCCGTCGGGGAAGTCGTTGTCCCGCAACAGGTACTCGACCAGGTCGGCCGGCCGGCGGTTCAGCTGGGACGTGGTCGCCGAGCCGGCGAACACCTCCTGACCTTCGCGCAGGATGCGCATGCGGAGGCCGAGCGACAGCGGGTCCGGCACTTCCCACGCCGGGCGCACCCGCGCCGAGATCGCGCACGATCCGGTGTAGATCTTGGCTTGGGGCAGGTAGAGCGGGTTCTCACCTTCGATGCTGCGGGAACTGACGTCGTCGACCACCACATATCCGGCGACCTCGCCGCCGGCGGTGAGGAGCAGGCCGAGTTCCGGCTCCGGGACGTTGTTGGCGGAATCGGCGCGGACGGCGATCGGCTCGCCGTCGGTGACCACGCGCCAGGCCGCCGACTTGAAGAACAGTTCCGGGCGCTTCGCGCGGTATACCCGGGCGTAGACGTCTTCGTCGGTGCTTTCCTCGCGGCGGGCCTCCTCGGACCGCAGGTACGTCACCCCGGCGGCCCACACCTCCGTCCGGCCGTCCACCGGCGGCAGCAGCCGCGTTTCGGCGACGGACACCGGCTCCCCGGCGGCTTCGGCCAGTTCGCGGATTTCCGCCACCGGGCGGCGCAGCAGGTCGCTCATCGACTCGGCCGCCAGTGGCCGCACCCGGTCGCCGGTGAGCAGGCCGACCCGGACGTGCCCGGTCGCGCCGGCGAACCGCACCAGGTGGCTCACGCCGGTCCGGTCCGGGCGCCGAGCAGGCTCGACACGAGGCCGCAGACGACGAAGAGCACCCCGGTGAGGAACAGGACGCCGGCGCCCAGGACGATTCCACCGACGCCGAGTATCACGCCTAGCGCGACCATGCTTGTCCTTTCGCCGGTACCGCGAGCGCGCAACAAGTACCCCGGCCGCCGTCCGCCCAAACCAAGAGCAGCCTTCGCCCGGGAAGCTGCCCCGATCGTGGGCGGGACACGCTCCGGGGGCGGAGGCCCGGATGCGGGATCCGGGGCGGGTCGGCGACGGCGGTGCTCGGCGACGGCGCTGCGCCGCGTGCGCGACCCCGCCGCCGGGGTGTTCGACGACTTCGCGACCGGCCGCCCGCGGCTGTGCCGGCGGCCGGTCGCGGCTGCGGGCGGTCGTGCAGCGGCTGCGGGCGGCCGCGCCGCCGCTGCGGGCGGTCGTGCCGCCGCGGGCTCGGTCCGCGGGCACGCCGCCGAGGCTCACTGGGCGCGGGGGCGGACTGACCCGGTCCGGCTGCGGGACCACCTCGCGCCCGCGGTAGCGGACCGGGCCGAGGAATGGCTGTGGTGTTCAGCAACGGCGCGTCGCTCTACTTCGGACGGTGGTTGATCCATCGCTTCGCCGCCGCCTGGTCCTGCCGCCGAGGAATCCATTGTGGACGTCCGCTGAGGAACCGGTGCCGAGCGAGATCGCCGGCGCCTGCTCGGCGAGTCGGTGCTCCGGCCGGTCGGCTGGTTGACCGGCCGGGACGAGGTTCGCGCGGCACGGCTTCCTTCCGCGGGTGTCCCTCCCGCGGCTCACCGGGGAGATCCGCGGACCGCCGGTGTTCGCCGCCTTGGCCGTACTGGGTGTCGAAACAGGCGATCCGGTCGTTTCGGCCACGGCGCAGGGAGTCGAGCTCGGACGGTCGCAGCGGACCGGTGCGGTGAACGGGCGAGTGCAGTAAAGCGTGGTGAAGAGCTGTGGCGGGCAGAAGAAGGCGACGATCTACGCGAAGAACTCCGGCGCGGGTGAGCTGTCCGCGTCGATCAGCGGATCGCTCGCGAGCTGGACGAACGTCACCGTCTCCGGCATCACGGTGACCAACGGTTCGGTCCAGGTCGGCGTGTTCTCCGACGCGAACGCGGGCAACTGGGTGAACGTCGACGACTTCAACCTGGTGCAGACCGGTTGACCGGCGCCGGATCCTCGCTCAGCGGCGGAGCCGGGCACCCCAGCGCGTCGTCTTCGAGGCGCCCGGTGCCAGCCGCACGACGTGGTCCTGGGTCCGGAACGCGTTGGGCGGGCAGGTCATCGGTTCGACGCCCAGCCCGAGCCGGCGGCGGTCCGGGGCGAGGGTGTCTCCGGTGAACAGCTCCAGGTAGGGGAGGGATTCGTCGGTCCACAGCTCGGCGGTGGCGCCGTCCGGGCCGCGTAACCGGACCCACGCGACCCCGTCGGCGTCGCGGTGCAGGTCGGTGAACGCGTAGTCGATGGACGTGGTCCCCAGCCGGCGGGCCGTCGTGAAGTCGAACGCCGTGCCCGCGACCGGCTCGGTTCCGGTCGGCAGCTGGCGGTCCGGGTCGGTGGTGATGCGCGTGCCGGCGTGGAACTCCAGGTGGGCGTCGTCGATGCGGCCCTGGCCGGGCGACAGGTAGGGGTGCTGGCCGAAGCCGTAGGGCGCCGCGGCGGTGGCGAGGTTGGTCGCGGTCGTGGTCACCGCCAGGCCGTCGTCGGAGAGCTCGTAGCGGACCTCGACGTCGAGGCGGAACGGGTAGCCCGGCCGGGGCGGGAGCTGCGTCCGCATCGTCACCGCGTTCGTGCGGCTGCGGGTGGCGTGCCACGGCTGCCAGAGCAGGAACCCGTGGATGGCGTTCCCCTTCTCGGGCTCGGTGGGGGGCACCGCGTAGTCGACGCCGTCGAAGCGGTAGCGGCCGTCGGCGAGGCGGTTGGGCCACGGGATGAGCGGCGTGCCGTGGGCGCCGTCGCAGAGGGCGCCGACCGGATAGGGGTCGAGGACCGGGCGGCCGGCGGCGGTGTATTCCCGGATGCCGCCGCCGACTTCCACGACGACCGCGCGCTGGTCGCCGTGGGTGATCGTGAACTGGTCGCCCGACGGCGGGAGCGTGGGGGTCATGACGTCGGTTCCCCCTGCCGGGCCGGGGCGTCGGCGCCGTGGCTGAAACCGGCCGACTCGCGGCCGTGCTGGGGCCGGTCCTGGCCGCGCAGGCGGGGCAGCGCGCGCTGGAGGGCGTCGATGAGGAGGTCGGCGAGGTCGTGGCTGAAGCCGTTGCGCACGACGATGCGCAGCACGGCGAGGTCCTCGCGGTTCTCCGGGAAGGTGTAGGCGGGGACGAGCCAGCCTTGTTCGCGGAGCGCGGCGGAGACGTCGAAGACGGAATAGCCGGTTTCGCCGTCGGCGAGGGTGAAAGCGAAGACGGGGAGCTGGCTGCCGTCGGTGATCAGGCGGAAGGCGCCGAGGCCGTCGATGCGGCGGGCGAGGTCGGTGGCGACGTCGCGGCAGTACTGCTGGATGCGGCGGTAGCCGTCCCGGCCCAGGCGCAGGAAGTTGTAGTACTGCGCGACGACCTGGGCGCCCGGGCGGGAGAAGTTGAGCGCGAAGGTGGGCATTTCACCGCCGAGGTAGTTGACGCGGAAGACCAGGTCCTCGGGCAGGGCGTCGGCGTCGCGCCAGACCACCCAGCCGACACCCGGGTAGACGAGGCCGTACTTGTGGCCGGAGGTGTTGATCGAGGCGACCCGCGGCAGCCGGAAGTCCCACTCCAGGCCGGGGTCGCAGAAGGGGGCGATCATGCGCCGGAGGCGCCGTCGACGTGGACGGGGATGTCCCAGCCGTGGTCGTCGTGGAGGCGGTCGAGGGCGGCGCAGATGTCGGCGACGGGTTCGTAGCTGCCGTCGAAGGTGGAGCCCATGATCGCGACGACGCCGATGGTGTTTTCGTCGCAGTGCCGGGCCGCTTCCTCGGCGGTGAGGTGGAAGCGGTCGCCGTCCATGGGGACGAGGCGGGCTTCGACGTCCCAGTAGTTGGCGAACTTCTCCCAGCAGATCTGGACGTTGCTGCCCATGACGATGTTCGGGCGGTCGGTGGGCTGTCCGGCCGCGCGGCGGCGGTGCTGCCAGCGGCGTTTCATGGCCAGGCCGGCGAGCATGCACGCTTCACTCGATCCGGTGGTGGAGCAGCCGGTGGCGCTGCCGGGGTCTTCGGCGTGCCAGAGGTCGGCCAGCATCCGCACGCACCGCTGCTCCAGGTCGGCGGTGCGCGGGTATTCGTCCTTGTCGATCATGTTCTTGTCGAAGCACTCGGCCATCAGGTCGCGCGCCTTCGGTTCCATCCAGGTGGTGACGAAGGTGGCGAGGTTGAGCCGGGCGTTGCCGTCGAGCATCAGCTCGTCGTGCACGACCTGGTAGGCGGTGTCGTTGTCGAGTTCGCCGTCCGGCAGCCGGTCGCGGGGGATGGCGACGGGCTCGCGGGTGAAGACCGGGTTGACGGCGACGTCGTTGCGGCGCTGGTCCTGGGGGTGGGACGGGTGGCTGAGCGGCATTCGTGGGCTCCTTACCGGCCTTGCTGCGAGGCGGCGGCGTGGCCGCCGAGGTCGTCGAGGGTCAGCGGGTGCTTCGGCGGGTGTTCCAGGACGGTCCGGCGGGTGACGACCTGGTCGGCGCCGACGTGCAGCAGCTGCCCGGGCTGCAGGTTCTGCCAGCCCGGGTCTTCGTCCATGCGTTCGCTGGCGACGACGACGGCGCGGTGGTGGGCCAGCGGGCCGGAGCGGGCGCGGATGCGGCCGGCGGCGCTGGCGTGTTCGAGGTGGCGGTCGCCGTGCGGGCCGCCGGGGGAGCGTTGCAGGACGAACAGGTCGTGCGTGTCGGGGTAGCGCAGCGCCCACAGCTCGGTGGGGGTGGTGAGGATGAGGTTGATCGCGTAGATCGGCAGGTGACCGGCGGCCCACCGGGCGGCGGCGGCGATCCCGGCGCCGACGTCGCCGTCGTGGGCGTCGATTTCCTTGGTGACGAGGGCGAAGAACCGTTCGGAGTCGGTGTCGCCCTCGACGAGGTGCCGGTAGTCGCCGAGCCGGTGTTCCAGTGCCGGGAGGTCGCCGATGACGCCGTTGTGGGCGAAGAGGCGGTCGTGCTGGACGAAGGGGTGGGTGTTGGCGGGTTCGAGGCCGCCGGTGGACGCGTAGCGGATGTGCGCCAGGAATGTCGTGGATTCGCGCTGTTTGGCTTCGCAGGCGAACTTTTCGTCCTGGTAGGCGGCCAGCGGCTGTTTCGAGACTTGGGGCTTGCCGTCGGCGTCGAAGACGCCGAGGCCGGTCCCGTCCGGTTCGCGGCGGCTCTGCGCGGCCAGGCTGTCCGGCGCCTCGAGCAGCCAGAAAGTTGCGTGCACCCGCTGGGGCGCGGCGGACAAACCGAACAGACGACACATCCTGGGCTCCTTCCGGTCCCGATCCCGGTCGCGGATACCCGTGCGGACGTGCGTGAACCGTCCGTTGTCAGACGAAACACTTTGGCGACGCAATCGAACGGTGCGGCCCGCGGCGGCGGCCGGCGCATCCGGCGAACGGCCCGACGTCAGCCCCAGATCGCTTCCGGAGCGGCTTCGAGCGCCGGTTCCCCGCCGGCTTCGGCGAACGCGGTGAGCGCCTCGACGAGGCCGTCCCGGTGTTCGGCGGACATCTTCCCGACGACCTTGGCGATCTCCTTGCGCCGGCGGGCGATGACGCGGCGCACGATCCGCGCTCCGTCCGGCGTGATCGCCAGGACGATCTCGCGGCGGGAGACCGGGCTGGTCCGCCGGTCGACGAGGCCGCCGGCGACCAGGCGGTCGACGGTGCGGCTCGCGGTGGAGGGGGTGACACCGAGGTGTTCGGCGAGTGTCGCGTGTTTGAGCGGCCCGCGCGAGTTCAAGACGACCAGCAACCGGAACTGCGGCAGGGTCAGCGTTTCTTCGGCGGCCGCGATCGAGCGCACCGAGATCGCCACGAGCAGCCGCGACGCGGTGAGGACAGCATCGGTCAGGGTGTCGAGGCTGGCGGCGTCCACTCCCGAGCTCGTGCGGGTCATGGGGCCCATTGTGCCGCACCGGCGGGGCACGGTCCGGCCAGATCGCGCGGCCGTGGCGGGATTACGCCGAATCCCGGCGGGTAGCCGCGGGAGTTCACGCTGCGGTGAGCGATGGGAGCCGAGATGAAAGCAGTTGTCTACCGGGGACCGCGTCAGGTGGAAGTGAGTGAGGTGCCCGATCCGGTGATCGACCAGCCGACGGACGCCATCGTGAAGATCACGACGACGAACATCTGCGGCTCGGACCTGCACATGTACGAAGGGCGGACCGCGGTCGAACAAGGCAAGGTCCTCGGGCACGAGAACATGGGTTTCGTGGCCGAGATCGGCGCCGGGGTCACCCGGGTCAAGGTCGGCGACCGCGTGTCCGTGCCGTTCAACATCGCCTGCGGGACCTGCCGGAACTGCCTGGAGGGGTGGACGTCGTTCTGCCTGCGGGTCAACCCCGCCGAAGGCATGGACGGCGCCGCGTACGGCTACGCGAACATGGGCCCGTACGACGGGGGCCAGGCCGAGTACCTGCGGGTGCCCTACGCCGACTTCAACCTGCTCGAGCTGCCCGCGGGCACCGAGTACGAGAACGACTTCACGATGCTGTCGGACATCTTCCCGACCGGCTGGCACGGCACGGAGCTGGCCGGCATGCGCCCGGGTGACCGGGTGGTCGTGTTCGGCGCCGGTCCGGTGGGCCTGATGGCCGCCCACAGCGCGGTGATCCGCGGCGCGGCCGAGGTGTACGTCGTCGACCAGCAAGGCGACCGGCTCGCGATGGCCGAGAAGATCGGCGCGCTCCCGATCGACTTCGCCGAGGCGGACCCGGTGGAGCAGATCATGGCGGCCACCGGCGGGCAGGGCGCGGACTGCGGCGTCGAAGCCGTCGGCTACCAGGCGCACGACCACTCCGGCCGGGAACATCCCGAGCTGGTGCTGGACAACCTCGTGAAGTCGGTGCGGTCCACGGGCGGGATCGGCGTCGTCGGCGTCTACGTCCCGCAGGACCCCGGGGCGGCGACCGAAGGCGCGAAGGAGGGCCGGATCGGGTTCGACTACGGGACGTTGTTCACGAAGGGCCAGCAGATGGGGACCGGGCAGTGTCCGGTCAAGCGGTACAACCGGCGGTTGCGCGACCTGATCATCACGGGCCGGGCGAACCCGTCGTTCCTGGTGTCCCACGAGCTGCCCCTGGACCGGGCGGCCGAGGGGTACGAACGGTTCGACCACCGCGAGGACGGCTGGACCAAGGTGCTGCTGCGGCCGTGAGTGCCGGGCCCTGCCCGCGCCGCCGCGGGCAGGGCCGCCTGGTCACCGCAGGTTGACCGGGCCGGCGTCGATCGGGGTGCGGAACAGGAAGTACGGGTGCTGCCGGTCGTCCTCGCCGCCGCGGTACTTGCCCTGGCGGTGCAGCTGGTTGGCCGTGACGTACAGGTACCCGTCGGCGACCGACATCGTGTCCGGCCACAGCAGCCGGGGGTCGTGCACCACCGTTTCCCAGCGGCCGTCGGGGTGGCGGCGGTGGATGGCGTTGTGCTCCCCGTCCGTGACGTAGAGGCGGCCCTGGTCGTCGGTCTCCAAGCCGTCGCCGGCCCCACCCTTGTCGCCTTCGTCGATGAGCGTCGCCGCGACCGCCTCGTCGTCCCGGCCGCGGTCGATCAGGGCGTCGGTGGACACGCTCCACCAGCGGCGGGAGGCCAGGCAGCAGTAGTACAGGCGGGCACCGTCGGCGCCGATGGCGATGCCGTCGGCCCCCATCCGCACCGGACTGGCCGAGCCGTCCTCGGAAAGCTCGACGAAGTCGCGCCCCTCGACGACCATCCGCAAGTCGGGCGGCACTTCTGCTTTGGTGCTGGTGTGGTCGTGCAGGCGCCGCCAGGATTCGCCGGTCTCGAGGTCGACGACGATGATCCCGTTCGGGCCCTGGTCGGCGGAGTCGGTGATGAACGCGACGCCACGGCCGAGGTCGAAGCGCACGTCGTTGAGGTAGGTGGTGGGCAGGGCCACGTCCTCGGGGAAGAGGATGGTCGTGGTGACTTCGTCGCGCTCGAGGTCGACGCAGACCAGTTTCGGGCCGCCGTGGGCGGTGGGCCGGAACAGCGGACTGCCCGTGTCGAGGATCCACAGCCGGTCGGCGGCGTCGACGACGATGCTCTGCACCGAAACCAGGGCGTCCGGGTCGGTCTGGCTCTTGCTGTCGTTGCCGGCTTGGTCCGGGTAGGGGACGAGTTCGCCGTCACGGAGTTCGGCGACGGTGAACCGGACGTCGTCGCCCCACTTCGGGAAGTTGACGAACACCCGGCCCCGGCGCGAAACGCTGACCCCGGTCGGCATCGCGCCGGTGAATTCGTGCACGACTTCGAGTTCGCCCAGTGGCTGGTCGGTGCCGGGCACCGCGGTCACGCCGTGCCCACCAGGTGCTCGCGCAGCTGACGGCAGGCGTCTTCGCACTTGCGGCACGCTTCGGCGCAGAGCGCGCAGTGCCGGTGGTGCTCGGCGTGCGGTTCGCATTCCCCGGCGCAGGCGCGGCACGCTTCGGCGCACGCCCGCAGGAGCGTGTCGAGGACGGCGAGCACGCCGGTGCGGCGGGACAGCACCCGGGCCGTGCTCGCGCACACGTCCGCGCAGTCGAGGTCGGTGCGGATGCAGGGGACCAGCTCGGCGACCGACGGCTCGGACAGGCAGGCGTCGGCGCACACGGTGCACGCGCGGGCGCAGGCCAGGCAGTCGTCGATGCAGTTCGCGATCGCGGCCGGGTCGAGGCCGCCGAGCTGGTCGGGGTGGCTTTCGAGCAGGGGCAGGGTCATCACGGCTCCGTTCGGGAGGTGGATCTCTCCGCGTACCCCTTCGGTGGCCCGGCAACCGCGGCATCCGGTGGCGGCTACCCGGACCGCAGTGCGCCACCTCGGCGCGGACGGCACGTGCCAGGGACGGCCCCAGGCGCGCTCGTCCGGTGCGAACGTCACCAGCGCCCGGGCCATGTCGGTGTTGACCGTGAACGTGCGCGGCACGTCCAGGCGGCCGGTGATCCACGCGGCACGCCCCTTCGTCAACGCTGGCCGGATCAGCAGGGCGTAGATGCCGGTCGCGTCGGCGGCGACCCGCTCGACCAGCGGATGCTCGGGGCCGGAGCCGCTGCGCGTGACGATCCGGACGCTGTCGCCGCGTGCGGCGAGCAGCCGGGCGGCGTTCGTGCCGATGGAGCCGGCGCCGATGACGACGTGGTGGGTCATCGGGCCGGTGCGGCACGACCTGGACCTGGACCGGCCAGCGTGCCGCCGGCGGCACGTACGCCGTCCAGTGCTCGCCGGAGACGACGACGCGCGCGCTGACTTCTGCTCGGCCGCGAGCACGTCACCCAGCACCGGGCGGCCGTGTTCGGCCTGGTAGGCGCGGGCGACGTCACTCTACGAAGTGGTGAACGGCCCCGTGGGCAGCGCCGGCGACCGCCGGCTCGCCGCCGGGACGGCCATCGCGTTCGTCAAGGAACTCCTCACGTCCTGGTCGGCCGCGCACGACGTCGTCCTCGCCGACCTCGACGAGGCGTGCGAGATCCTCTGGGGCACCCGCTACGGCGTCGCCTCGCTCAGCCACCTTTCCGCCGGGGGCGAGGAGCGCACCCGGCGGCTGGCCGAGCAGGCGCTCCGCGCGATCCTCCTCGGCTGGCGGACCGGGCCGCCCGACGAGGGTTCGTGACCCGCCGCCCGGGTCAGTGGCCCAGGACGGCGCGCAGGCCCGGCTGGAGCCGGTCGCCGTGCGCCCGGACCAGGTCGTCGCACAGGTCGAAGATGCGCTCGACCGGCAGCGCCGCCGCCGTTGCCGGGTCGATCAGCGCCGCGTGCCGGATGTGGCGGGGATCGTCCTCGACGGCCGCGCGCACGACCAGGTCGTTCACGCTCAGGTACGTCCGGTTGAGCGCCGCGAGCTGCGGGGGCAGGGCGCCGATCCGGGTGGGCCGGACGCCCGTGCCGTCGACCAGGCAGGGCACCTCGACCACGCCGCCGGACGGCAGGTTCTCGATCAGGCCCCGGTTGACGACGTTGCCGTAGACCGTCCGCGGGGTGCCCGTCAGGACACTGTGGACGATCTGCGGCGCGTACTCGCCGGTGCCTTCGACGGGCAGCGGCTCGTCGGCCGCGACCGCGTGCCGGGTGCGCTCGTACTCGGCCTCGTTCTCCGCGACGATGCCGAGGTAGGCGCCGATCGGCAGGCGGAGGCGCTCGATCTCGCTGTCGTGCCCGAGGTACCAGGGCACGTATTCGGCCGAGTGCTCGCTGGTCTCCGTGGGGTAGTAGCCGAGCCGCCGCAGCATGTCGAACCGGACGCGCCGCCGCAGCTGCCCGTCGGAGGCGGCGAGCTCCCGCAGCCGCGGGTACAGGTCCGCGCCCGCGTGCTCGAACCGCAGCACCCACGCCTGGTGGTTGACGCCGGCCGCGACGTAGACGACCTCGTCGAACGGGACCCCGACCAGCGCGGCGAGCCCGTGCACCGTCCAGTACACCGAGTGGCAGAGCCCGACGACCCGCGTGAGCCCGGTGGCCTCGCTCAGGTACTGGACGTTCATCGCCATCGGGTTCGTGTAGTTCAGCAGCCAGGCTTCCGGGCAGACGTCGGCGATGTCCGCCCCGAGCTCCTTGAGGAAGGGGAACGTCCGCAGCGCGCGGAAGATCCCGCCGATGCCGAGGGTGTCGCCGATGGTCTGCCGCAGGCCGTACCGCTCCGGGACCTCGAAGTCGGTGCGGGTCGCCGCCCCCATCCCGATCTGGACCATGTTGACGACGAAGTCCGCGCCCGCCAGCGCTTCGCGGCGGTCTTCGTGGGCGGTGAGCACGGGCTTGACGCCGCGCACGGCCGCGATCCGCTGTGCCGCGGCGAGCGCGGTGGCCAGCCGATCGGGGTCGATGTCGTGCAGGGCGACGTGCACGCCGTCCAGCTCCGGGTAGGCGAACAGGTCGGCGAGCAGGCCCTGGGTGAACACGACGCTGCCCGCGCCGACGAAGGTGATCTTGGGGGTCTTGAGGTTCACTGGAATCCGATCCGGTGTGTCTGAAGTGGACTAGCCCTTGAGCCCGCTGGCGGTGATGGACTGGATGAACGTCTTCTGCGCGCCGAGGAAGGCCAGCAGCACCGGCAGGACGGTGATGACGTTGCCCGCCATCACCGCGGCCCAGTTCGTGTGGTGCTGGCCCTGGAACGTCGTGAGCCCCAGCTGCAGCGTGTACGTCGTGTCGTGGTTGACCGCGATCAGCGGCCAGGTCAGGTCGTTCCACGTGCTCAGGAACGTCAGCACGGCCACCGTGCTCAGCGCGGGCCGCGACAGCGGGAGCACGATGGTGAACAGCACGCGCAGCCGCGAGCACCCGTCGATCCACGCCGCCTCTTCGAGTTCCCGGGGCAGGGACAGGAAGAACTGGCGCAGCAGGAACACCGCGAACGGCGTCACCAGCGACGGCACGACCAGCGCGCCGAGGGTGTCGATCAGGCCGAGCCGCTTCATCACCAGGAACGTCGGGATCATGGTGAGCTGGAACGGGATCGCCATCGTGGCGACCATCAGCGCGAGCAGCGCCCGGGAGCCGGTGAACCGCATCCGCGCGAACGCGTAGCCGGCCAGCGTGCCGAACACCAGGTTCGACACCACGGTCACCGCCGAGACGATCAGCGAGTTCGCGAACCACCGCACGAAGAGCGCGTTCTGCAGGACATAGCGGTACCCGGAGAAGTCCACCCGGGACGGCCAGAGCGCCGGCGGGAACCGGTTGATCTCGGCGTTGCTCATCGCGGAGCTGAGCAGCAGCCAGACCAGCGGTGCCGCGAACACCAGCGCCAGCGGCACGAGCAGCAGGTGCCACGGGCTGAACGGCCGCCGGGGCCGGTGCAGCGCGGGCAGCGCCGCGCGGGTCGCGGACACGTCGAGCGAAGCGGGCCGTGTCGGCTGTATCGGCTGTGTCCTCATCGCAGCGCCCTCCCGGGCCGGCGCAGCACGCGAAGGATCACCACGACGGCGAGCAGGGCCAACGCGAGCACGTAGGCCGACGCCGCGCCGTAGCCGGCGGTGAAGTTCTTGAACGCCTGCTCCCAGACGAAGTAAACGATGACCGTGGTCGAGCCGAGCGGGCCACCCTTGGTCGTCACGTAGACCAGGTCGAACACCTGCAGCGACGTGATCAGCTGCCACACCACGAGGAACGCCGTCACCGGGGTGACCGCGGGCAGCGTCACGTGCCGGAGCACGCGCCACGTCCCGGCGCCGTCCAGCCGCGCGGCCTCGACCAGCGACGGCGGGACGTCCTGCAGCGCGGCCAGGTACACCACGACGCAGAAGCCGGTGCCGCTCCACAGCGTGATGCCGACCAGCACCAGCAGCGCCTGCGCCGGGTCGGTGAGGAAGCCCTGCGGCGAAACGCCGAGGTGGTGCAGCAGCGAATTCGCCGCGCCGAACTGCGGGTCCAGGATGAAGGAGAACAGCACACCCTGGGCGGTCGCCGACAGCACGAACGGGACGAACACGAGCGTCCGGTAGACGCCGACCAGCCGGATCCGCCGGTTCAGCGCCTGCGCCAGCAGGAACCCGAACAGGATGCTGAGCGGGACGTATAACACCGTGTACAGCACGGTGTTCCCCACGGCTTGGGCGAAGTGCGGGTCCTGGGCGAGGGCGGCGTAGTTGTCGAGGCCGACCCAGCGGCTGGGCGTCACCAGGTCGTCGGCCTGGAACGACAGCAGGAGCGACCAGGCCACGGGCACCACGCCGAGACCGAGGATGATGAGCACGGCGGGGGAGACGTAGGCCCACGCGGCCGCGGTTTCGCGGCGCCGCCGGCGTCGGGCGGGCAGGACCGGGCTTTTCGGGGGTTCCGGGTGGCGGAGCCCCCGGCCCGAGGCGGAGCCTCGGCTCGGCAGGGTGATGGGCCTCGGCAGTCCGGGCATGGCGGCTCCCTATCGCGGAATGATCAGGGCGGCGTTCGCGGCCGCGGCGCAGTCGCGCAGCGCGTCGGCCGGGGTCGCCCGGCCGAGCAGCACGGCGACGATCGCGGTGCCGAGCGCCGCCGACACCTGGGGGTAGGCCGGGTGCACCGGCCGGACGCGGGCGTTCTCCAGCGCGTCGACGAACACCGGCAGGCCCGGGGTGTTGGCGGTTTTCGCCTGCCACGCGGGCAGTTGCTGCGTCCGGCGGCTCAGCGGGAGGCTGCCCGCGCCGTCGTCCCAGCGGACGTCCTGGGCCGGATCCGCCAGCCAGGACAGGAAAGTGCGGGCGGCCGCCACGCGTTCCTCGCCGTTGTCGAACAGCGTCCAGGTGTCCGGACCGGAGATGGTGACCCCACGGCCGCTGAAGCTCGGCAGCGGCACGACCGCGTAGTCAATCCCGGCGTCGGCGATGTCCGGCAGCTGCCACGGCCCGGTCGCGACCATGCCGATGTGCCCGGCTTCGAACGCCTGGTACATCTGCTCGCTGCCGGTCTTGGGATCGAGGTAGACGGCCTTGGCGGCGGCGAGGTCCCGCACGACCTCCAGGGCACGCACGCCCTGCTCGGCGAAGCCGATGCCGCGGCCGTCCGGGCCGATGACGTCGCCGCCGAGGTCCCACACCATCGGCCAGATCCGCCAGACCGTGTCCTCGTCCCCGGTCGCGGGCCACGCGGTGCCGAAGGTGCCGTCACCCGGATCGGTGAGCTTCTTCGCCGTCTCGACGAACTCCGCCCACGTCCACCCCGGGCCGGGCAGCGGGATCCCGGCTTTCTCGAACAGCGCCTTGTTGCACACCACCGCCAGCGAGTCGAGCAGGGCCGGGACCGCCCGGACGCGGCCGTTGACGGTGACCGCTTCCCGCGCCGGCGCCCAGAACCCGGGGCCGGCATCGACCAGTCCGGTGACGTCGACGACGCTGGGACTGCGTGCGACGCTGGCGAGGTCCGAACCGAAGACGTAGGCGATGTCCGGGAAGGACCCCGAGGCGAGCGCCGCGGTGATCTTCTGGAGCATCGCGTCGGCGAGGACACCGCCGCCGAGGTCGATCCGGATCCCGGGGTGGGTCCGGTGGAAGTCGGCGACGAGCGCTTCGAGGACCTTCTTGCCGGTGTCGGTCTGGCCGTGCCAGACCTCGACCGTGACCGGGCCCCCGGTGGCCCGCGCCGGGCCGCAGCCGGCGAGGGCGGCACCGAGGGCCAGACCACCGGCGCCGCGCAGGAATCCGCGGCGGTCCATCAGCGGGCCCGGCCGGGAACGGGGGGAGAAGACATCATCGAAAACTCCGGATGATGGTGGGCACGACCCCGCCTCGGACCTCGAACGGGTCCTGGCGACTCAGTCCGGGCTCGCGGTGAAGACCGACATACCGGCTGGGCATACCTCTGACGCCGGGTGGTGCCGTTCCGGCGTGGACAGCAGTAAAGCGAGCGGATCGGGGTGTGTCAAGGCTGGTCAGCAGGTCTTGCGGACGTACCCGCTCGTGCCCTGCGGCACCACGTACAGGTCACGCCGGACGATGCTGATCCGGCTCTTCCACTCCGGGCAGCCCTTGCTCATCCCGGAGGCGGTGTACTCGACGTCGACCACCCGGTTGCCGAACGGACCCGCGTAGTCGGCGCACTCCTCGTACTCGCCGCATTCCTCCGTCACGGCGAAGTCGAGGCCGTTGGCGACCCGGTTGGCCGCCAGTTCGGGGGTGTTCTTCTGGGCGATGGCGAGGTTCTTGCCGTGGGCGCGGGCGGAGAGGAGCTTGATGTACTCCTGCGCCTGCGTGGCGGTGAGCAGGTCCTCGGACCGGGTGTAGCTGTCGTAGTTGTCGGGCTCGATCGCCTGGTAGCCCTTCGCGGCGCACGTGTCGATCCAGCTGCCGACCTTGGCCGCGACCCGGGTGCGCTTGTCGGCCGTGCGCAGGTCCAGCAGCGTCTCCTGCCAGTCGGGGTCGACGACCTTGGCACCGCTGGAATCGCGGAGCAGCAGGTCGCTCGGCCAGTCGCCGTCCGCGCCCTTCTGGGCCTGGAAAGCGTTGAGGTAGCAGATGTTGTACTTGCCGCTCGCTGGCGCCGCGGAGACGTCCCGGCTGACGATCTGCACGCCCGACGGCGGGGTGTAGGCGCCGCCGATCTGGTAGTCGAAGCCGGCGGCCTGCGGGGGCAGGGTGATCGCGGCCGACGCCGGGGCGGCGACCGCGGCGAGCGTGCCGGCGGCGAGCGCGCCGGCCGCGCCGAGAGAAGCGAGTCGCTTGCCGTGGACGGGGAGGGAAATTCGCATCCGGACTCCATCATCGTCGGGGCTGTCGACGGCGAAAGGTAGGGACGACGGCCACCGCGGTCAACGAAACGCGCATTCGCGCTGCGCGTTTCACCGGTCCTGGGTGGTGGCGGCCTCGACGACGGTGACCCGGACCCCGGCCCGGCGGATCGCCGCGACCGGTCCGGGCGCGGCGGAGGAGTCCGTGATCACCTCGTGCACGTCGTGGATGTCACCCATGCGGGCGAGGGTGGAGCGGCCGAGCTTGCTGCCGTCGGCCAGCACGATCACCCGCTGGGCGCGGCCGAGCATGGCTCGGTTGGTCCGGGCCTCGTTCTCGTCGTGCGTGGTGATGCCCGCGGTGGCGTCGATGCCGTCCACGCCGACGAACGCCGTCCCGACGCTGATCGACGCCAGCACGTGCTCGGCCCACGGGCCGACCAGCTCGTAGGACTGCGGCCGGGCCACGCCTCCGACGACGACGAGCTTCAGCCGCGGGTGCAGGGCCAGGTCCATGGCGATGTTCAGCGCGTTCGTGACCACCGTCAGATCCGCGCGGCCGGGCAGTTCCTTGGCGAGCTCGCTCGTGGTGGAGCCGCCGGTCAGCGCGATCACGTGCGGCCCGGTCGGCAGCGTGCGGATCGCCGCGCGCACGATGGCGCGTTTGGCGTCCCGGGACCGGCCTTCCCGGTAGGGCGGCGGCACTTCGGTCGTGCGCCCGCGGGGCCGCGCACCGCCGTGGGTGCGGGTCAGCAGGCGCTGTTCCTCCAGTTTGGCCAGATCGCGCCGGAGCGTGGCGGGGGAGACGCCGAGCCGGGCGCTGAGCTCGCCCACGTGCAGCGCACCGGTGTCGGCGAGCACCCGCAACAGCTCCGAGAGCCGTTCGGCCCGGGTGGTGCGCCGTTTCCGCGTGGACATCGGCCGAGCCTACGACAGCCGGCGAAACGCTCACTCCGAATGCGCGTTTGGCCGGCGAACCTTGCCCGCCGGACGCGGCGCGGATGAATCTCCGGGAGTACGTCCGGCGAAATCGGAGGCAGCACCTATGCACAGCAGCGGGCGGTGGTCCGGCGACAGCTGGACCGCGCGGGAGATCGGGCAGCAGCCCGCCACCTGGCTGCGGGTGGCGGAGGTCGTGCGGCGGGCCCGGCCGGGAATCGCGGAGCTCGTCGGCGACGGGCGACGGCGGATCGTGCTCACCGGCGCGGGCACGTCGGCGTTCGTCGGCGAGGTCGTGGCCCGCGATCTCGCGCGCCGGCTCGGCCGGCCGGTCGAGGCGATCGCGACCACGGAGATCGTCGCCGACCCGGCCGGCGTGGTCGTGGACGACCGGCCGATCCTGCTGGTGTCCTTCGCGCGCAGCGGCAACAGCCCCGAGTCCGTCGCGGCGGCGGACCTGCTGCACCGGCTGACCCCCGGGCTGCGGCACCTGGTGATCACGTGCGACTCCGGCGGGCAGCTGGCGCGGCGGTGGTCCGGTGCGGCGAACGCCGTCGTGGTGGCCCTGCCGGAGGAGGTCAACGACCGCGGGTTCGCGATGACGTCCTCGTTCACCGGGATGGCGCTGGCGGCCCTGCTCGCCTTCGGGGTCGACGTCGACGTCGCGGCGCTGGCCCGCGCCGGGTCCACTGTGCTCGGCGACGCCGCGGAACACGCGGCGGCGATCGCCGGCGCCAAGCCGGCCCGGCTGGTGTTCCTGGGCTCCGGGCCGCTGCGCGGGCTGGCCCGCGAGGCCGCCCTCAAGTGCCTCGAGCTGACCCGGGGCGAGGTCGTCGGCCTCGCCGACTCCGCACTGGGCTTCCGGCACGGGCCGAAGTCGGTGCTCGACGAGCGCACCGTCGCCGTGATCTTCCTTTCCACCGAGCCGCACACACGGGCCTACGACGTCGACATCGCGCGCGAGCTGGTGCAGTCCCTCGGCGAGGAACGGGTGGTCGTGGTCGGCGGGGAAGCCGACGGCGAGTTCGGCGGCGCCCGGAGCTGGCCGGTGCCCGTACCCGCCGGCCTCCCCGTCGCCGGGTACGCCTTGCTCGCGGTCATCGCCGCGCAGACCACGGCGCTCGCGTGCTCGCTCGCGCTGGGAATCACCCCGGACAACCCCTTTCCCGAAGGGGAGGTGAACCGCGTCGTGCAGGGCGTGGTCATCCACGACTTCGAGCCGCCGGAGGTGGGCTGAGATGTTCCTCGGTGTCGACGGTGGGGGGACGAAGACGGCGTTCTGCCTGGTCGACCCGGATGGCCGGGTCGTGGCGGAGGCCAGGACGGCGAGCGTGTACTACCTGAGCGAAGGCCTCCCGATCGTGGAACCCTTGCTGCGCCAGGGGATCGGCGAAGTCTGCGACACCGCGGGCATTCCCGTTTCCGGCATCACCCACGCCTTCTTCGGCCTACCCGCTTACGGGGAGATCAGCGCCGACGTGCCGGAGCTCGACGCGATCCCGGCCCGCATTCTCGGGACGCGGCACTACCGCTGCGGCAACGACATGATCTGCGGCTGGGCCGGCTCGCTGGGGGCGATCGACGGCATCAACGTCGTCGCCGGCACCGGCTCGATCGCCTACGGCGAACACGACGGCCGGCAGTGGCGCGGCGGTGGCTGGAGCGAGCTGTTCGGGGACGAAGGCTCCGGCTACTGGGTGGCGATCCAGGGCCTGAACGCCTTCAGCCGGATGGTCGACGGGCGGCTGCCCGCGGGCCCGCTCGCCGGCGAGCTGCGGGCGGCCCTCGGGCTCGCCGCCGACTTCGACGCGATCGACGTCGTCGTGAACCGCTGGCACGGCGACCGGGGCCGGATCGCGAACCTGAGCAAGGTCGTGACCCGGGCCGCGGACGCCGGAGACGCCGTCGCGACCGGAATCCTGCGGGAGGCCGGCCGGGAACTCGCGCTGCTCGTGGCCGTCGGCCGGACGGCCCTGCACTTCGAGGCCGGCCACCGCGTTCCGGTCTCGTACTCCGGCGGCATGTTCGCCGCGGCGCCGGTGCTGTCGTCGTTCCGCGATGCGCTCTCGCTCGGCTACGACCTCCGCGAGCCGCTGCTGGAACCGCACATCGGTGCCGCGCTCTACGCGGCGCGCCTGCACGGACACCCGCTGCGGGCCGAGCAAGTCCACCCGACCGCGTCCCTGCCTCGCTGAGGAGCCGAGATGACCGGACCAGGTTCGCCCACCCGCGGCTGGATCCCGTACGCGGGACTGCTGGTGTTGTTCTGGGGCGTGTGGGGAGCGATCTCCAGCCTGCCCACCAAGCTCTACGCCTACCCCGACCCGATGGTGTACGTCATCTGGGCGCTGACCATGCTCGTGCCCGCGTGGGTTTCGTTGCGGGGCACGAAGTTCGACCGCGGCCGGGTCGCCGCCGGGTACGGGCTGGCGATCGGGCTCACCGGCGCGGGCGGCCAGCTGCTGCTGTTCAAGGCCCTCACGATCGGACCGGCGTACGTCATCTTCCCGATCGTCGCGCTGTCCCCGGCGATCACGGTGCTGCTGGCGTTCGTCGCGCTGCGGGAACGGCTCGGCGGGTGGTCGTGGGCCGGGGTGGTGCTCGCGCTCGTCGCCGTCGTGCTGTTCTCCGTGTCCACGGGGGACGGTGGCGACAGCGGATGGCTCTACCTGCTGCTGGCCGCGGGAGTGTGCGTGGCGTGGGGTGTCCAGGCGTTCTTCATGCGCAAGGCCGCGCTCGCCGGCGTGGACGACGCTTCGACGTTCGGCTGGATGACGGTCAGCGGGCTGCTGCTGATCCCGGTCGCCGTGCTGATGATGGGCGGGCTGCCGCTGGGCTTCCCGTGGCAGGCGCCCGCGCTCACCGCCGGGACCCAGCTGCTGAACGCGGTCGGCGCGCTGTTCCTCGTGATGGCGATGAGCCGGGGCAAGGCGTCGATCGTGGCGCCGGTGACCAACGCACTGGCCCCGGTGTTGACCATCGTCCTCTCCCTGCTGTTCTTCGGCGCGGCACCGACCGGCTTCCAGCTCGCGGGCATCGTGCTGGCCCTCGCCGGCTCGACGCTGATGGTCCACCGCGCGGAGAAGAGCAGCGAGCCGCTGCCCAGCACCGCGGCCTCATGACGCCGCGGATCATCACGGTCACCCTCAACCCCGCCGTCGACGTGACCTACCGGGTCGGCGAACTGCACCTGGGCGGGACCACCCGGGTGCCGGACGTCCGGTCCCGCGCCGGCGGCAAGGGCGTCAACGTCGCGGCCGTGGTCCGGGCGCTGGGTGGCGACAGCCTGGTGCTGGCCCTGACCACGACCCGGGAACCCGACGAGTTCCGGGACGGCCTGGCGGAGCTCGGCCTTCCGCACCGGCTCGTCCCGGCGCTGCCCGCGGTGCGGCGGACCGTCGCGGTGGTGACCCCCGCGGAGGGCACGACGATGTTGCAGGAGAACGGTTCCGCGGCCGACGAGACCGCGGAAGCGGGCATTGCCGCCGCTCTCGACGCCGAGCTGCCGGCCGACGGCGTCGTCATCTCGGGCAGCGTGCCCGAGGGACTCGGCGCCGACGTCCCGGCGAAGCTGGCTCGGCTGTGCGTCCGCCGCGGCGTGCCCGTCATCGCCGACGTCTCCGGCGCCGCCCTCCGCGAGGCCGCCGGAAGCGGCGCGGTGCTCATGCCGAACGAGGACGAACTGGCGGAACTTGCCGGTCCCGGGGCCTGCCGGGACCTCGTGGCCGCGGGAGCGCCCGCGGTGGTGGCCACCTTCGGCAGCGAGGGGGCGATGGCCGTCACCGCGGAGGGCGCGTGGCGGGCCCGGCCGGCCGAAGTCGTCACCGGCAATCCCGCCGGGGCCGGGGACGCGGGAGCCGCCGCGCTGGCCCTGCACCTGGCCCGGTCCGAAGTGCACTGGCCGGCGGCGCTGGCGGACGTGGTCGCCACGTCGGCCGCCGCCGTCCGGCGGCCGGTCGCCGGCGAGATCGACGTCGAGGCCAGGAACCGGTGGATTCGTGCCGTCGAAGTGGAGAGGATGCGATGAACTGGGCCGGCTTGCTGGACGACCTGCGCGCGCAGCGGCGCGGGATCGGGGCGTTCAACGCGATCCTGATCGAGCACGCCGAGGCCGTCGTGGCCGGTGCGGAACGCAGCGGGCTCCCGGTGGTGCTGCAGATCTCGCAGAACGCCGTCCGCTACCACGGTTCGCTCGCGCCGTTCGCGCTCGCCTGCCTGCGGCTGGCCGACGCCGCGACCGTGCCCGTCCTGGTCCACCTCGACCACATCGAGGACGAGGAGCTGATCGACGAGGGACTCGCGCTGGGCATCACCTCCGTGATGTTCGACGCGGCCGCGCTGCCCTACGCCGAGAACGTGGCCCGGACGAAGGCCGTGGTCGAGCGCTGCCACGCCGCGGGCTGCCGCGTCGAGGCGGAGCTCGGCGAGATCGGCGGCAAGGACGGCGCCCACGCCCCCGGCGTGCGCACGGACCCTGCCGAAGCCCGCGAGTTCGCCGCCGCGACCGGCGTGGACTCCCTGGCCGTGGCCGTCGGCTCGTCGCACGCCATGGCCGACCGCAGCGCGGTGCTCGACGAGGACCTGATCGCCGCGCTCGCCCGCAGCGTCCCCGTGCCGCTGGTGCTGCACGGCTCCTCCGGCGTGCCCGACGAGGGCCTGCGCGGGGCGGTGGCGAGCGGCATCGTGAAGGTCAACGTCGGAACGCGGCTGAACCAGGTGCTCACGGCCTCGGTGCGCGCGGCGCTCGGGCAGCACGCGACGCTCACCGACCCCCGCCGCTACCTGGCCCCCGGCCGGGACGCGGTGCGCGACGAAGTGGCCCGGTTGCTCACCCTGCTCGCGAAGTGAGCCCGGCCTCACGCAGTTCGCGTTTGCGCGACCCCCCACCGCGGGTACCGGAGGGACACACGAGCCGGATGGGGGCTGCCGATGACGAACGATCTGCCCGGCGTGATCGCCGGGCGGTACGAGCTCGGGCCGCTGCTCGGCCGGGGCGCCACCGCGCGGGTCCACCGGGCGGTCGACCGCGAGCTGGGGCGCGAGGTCGCCGTCAAGGTCTACGACAGTCACGTGGTGGCCGTCGAGCAGCTGCGCCGGGCCCGGGAGAAGACCTTGCTGGCCAGCGTGCAGCACCCCGGCGTCGTCGCGGTGTACGACAGCGGCACCGAGGGTGACCGGCCGTACCTGGTCATGCAGCTGGTCGACGGGGAGAACCTCGCCGAGCGGTTGTGCGCCGGGCCGTTCACCGCGGCGGAGGTGAGCGAGCTGGCGATCCGGCTGGCGGACGCGCTGGCCCACGTCCACGCCCGGCACATCGTCCACCGCGACCTGAAACCGGCGAACGTCCTGCTGGGGCCGGACGGTCCGCTGATCACCGACTTCGGCATCGCGCACGCCCTGGACGCCACGCACCTCACCGGCACCGGCCTGGTCACCGGCACGGCCGCGTACCTGGCGCCGGAGCAGATCCTGGGGGAGCACGCCGGCCCGCCGGCCGACATCTACGCGCTCGGCCTGATCCTGGTCGAGTGCTTGACCGCGCGGCTCGAGTTCCCCGGCACCCTCGCGGAGTCCGCGGCGGCCCGGCTGCACCGCGCACCGCGGATCCCCGACGGCACACCGGACCCGCTCGCGGACGTGGTGCGCCGGATGACCGCCCGCGACCCCGCCGACCGGCCGAGCGCCGAGCAGGTCCGGCAGTGGCTGCGCGAGCCGTCCCTGGTGGTCGCGACGGTTCCGGTCGTGGCTGCGGGCGTGCCCGTGGGTGAGCACGACCGGCACCACGACGGCGACCGCGAGGCCGGGCAGGCCCCGGCGCGCCGCCGTCCGCTGGCCGTGGCCGGCGGCCTCGCGACGGTGGCCGCGGCGGCGGTACTGGCGGCGGTGCTCAGCAGGCCGGCCGACCCGGGGCCGGCGCCGGTCCTGGTGCCCGAGGCCGCGCCGGGGACGAGCTCGGTCCCGGTCCCGGCGCAGGTCACGCTGACCCCGGCGTCGGCGGTCGTGCTGGCCTCGGCGCAGGCCGGGAAGCCCGCGGACGTGGTCGCCGTCGAACCGCCGAAGGGCAAGCCGGAGGGCGGCCCGGGGAAGGGCGGCGGCCCGGCGAAACGGGATGCCGGACCGCACCAGGCCGCCGCAGGGGGCCCGGGCTCCGGCGGGCCGCCGGGGAAGCGGTAGCCGTTTCCCCGGCCGCGGCCGGGCGCCGACCCACCGCCTTCGCGTGTGGTCGGGTTCGCTGTCGAGGCTGTCAACCCTGCCGAGGCCGCCGGAGTTCGGCGTCCGGCGGGCTCAGGTCGCCGTTGCGCGCCCAGCCCGCCCCCGATCACCTAGGCACCGGTTCGCCATGGCCCGGGCCGTCGCCTCGGCCGAAAGGACGAGACGAGCGCGGCTCAGCCGGTGGCCCGGTGCGGCGAGTCCTAACTTCCCCGGTATGACCACCGAAACGCTGCGGGAAAACCCGCCCACCACGATCATCGCCGCCTTCTTCGGTTTCCTGGTTTCCACGGTATCCGCGATCGCCGGCGCCTTGCTCATCCTGAGCGCGCGCGACGAGATCGCGGCCACCCTGCGCCGGGCCAACCCCGGGATGCCGGCGGACCAGCTCGACCGGCTCACCCTGCTGGGGCAGCTCGTCCCGGTCGCCATCGCCGTGGTCATCGCGCTGGTCTACCTGTGGCTGTCGTTCAAGCTCAAGGCCGGCCGCAACTGGGCCCGCGTCACCCTGACCGTCTTCACCCTGCTGCAGGCCGCGTCGCTGCTGACCACCGCGCCGTCGTGGGCGGCGTCGGTGAGCTGCGGGGTGGCCGTCGTCGCGACCGTGCTCGGGTACCTGCCGCCGTCCAACCGCTACATCGCCGGGGTCCGGCGGGCGGGCTGAACCGGGCCGGAGGATCATGACGGCCATGCGCGGAGCGGGGGCCGGGGTCCGGCGCGGCATGCTCGGCACGGAGCTCGCGGTGCTGGCCGCGGCGATCGTCGCCGACGCGGTGCTGGTGCTGCGTACCCCCGGCGGGGGCGGCAGCTGGGCCGCGCCCCTGACCGGCGTGCTCGCCTCCACGGGAACCGCGATCCCGGTCCTGGCCGTGCTGCGGCGGCGCTTCCCCCGCCACGTCGGCGTGCTCGGGAGCGTCGTCGCCGCGCTGTCGGCGATCGGCACGGCCGTGTCGATCGCCGGGGACACCCGGAGCCAGCCGCCGGTCGCCGAGATCGTGGCGGCCGGGATCCTCACCGCCTCGGCCGGCCGCAAGCTGGAGCCGAAGTACGCGGCCGCGCTCGCACCGGTGCTCGGCGCCGTCATGATCGCCGCGCCGCTGCTGCGCTACGGCAGCGGCGAGCCGGCGACCCTGCTGGCGGTGGCCGCCGCGGCGTACTGGGGTGCCTGCGTCGGGGTCGGGCTGATCCTGCGGGCGGCCGACGGCCGGCAGCGCGACGCGCTGGACCGCGTGCGCGCCCACGAACGCCTGCAGCTGGCCAGGGAGCTGCACGACCTGGTGTCCCACCACGTCAGCGGGATCGTCGTCCGCGTGCAGGCCGCGCGGGCGATCACCGAGGCGAACGCGGACGTCGGCGGGCACGCGGCGGTCTACCGCGAGATCGAGGGAGCGGGCGGCGCGGCACTGGCCGCCGCGCGCCGGCTCGTCGAGATGCTGCGGGACACCGAGGACGTGCCACCGCACTCCGGTGCCGTCCTCGGTGACGTGGTGCGCGCCGCCGCCGGCTCCGCCGCCCGGGTGGACGTCGCCGAGGAGCTGGACCAGCTGCCGGTGCCGTCCCCGGTGGCCACGACCGTCCACCGCGTCGTGACCGAAGCGCTGACCAACGTCCGCCGGCACGCGCCGGGTGCGACGGACGTGGCCGTCTCCGTCCGGGTCGAAGCCGACGAGCTCGTGCTCGAGGTGCGCAACGACGGTGTCCCCGCCGCATCCCCGTCCGCACGCGGCGGGTTCGGGATCACCGGCATGACCGAGCGGCTGGCCATGCTGGGCGGCCGGCTGACCGCGGGGCGGGAGGCCGGTGCGCGGTGGCGGGTCGTGGCGCGGTTCCCCCTGGGCGGCGAGGATTCGCCGTTCGACGCGTTGCCGAGGGGGATCTGATGGCCATCCGGGTGCTCGTCGCCGACGACCAGGTGCTGGTGCGCACCGGTTTCCGGCTCGTGCTCGACGCCGCGCCGGACATCGACGTGATCGCCGAAGCCGCCGACGGGGAGGCCGCGGTCCGGCTGGCGCGGCAACTGCGGCCGGACGTCACGCTGATGGACATCCGGATGCCCAAAGTGGACGGTCTGCGGGCCACCGAGCTGCTGGCCGGCCCGGGGGTCGCCCACCCGCTCCGGGTCGTGGTGGTGACGACCTACGACGCGGACGAGAACGTCTACGCCGCCCTGCTCGGCGGCGCCAGCGGGTTCCTGCTCAAGGACGCCGGTCCCCGGATGCTGGTGGACGCGGTGCGCGCGGCGGCCGGCGGGGAGGCGATGGTCTCGCCTTCGGTCACCGTGCGCCTGCTGGCCCGGTTCACCGAAAAGGCGCGGCTGCGCACGCAGGGCACACCGGGCCTGCTGACCGAGCGCGAGTCCGATGTGGTCCTCGCGGTCGCCCGCGGCCGGACCAACGCCGAGATCGCCGACGACCTCCGCGTCTCCCTGTCGACGGTCAAGACCCACCTGGCGAGCGTGCAGCGCAAGCTCGAACTCCGGAACCGCACGGAGATCGCGGTTTGGGCGTGGCAGCGCGGGTTGCTGGGCTGAGGTGCCCCGCTTGACCGGTGTGCAAGACTCGCCGAGTGTGCTGTCAGCGCGGTGACCATCCCGGTCCGGCGGCGAGAGGTGCCGGCGCGGCTGGGGATGGCGGGCCGCCGGGTCGTCCAGGCGGTGCTGGACCAGGCGCTGGCCACCGGCTTGGGGATGTTCGCCGGGCTGGGGGCGGGCCTCGTCGTCATTCCACCGGTGCAGTGGGGTTTGCTGCCGCCGAAGGCGGTGCTGTGGGTGCCACTCGTCACGTTCCTCGCCGTCAGCTACGTCTTCGACGCCGTGATCCAGATCTGGATCCCCCTGCGCCGGGGCGGGATCACCCCGGGCATGCTGGTGACGGGGCTGCGCGTGGAAACCCTGCGCGGCGGGCCGCCGAAGGTGCGCGCCTACGTCTTCCGGTGGCTGCTGTGCACGGTCGACGGGCTGTTGTTCGGCTTGGTGGCCGTCGTCAGCATCGTGGTGACCCGGCGGCAGCAGCGGATCGGTGATCTCGTGGCGCGGACGCTCGTCGTGCGCGTGGACGGCGGACCGGAGACTCCTTCTCGTACTTTCGGTTGATCCCGGCGCCGGGAGCGCGCGCCATACTCCGGGTGATCATTCACTCGGACGAGGGACATCCTGTGAAGAAGAAATCAGCGGGCCGGGTGCTGGCCGCCGCCGTGCTGCTCGCGCTGCCGGCGGTTCCGGCGGGAACGGCGGCCGCGGCCGGGCCGGCGCCGGACCGCTACACCGGCCAGCAGCTGGCCTGGGGAGCGTGCCCGTTCCCCGTCACCACCGGGGCGAAGCCGGCCGAATGCGCGCTGGTCACCGTGCCGCGGGACTGGGCGAACCCGGACGCCGGGGTGGACCTGAGCGTGTCGATCAGCCGCGTCGCGGCGACGGGGGAGCGCACCGGCGCCCTGCTCGTGAACCCGGGTGGTCCCGGCGGCCAGGGCAGTTCGCTGGCGGGTGCGCTGGCGGGCCTGGAGCCGGGCGTGAACGAGCGGTACGACTTCATCGGCATGGACCCCCGGGGCACCGGACACGAAGGCGTCCCGGACACGGCGTTCGCCTGCCGGGTGCCGACGGGACGGCTGCCGCAGGGCCCGCTCGACGCGCGTGACCGCTCCGCCGCCAGCATCGCCGAGCACCGGAAGACGCCGCGGGCGGTCGCGGAGGCGTGTCAGAGTGACGCGATCACGCCGTTCGTCACGACCTGGCAGACCGCGCACGACATGGAGCTGATCCGGACCCTGCTGGGGGAGCGGAAGCTCAACTACCTCGGGTACTCCTACGGGACCTGGCTCGGCGCCAAGTACGCGTCGCTGTTCCCGGGCAGCGTGGGCAAGGTGGTGCTCGACTCGAGCGTCGACTTCGAAGGCCGGCTGCAGGCCGACTTCGAGGCGTTCCCGAAGAGCGGGCAGCGGCAGACGGACGACGTCTTCGTGCCGTGGCTGTCGCGTCAGTTCCCGGCCCAGCTCGGTGCTTCGCCGGCCGAGGTGAAGCAGAAGATCGAGCGGCTGCGCGCGTATTACGCCGGGCTCGGGCTGGCCCCGGACCAGTTCGACGCCCTCTTCGCCGGCAACGGCAGCGAGATCCGGTGGATCCTCATCGCCGCGGCGCTCGTCGCCGGCGCCGGTGAGCTCGACGGCAAGCCCGTCCAGGCTCCGGCGGCGCTCGCCGAGCAGCTGGACACCTCGTCCGCGGCCGCGTTCGGCAAGCCGCTGGCCCGGCTGACCGGCGCCGACGTCGCCGCCGGGCTCGCCGCGACGGAACCGGACTACAGCAAGGTTTCCGGCACGCGCTACGCGGTGGCGTGCGGCGACCAGCCGACCAAGAGCGCCGACTGGTACAAGCGCCTGTCCGACCGCCAGGGCCCGCAGTACCCGATCTACGGCTGGGCCTACGGTCTCACCGAGCCGTGCGGGTTCTGGACCGACGCTCCCCGGCAGGTCCTGGCCGGGCTCCCGGCCGAAGCCGCGGGCCACGTCCTGGTGGTCCAGGGCGAGTTCGACCCGCAAACCGGTTACGAGCAGGCACGTTCGGCGGTCCGCGCCGCCGGGGTCCCGATGGTCTCGGTCGACGACGCGGCGTTCCACGGCCAGTACGCCCTGGGCGGCAACCCGTGCGTCGACGGCATGGTGAACGTCTTCCTGCTCGCGAACTCCCGGCCCGGACCGGCCACCTGCCCGGGGGTCCCGCTGCCCGGGGAGGACAGCGTCTTCCCGGTGGCGGGTCCGGTGACCGGCGGGCACGCGGCGACGGCGGCCGTGGCCGGTGCGGCCGACACCCGGACGTCGGCGTTGCGCGCCGCGGTGCGCCGCAGCATCAGCGACCTCAACGACGGGCGCTGAGGGCGGTCGCCCGGACGGCCCGTGACTGCCCCGCGGGGGGCCGGAGAAGTCACGTGCGCCGGGCGGCGAAGGTGCGGTGGGGCGGGCCGGCGGCGGCCCGCCCCACCGAATGCGCTGCTGGTGCTGCCGGGCGAGCCCACCGGCGGCGGCCGCGTGCGGCACCGGAGTGGGCGATGGCGGTGGGGTGGGGGTGTTCGCAGGGTCCGACGGCGCGATGCACGAGCTCGCTGGGCATGGCTGACTCCTGGTGAGCCGGCCCCTGGGCGGGTGGCGGCGCCACGCAGAGGAAGGAGGTGGAACCGGTTCCGAGGATCGCCGCGGGCGGCGGATCTGTCAAGGGTTGACAGGTCGGGTGCGGTGGTATGAACCTTTTCACCGATCGTTCCCACCGGCCCTCCCAGGGCATCCGCCCGGTGTTCCGGGACGAGCCGGACCACGCCGTTGCCTGACTGGCGGCGGGTCCGCCCGCTTCCCAGCCAGGGAGGAACCATGTCCACGAACGCCCCGCCGCGGCACCGTCGCCGCGGACCCCGTGCCCGCTTGGCGACGCTCGCGGCGGCCGTCGCCGTCGCCGCGCTCGGTTTCGCCGTCCCGTCGGCGCACGCCGCCGACTCGGTCATTTCCCAGGGGAAAGCCGCCACCGCGTCGTCGGTGGAGAACGCCGGCACCCCCGCGGCCGCCGCGGTGGACGGCAACACCGGCACCCGCTGGTCGTCGCAGTTCAGCGATCCCCAGTGGCTCCAGGTCGACCTCGGCGGCGCGGCGACCGTCAGCCAGGTCGTGCTGCGCTGGGAGGCGGCTTACGCCACGGCCTACCAGATCCAGCTGTCCGACAACGGCTCCAGCTGGTCCACTGTGTACCAGACGACGACCGGAACCGGCGGCACGCAGACGCTGAACGTCACCGGCTCCGGGCGGTACGTGCGGTTGTCCACGACCGCGCGGGCCACCCCCTACGGCGTCTCGCTGTGGGAGTTCCAGGTCTACGGCACCGGCGGCGGGACGACCCAGCCCGGCGCGGGCACGCCGCCCGACTCGTTCTGGGGTGACACCAGCACCATCCCGGCCGCGCGGAACGTGCTCACGGTCAAGGTGCTCAACCGGACGAACGGCAAGTACCCGGACAGCCAGGTGTACTGGAACTTCGGCGGCCAGACCCACTCGATCGCCGAGCAGCCCTACATCGACATGCCGGCCAACTCGGCCGGCCGGATGTACTTCTACCTGGGCACCCCGAACGGCCAGTACGCCGACTTCATCGAGTTCACCGTCGGCCCGGACGCGTTCAACGGCAACACGACCCGGGTGGACGCGTTCGCGCTGAAGCTCGCCATGCGGCTGCACGCGCACGACGGCTACGACGTGCAGGTCGGCGACGACTACGGCCTGTTCCAGGAGGACCGCTCGGCCACCTTCGCCCGGTTCCAGGCCGAGGTGCCGACCGAGTTCAAGGGCCTGGCCACGGTGAACGCGCCGTACCGGATCCCGGCCCCGGGCAGCGCCCCGGACTTCCGCACCGGCGGCAAGTACGCGAACTACTTCACCTCCTACGCCCAGTCGGTCGGGGTGAACGAGCCCACGTCGAACATCACCGGCTGCGCCGGATCGCTGGCGGGCAACCCCGACATGTGCGCGGCGCTGAACCGCCACACGGCCCACCTGCCGCAGTCGCAGTGGCAGGACCCGTCGCGCTACTACCAGGCGGCGCCGGCGAACTACTACGCGAAGTTCTGGCACGACCACGGCATCAACCACCTCGCGTACGGCTTCCCGTACGACGACGTGGCCGGGCAGTCCTCGTTCGTCTCGCACGGGGACCCGCAGTGGCTGGTGGTCGCCGTCGGCTGGTGACCGGCGCGACCCGCGGTGGCGGCTCCGGTCCGGTGACCGGAGCCGCCACCTACTCGAAGATCCCGTAGCCGGCGACGGCGTGGGCGCGGACGCCGTCCATGTCGAGTTCCACCCCGATGCCGGGCGTGTCGGGCAGCGTGATGTAGCCGTCCTTGACGATCGAGCCGCTGCCGTCGGGGGCGTGAACGTAGCTGTCCCACACCGCGCGCTCCTCGAGGGCGTGCCATTCCTGGACGAAGAAGTTCGGGATCGCCGCGCACTGGTGGGACGTGGCCATCGTGCCCAGCGGCGTCGACACCAGGTGCGGGGCGAACGGGATGTAGTGCAGCTCCGCGAGGTTGGCGATCTTCTTGGCCTCGGCCAGGCCGCCGCACTTCGGCACGTCCGGCTCGATGACGTCCACCGCGCCGCGCTCGAGCAGCTCGCGGAAACCCCAGCGCAGGTACAGGTTTTCGCCGGCGCAGATCGGGGTGCGGGTCTGCGCGCGCACCCGCACCAGCGCGTCGACGTTCTCCGCCGGCAGCGGCTCCTCGAGCCACATCAGGCCGAACGGCTCGAGCTCCCACGAGATCCGGCACGCGCTCGGGACGTCGTAGCGGGCGTGCAGGTCGATGGCCAGGTCCACGTCCGGTCCGATCGCCTCCCGGACGGCGGCCACCCGCTCGACCATCGAACGCAGTTCGGCGGCGCCGATCGTGTGGTTGAAGGCGTCGAGCTTGGCGGGGTGGTGCAGGTCGTCGATGTCGAACTTGAGGGCGGTGAACCCTTCGGCGACCATCCGCTGCGCCCGGTCGACGCACCCGGCGACCGAGCCCGCCGGGTCGTCGCCGTCGCCGCAGTCGGCGTAGAGGCGGATCCGGTCGCGGAACTTCCCGCCGAGCAGCCGGTGCACCGGCAGGCCCGCGGCCTTGCCCGCGAGGTCCCACAGCGCCAGCTCGATGCCGGACAGCGCGATCACGAACACCCCGCCCTGTGACCCCGCGAAAACGTTGCTGCGGCGCAGTTTCTCCCAGCACCGCTCGACGTTGCGCGGGTCCTCGCCGACCAGCAGCGGCGTCAGCGTTTCGATCACCCCCACGACGGCGGCCGCGCCCGCGTCGGGATTGGCCTCGCCGAACCCGCTGAGGCCCTCGTCGGTGTCGATCCGCACCAGGGTGGCCTGACCGTGGTAGGCGACCACCGCCGTCGTGACGTTCACGATCCGCATTGCTCTCCCGTCGCCGGGTGGTGCGTATGAACGGACTAATGCGACGTCCCACTTGTCCGATAAGCTGATGACATGCCAAGGAGACAAGAGTCTCCGGACGCTGTCAAGGTCCGGACCCTCCCGGTGCAGGTGGCCGCCCACCTGACCCGGCGGATCGTCAGCGGCGGGATCGAAGAGGGCCGCGCCCCGTCGGAACTCGAGATCTCCCAGGAGTTCGGGGTGTCCCGCGTGGTCGCGCGGGAGACGCTCAAGATCCTCGCCTCACTGGACATCGTCGACATCGCGCAGGGCCGCCGCGTCGTCGTGCGCCCGCGCGCGGAGTGGGACTACCTGAGCCCGCTGCTGATCGAGTGGCTGCCCACGGAGATCGTGGCCGAGCTGCTGCAGGAGCTGCACCAGACGCGGGTGCTGCTCGAGCCGGAACTGGCCGCGATGGCCGCGGCCGGCGCCACCGGGGCGACGCTCGGCCGGCTCAAGGGCGAGCTCGACCGCATGGCCGCGCTCGAGGCGGATCCCGACGCCTACCTCGAGGTCGACCACGAGTTCCACATGGAGATCTGCCGGGCGGCCGACAACCGCATCCTGGACCGGATCATGTACTCCGCGCGCTGGCTCGGCACGGCGAGCCGGCGCGTCACCAACGAGGCGCCGGCCGGGCTGCACCGCGCCACCGCCGAACACGCCGAGATCTACGAGGCGCTCGTCGCCCGCGATCCCGAAGGTGCCCGCGCGGCCATGCGGCGGCACCTGAGCAACAACTACTCCACGCTCCTCGCGGAGCAGCGAAGCAAGCGCTAGCGCACTGCACGACCGAGATCCGGAACCAATGACGAGGACGGACGAGGCATGGCAGAGAAATCGGAGTGGCCGAGACGTACCTTCCTCGGGGTGAGCGCGCTGGGCGTGCTCGGCCTCGCCGGGTGCGCGAGCGGTCCCGCACCCGCACCCCAGGTCGACGTCCAGGTCCCCAAGGCGCTGCTCGACCAGGCAGCGGCGCTGCGGGGCGGCTCGGTGGGGATGCTTTCGCAGAAACTGTATTCGGAAGCCGCCAACAAGGCACTGGACAAGTTGCTGCAGGTGTTCGCGCAGGCCACCGGGACCACGATCCGCAACGACCTCGTGTCCGGTGACGCCGGTGACATGGTCGCGAAGATGGACGCCGAGGTGAAGGCGGGCACCAACCGCGACTTGGCCTTCCTGAGCGACCGGCGGTTCGTCGGCCAGCTCCACAACCTCGGCGCCCTCACCGATGTCACCGACGTGGTCGCGGACATGCGCGCCCTCTACGGAGAACCCGCGACGGAGGCGAACAACTACTGCGTGTTCGACGGGCGCTGGTACGCGATCCCGTACCACTTCATCGCGACCGGGATGTACCTGCGCAAGGACTGGTACGCGGAGAAGGGGCTCCCGCTCAAGCCGTACTACTCGTGGGAAGAGCTGCGGGACAACGCCTTGGCGGTCTCCGACCCGGCCAAGCGGCGCTTCGGCTGGGGGCTCACGGTGAACCGCTCCGGCGACGCGAACGGCTTCATCGCCAACGTCATCAACACCTACGGCGGCGCGATCGCCGACAACACGGGCACGAAAGTGGTCTTCAACTCGCCGGAAACCGTCGCCGCCGTCACCTTCATCGGCGACATCTACACGAACCCGAAGTACGCGCCGATGCTCCCGCCCGGAATCGGCAGCTGGACCGACTCGAGCAACAACGACAACTGGCTGGCGCAGATCCTGGGGCTCACGCTCAACCAGTTCAGCGTGTATGCCGACTCGAAGACCAAGAAGAACCCGGTCTACGCCAACACGCACGTGTTCAACGGTGCCACCGGACCGGCGCTCGACCGGCCGCTCGCGTACGGCGAATCCAACTCGTTCGTCGTCTTCAAGGGGGCGAAGAACCCCGCGCTCGCCAAGCTGGTGGCGAAGTTCATGGCCGGCGGGAGCGCGCTGCTCGGCGTCGCGAAGGAAGCACCGTGCCTGGTCAACCCCTCGTGGGACAAGGTGTGGGACTCCGATCCGTACTACACGACCGGCGATCCGGCGTTCGCCGCGCTGCGCGAGCAGACCCGCGCCCAGCTGCCGGAGAAGACCAAGACCGGGTACGCGTTCCCGCAGGCCCCCAGCCCCGGCGAGCAGGCCGCCACCGCCGCCTACCTGCTGACCGACATGATGCAGTCGGTCATCCAGGGCACCCGGCCGGCCGACGCGGTCGCCGCCACCCACGCGCGGATCGTGCAGATCTTCGAACAACAAGGCTACCGGCAATGACCGTCCTGCGTCCGAAGAGGACGCCGACGGCGCCGGTCCGCCCGGCGCCGTCCGCGTCGTCCTCGCGCACGCCGGCGCAGCGGCTGCTCGGCCGCGACTGGCGCCTCGCCGCGGTGTTCACCGGGCCGACGCTGGTGCTCGTCGCGGGCCTGATCCTCGTCCCGATCGTCAGCTCGGTCGTCACCAGCACGACCGAGCGCCACGGTGCCGAGACGGTGTTCGTGGGGCTGGACAACTACACCGCCCTGATCGGCGACGCCGTGTTCCACCGAGGGGTGCTGAACTCGTTCGTCTTCACCGGGTACGCCGAGATCTTCAAGGTGACCTTCGGGCTCGTCGCGGCGCTGCTGCTGCACCACCTGCGCCGCGGCCGGGCGATCGTCGCCGCGGTGATCCTGCTGCCGTGGGTGATCCCGACGGTCGTCACGGCCTTCACCTGGCGCTCCTTGCTCGACCCGATCTTCGGCAGCGTCAACGTCCTGCTCACCGACACCGGCATCGGGCCCGCTCTCGCGTCCCTCGGGCTCGTCGACCGGTGGCCCGCGGAGTGGCTGTCCGACCCCGCGCTCGCGATGCCGTCGGTCATCCTCGTCAACGTCTGGAAGGGGATCCCGTTCTTCACGGTGACGTTCCTCGCCGGGCTCAAGGCCATCGACGGCCACCTCCACGAGGCGGCGATGGTGGACGGCGCCTCGCTCTGGCAGCGCTTCCTGCACATCACCCTGCCGGGCCTGCGTCCGGTCATGATCGTGACGGTGCTGCTGTCCTCGATCTGGACGTTCAACAACTTCGACCTGGTCTGGCTGATGACCCAGGGGGGGCCGGGGGACGCCACCGCCCCGTACGTGATGGTGGCCTACTCGAAGGCCATCCAGCAGCTGCAGCTGGGCGCGGGCGCGGCGGTCACGCTGGTGATGCTGCCGGTCATCGCCGTCCTCGTGGTGCTCCTCGTGCGGGTGATGCGGCGCAGCGACCTGCCGGGCGCGGACGACCTCGGGCGCCGCCGGCTGACACCCCCGCAGCGCCGGGCGCTGCCGTGGGTGCTCGCCGCGGTGTCGGTGCTGGTGCTGGCCTGGGCGGCACCGCGAATAGCCTGGAAAGCCGCGCTCGTGCTGGCGGTGTTCGTGGTGCTCGCGGCCCTCGTCGGCCGGCTCGTTTCCGCGCTCGCCGCGCGGGGCAACCGGGTGGCCGCCCGCGTGGTCGGCGGCACCGGCTCCGGGGTGGCGCTCGTGGCCCTGTTCGGGTTCGTGCTCGCCCCGCTCTACTGGATGACGGTCACGGCCTTCAAGTCCGACGACCAGATCGTCGCGCGCACCGGCGACCTCTGGCCGGCGCCGTGGACCACCGAGCAGTTCACCAACCTGTTCACCGGCCGCGCGTTCGGCACCTGGTACGTCAACACGATCCTGGTGTCGGTGGCGTCCACCGTGATCGCCCTGGTCTGCGCGGCCTTGGCCGGCTACGCGCTGGCGCGGCTGAAGTTCCGGGGTTCGGAGAGCTTCACGGTGACGATCCTGCTCACGTACGTGATGCCGGGTGCGTTGCTGTTCATCCCGCTGTACCGGCTGGTGAGCGGAATCGGGCTCAACGATTCGCTGTGGTCGCTCGTGCTCGCCTACCCCACGTTCACGCTGCCGTTCGCGACGTGGCTGCTCGTCGGCTACTTCAAGTCGATCCCGGCCGACCTCGAGGAGGCCGCGCTGGTCGACGGCTGCACGCGGTTCGGGGCGTTCCGCCGGATCGTGCTGCCGCTGGCCAAACCGGGCCTGCTGGCGGTCGCGCTGTTCACGCTGACGAACGCGTGGAACGAATTCCTGTTCGCCTTCGTGTTCATCACCAAGGATGACTACAAGACGCTGCCCGTCGGCATGCAGTCGATGATCTTCGGGGACGTCGTCCCGCAGGGGCAGCTGGCCGCGGCGTCGCTGCTGGTCAGCATTCCGGTCGTGCTCATGTACGGGTTCGGGCAGCGGTTCCTGACCGAGGGCCTCACCGCGGGGGCGGTGAAGGGGTGAAGGCCCGCGTCAGGCCCCGCCCTGCTCGGCGCGCCACCGCTCGTACTCGGGCCGGGCCTCCTCCGACAGCGGGTAGTACCGCCGCAGGTCGCCGCCCTCGGCCAGCCGGATCCGGGAGAACTCCTCCCAGTCCGCGTGTTCCCGCGTCACCGCCACCAGTGCGGGTGCGAGCTCGACCGGCACCACCACCGCCCCGTCGTCGTCGGCGACGATGATGTCGCCCGGCTCGACGAGCGTGCCGCCGCAGGCGACCGGCACGTTGACGGCGGCCGGGACGATGTCGGTCTGGGCGTGGAAGTTCGGGGTGGCGCCCCGGATCCACAGCCCGAGGCCGAGCCGCTTGGCCTCGCCGATGTCCCGCAGGCACCCGTCGACCACCACGCCGGCCCCGCCGCGGCCCTTGAAGTAGGTCAGCATCATTTCGCCGAACACCCCGCTGCTCATGTCCCCGCGCGCGTCGACGACGATCAGGTCGCCGGGTCGCGTGTGGTACATGACGTGCCGGTGCAGCTGCTTCTCCGGCTCGGCGTATTCGTCGGCGGGGTAACGGTCTTCCCGCTTCGGCAGGAACTGCAGCGTCAGCGCCGGGCCGGCCACGCGCACGCCGGGCGTCACCGAAACCGGGCCGCGGATGAAGGCGCTGCGGATGCCCATGCGGCTGAGCTCCGCACTGGCCGTCGCACTGCCGACGGCCGCGAGGGCCGCACTGAGCTCGGCGGGCGGGCGAACGATGTCGTGCGTCTCGACCACGTCCGTGGCTCCCCTTGAGAGTGGTGGCGAACTGCTCGATCCGAGCCTAGCCCGCCGAGCCCGTTCCCGGGGCCGGTGCCGGGGCACCGGCAGCCGGGACCGGACGCCGCGCGGGACCGGCAGGCAGCTCATCGGCGATCGCGCGCAGCACGCCGATCGGATCTTCGCCGATGGCGTGCACGCCGACCTGGTCCGCTCCGGCGGCCAGTTCCGCGCGGATGCCCGCGGCGATGGCCGCCGCGTCGCCGTGCAGGACCAGGGCGTCGACCAGCCGGTCGCTGAACGGGTCGGTGAGGTCCTCGTCGGTGAAGCCGATCCGCCGGAGGTTGCCGGCGTAGCCGGCGACCCCCAGCATCGGGCGCAGCGCCGCCCGGCCGGTCTCGCGGGCCCGTCCGGCGTCGGTGTCCAGCAGCGCGCCGTGGCCGGGCACCACCAGCTTGGCCGGGCCGAGGACCTGCCGGGCGCGCCGGGTGTGTTCCGGGGTCACCTGCAGGGTCAGCGTGCCCGCGGCGCGGTCGGCCGCCAGCCGCAGCATCTTCGGCCCGAGCGCCGCCAGCAGCACGCGGTCGGCGGGCACGCCGACCGCGGTCAGTGCGTCCAGGTAGCCCGCGATCTTCGCGAGCGGGGACGTGTACCCGGCGTCGAGTTCACGGTGGCCGGCGCCGATGCCGAGGAGGAGCCGGCCGGCGTGCCGGCCCGCGATCCGGTGGTAGGACTCCGCGACTTCGGCCACGTCCGCCCGCCACACGTTGAGCACGCTGGCGCCGACGAGGATCCGGCTGGTGGCGTCGAGCAGCCGTTCGGCCGCCAGGAGGTCGGCGGGCGGCGACGCGGCCAGCCAGATCGCGCCGTACCCGGCTTCTTCCAGTGCGACGGCGTCCGCCGCGGTCGCCTCGGCGGCGGTCAGGTAGGCGCCGAGCGGTCCCGGTTCGATGGTCATGATCGCACTTCAGCACCGGCCGGCGCCGCGCACCAGCACCAACTTCGACGTGCTGCGATAAGCTCGCCTTATCGTCGAGCCGACCAGGCGGGGAGCATGGAGCTGCGGGCACTGCGGTACTTCGTCACCGTCGCCGACGAGCTGCACTTCGGCCGGGCCGCCGAGCGGCTGCACGTCGCCCAGCCCGCCGTCAGCCAGCAGATCGCCCGGCTGGAGCGGGAACTCGGGGTCCGGCTGCTGGACCGGTCACCCCGGCGCGTCCGGCTGACCGCGGCCGGGCAGCGGGTGCTCGCCGCCGCACGCAGCACGCTCGCCGCGGCCGGCCAGGTGCAGGCCGCGGCGAAGGAGGTCATGACGACGGTGCGCATCGGCACCGCCGCGGGGCTGACCGCCCGGCTCGAACGCGGCATCGACGCGCTGCGCGAGCGGGCGCCGGAGTTCGACGTGGTGCTGGTCGATCTGCCGGTCGAGGCCCGGCTCAACGCACTCCGGCAGGGTGAACTCGACCTGGCGCTGGCTCGCGGCGTGCGGTCCGCGCCCGGGCTCGCGGTGCGGCCGGCCTGGACCGAACGCCTGTACGCGGTGGTGTCCCGGCACCACCCCGCGGCCGGCCGCCCGGCCGTCGGCCTCGCCGAGCTGGCCGGGGACACGCTGCGCGTGCCCGCCCGCGAGCACGACCCGCCGCTGCACGACGCCGTCGTCGTCGCCCTGCACGAAACCGGGCTGTGCCCGAGGGCGGGCCGGTCGACCGGCACGCTCCAGGACACGATCGTCGAGGTCGGCTCGGAGCCGCGGAGCTGGACGGTGCTCCCGGCGGACCAGGTGGCCGAGATCCGCTCGACGCGGGTCCGGGCGATCCCGCTCGAGCCGGCGATCACGATCCCCGGCAGCGTCGTCGTGGCCGCGGGCACCTCGGGGTGCGCGGCGGAGTGCGCGGTGGCCGCGTTCCGCGACGAAGCCGCACTGTCCTGAGTGGATCGCCTGAATCCGAGATGCAACAGCGATGCAAACCCCGCCGCCGAAGACAATCGTCGCCAGAATGGCTTTGCAGTCCCGAACGCCGACGGTCGCCTAGGGGTACCGTGATGCAGAATCGGTTCAACGGCGGCGGGAGACCGAGTGAGCAGACCACCACCCGAAGGGCGCTCCCTCGGCTCGGCCGAGGTGGCCCGGAACCTCGGCGTCTCCCAGGTGACGCTGCGGACGTGGGAACAGCGGTACGGCATCGGCGCCTCGGCTCGCGAGGAGAACGGCCGGCGGCGGTACACGCCCGAAGACGTCGACCGGCTGCGGCGGATGCGGGCACTCCAGGCGCAGGGCACCCGGGCGCGCGAAGCCGCCCGGCTGGTGCTGTCCCGGTCGGCGGCGGGGACGACCGTCGAACTGCGGCGGCAGCGGATCGCCGAGGCCGCCGGACTGCTCGACGTGGCCACCATGGGCGACCTCGTCGACGACGCGCTCGCGAGCCTCGGCGTCGCGAAGTCGTGGACCGGGGTCGTGGCGCCGGTCCTGCGTGCCATCGGCGAGCGCTGGGCGGAGGCCGGTGACCGCGACGCGATGGCCGCCGAGTGGGCGCTGGCCGCCGCGGCCTCGGCGGCCCTGGACCGGTTGCGGACCCCGGCGCCCCCGCGGGCCGGCCGGGGGCCCGCGCTCTTCGTCTGCGGCCCGGCCGAACGGCACGAACTGCCGGTTAAGATGCTCAGCGCGGCGCTGGGCGACGACGGCGCGCCCGCGATGTTCCTGAGCGGGCTGGTCTCGGTCGACGTCCTGCGGGTCGTGTCCGGCCGGTACTCGCCCAGCGCCGTGGTGGTGTGGTCGATGACGTCGCCGTCCGCGGACGTGCGGACCCTGCGCACGCTGCACGCGGAGGGCATCCCGGTGCGCCCGGCCGGCCCGGGCTGGCGCGGCCTGCCGACGGTGGGGGAGCCACTGCCGCCGTCCTTCCCCGACGCCTTGGCCGCGCTGGGCGGCTGACCGCGCCACCGCCGGCGCTCGAGCCCTTGGCCGGCGTGGTGAGTAAATTCATCGGTCGTCCCGGGTTCGACCGGGCCACCGGGAGATCGGTCCGGCAACCAAACACGCGCTTTGCATCGAGTATGAATCGACCATACCCAGCGTTCTTCCGAATCGTCTCGTATGCTGTTCCTCGGCGCAACGACTGTGCATCGATCATCCGACCGCAGGAGAACCGGCATGACGACAGTGCCCCGGTCCACCCCGGCACCGCTGGCCTTGGTCGGTTTCCTCGCCGCGGTGAGCGCGGTGGCCGTCGTCGGCAGCCTGGCCGCTACGCGGTCGCGTGCTGTCTACACCGGACTCGTCCAGCCGGGCTGGGCCCCGCCCTCCTGGCTCTTCGGTCCCGTGTGGACGGTGCTGTACCTGCTGATCGCCGTGTCGGGCTGGCTGTACTGGCGGGCGGGCGGCACCCGCCGCGACTTCACCTGGTACGCGGCCGGCCTGGTGCTCAACGCGGCGTGGACGCCGCTGTTCTTCGCGGCCGGTGCGTACACGCTGGCGCTGGTCGAAATCGTCGTGCTCAACGTCGTGCTCGCCGGCACGCTGGTGGTGTTCCGTCGGCGGTCGGAGGTGGCGGCGGCGCTGCAGCTGCCCTACCTGGCCTGGACGCTCTTCGCGACGGCCCTCAACGCGGCGATCGTGCTGCTGAACCGGTGACCGCGGCCGGTGCGGGGGCGGTCTGCGGTGGCTCTGGTTTGAACCCGCCGCGGACCTGGGCCACCGGAGTCCGGTGACTTGCCTCCAGTCTGGCCCGGTGACGACCGCCCTCGCCAGGGCCGGAAGGCCGTGACCGGTTCTGCCACTCGTTCGGGTGATACCGAGCGAGCCGAGGGCCGCGTCCGAGGCTGCCCGGCCGGTGGGACGACTTGACCGCACGGGGGCCGTGATCGGCACGATGACCGCGTTCGACGAAGCGGACGGAGCGACCCGATGAGATTTCAGGTCCTGGACATCCTGCCCCACCTGACGAACCCGGTGACCGGCCGCCGGGTCCGGCCCGACGAGCGCTTCGCCCAGGCGCTCACGTCGGCGCGTCGCGCGGAGGAGTTCGGGTTCGACGCCGTCGCGCTCGGCGAACGGCACGCGGGGCATTTCCTGAGCAGCGGGGTGACCGTGCTGCTCGGGGCGATCGCGGCCACGACCAGCCGGGTGCGGATCCAGACCGGCGTGTCGGTGCTGTCCCTGCACGATCCGCTGCGGGTGGCGGAGGACTACGCCACCGTCGACCAGCTGTCCCGCGGACGGCTGGAACTGGTGATCGGCAAGGGCAACGAACTGCGCCAGCTGCCGATGTTCGGCATCGAAGACGGCGACCAGTGGGACGCGCTGGCGGAGAAGTACGAGCTGCTGCGGCGGCTCTGGCGCGAGGAGGACGTCACCTGGTCGGGCCGGTTCCGTGGCCCACTGGACGCGGTGACCAGCCTGCCGCGGCCGTTCGCCGGCGCGCCCCGGGTCTGGCACGGCTCGGCGACCACGGTGACGTCGGCCGAGCTGGCCGCGAAGTGGGGTGACCCGCTGTTCTCCGCCAACGCGATCCAGCCGCGGGACAACTACACCGTCCTGATCGAGCACTACCGCAAGCACCACGCCGGGCACGGCCACGACCCGCGGTTCGCCTTCGTCGGTGCGGGAGCGGGCTTCCTGTACCTGGCCGGCACCACGCAGGAGGCGCGGGAGGCGTTCGGCCCGACCTACGAGAAGATCGTCGCGTTCTTCAACCAGCCGGGCAACCACACCCCGGGCAACGCGATGGAGTTCCCGACCATCGACGACGCCATCGAGCGCGGGCCGGTCCTGGTCGGGAGCCCGCAGCAGATCGCCGAGAAGATCCTGTGGTGGCACGAAGCCTACGGCCACGACCTGCAGTCCTTCAGCCTGCCCACGATGATCCCGCACGAGCAGCAGCTCGACATGCTCGAACGGTTCGCTTCGGAGGTCGTGCCCGTCGTCCGCGCGGCCGCGCCGACGACACTGTGGACGGACGACGACCCGTACGGTGGACGCCCCGCGGTGCACGGGCGTACCGTCCCGGACGCGGCGACCGTCCTCGAAGGAGCACTGTGACCGGGAAATCCCTGCACTTCAACGCCTTCGTCTGGCCGAACGGCTACCACGAGTCCGCGTGGCGGGTCGTCGACGACGACGTCCGCGGGGTGCTGGGGCTGCCGTACTACGCGGACATCGCGCGGACCGCCGAGCGCGGCCTGCTGGACTCGGTCTTCCTCGCCGACAACATCGCCATCGCCGAGTACCGCGTCACCCACCTGCCGCAGACGCAGTTCGACCCCGTCTCGGTGCTTTCGGCGCTGGCCGCGGTCACGGAGAAGATCGGGCTGATCGGGACGGGCTCGACGACCTACAACAAGCCGTGGGAACTCGCGCGCCGCTTCGCCACCCTCGACCACCTCAGCGGTGGCCGCGCCGGGTGGAACATCGTCACCACGATCACCCCGCTGGCCGCGGCGAACTTCGGCGAGCAGGCGCATCCCGAGCACGCCGACCGGTACGAACGCGCGCACGAGTTCGTCGACGTCGTCACCCTGGTGTGGGACAGCTGGGACGACGACGCGATCGTCGGCGACCGCGAGCGGGGCGTCTGGGCCGATCGCGGGAAGCTGCACGCGCCGCGGTTCCACGGCCGGTTCTACGACGTCGAGGGCGTGCTGCCGTTCCCGCGGTCGCCGCAGGGGCGGCCGGTGCTCGTCCAGGCGGGACAGTCGGCCGCCGGGATCGGGCTCGCCGCCCGGTATGCGGAGCTGGTGTTCTCCGGACCGCCGTCGCTGGCGGCGGCGGTCGAGTTCCGCGCCGAGCTCGACGCCCGGGTCCGCGAGGCGGGCCGCGATCCCTCGCGGGTGCGTGTCCTGCCCGCCCTGATGGTGACCCTGGGCGGCACCGAGGCCGAGGCGAAGGCCCGGGCCCGGCGGCTGGAGGAGCTGGCCAGCCCGGAGTTCCGCTGGCAGAACGCGCTGTACACCGCGGGCCTGGACCCCGACGCGTTCGACCCGGACGCCCCGCTGCCCGCCGAACTGCGGGCCGAGGGCGGGTCGAGCCGGCTGCGGCAACTGGCCGCGGCGGCCCGCGAACGTCCCGGTGCCCCTTTGCGCGAGATCGCGGCGCGGATCACCGGGGGAGCGGGGCAGGTCCACTTCGCCGGCACGCCGGAGCAGCTCGCCGACCACATCCTCACCTGGCAGGACGCCGGGGCCGTCGACGGGTTCACGATCATGGGCTCGACGCTGCCCTACGAGCTGGCCGCGTTCGTCGACCACGTCGTGCCGATCCTCCAGCGCAAGGGGCGCTTCCGGACCGAGTACACCGGTTCGACGCTGCGTGAGCACCTTTCCGGGTGAATCCCGGAATGTGGTTTCTGTCGGTGGGGCTGGCTAGGGTCCTGTCCGTCCGATCTCGACGACAGGAGTGTGGGGACGTGGGCTGGACCCGGAACATCCGAGTGGCCGCGCTGGTGGCGGTGGCCGCGCTGGGCTTGACGGCGTGCGGGGGCGGAGACGAGAAACCCGCCGCGCCGGGCAAGGGCGGGGCGCCGATCGTCGTCGCGTCCTTCAACTTCACCGACAGCCAGATCCTCGCCGAGATCTACGCGCAGGCGCTGGAGGCCAAGGGGTATCCGGTGGCGCGGAAGCTGAACCTGGGGTCGCGAGAGCTGATCTACCCGTCCCTGAAGTCCGGTGAGCTGCAGTTCATCCCGGAGTACCAGGGCTCGGCGATCTCCGCCGGGTTCGGCAAGGAACCGGTGAAGGACGCCAAGGGCGAGCACGAGCAGCTGGCGAAGCTCCTGGAGCCCAACGGCGTCGCGCTGCTGGACTACGCGCCCGCCGAGGACAAGAACACCTACATCGTGAAGGCGGACCTCGCGAAGTCGAAGGGCCTCGCGAAGATCAGCGACCTGAAGAAGCTCGACAAGGTCGTCCTGGCGGGCGGCCCGGAGTGCGAGAAGCGGCTGACGTGCTTCAAGGGCCTCACGGACGTGTACAAGCTGACGAACGCGAGCTTCCAGACGGTCCAGGAGCTCGGGCCGCGCGTGCAGCAGCTCGATTCCGGCGCGGTGACGGTCATCCCGGTCGACTCGGTGAGCCCGCTGGCGGGTGACGCGAAGTACACCGTGCTCGAGGACGACCTGGCGATGGTGCCGACGGAGAACGTGGTGCCGGCGGTGAACAAGAAGGTGCTGGACGAGCGAGGCGCGGACTTCAAGTCGGCGGTCGACGCGGTGAGCGCCAAGCTGACGACGGAGGGCATGCGCGGCCTGAACAAGCGAGTCGACACCGACGGCGAGACGGCCGCGGACGTGGCGAAGGATTGGCTGTCGCAGCAAGGCTTGCGCTGAGGCTCCGGCCGCCAGCCGGAAGTCCGGCGCAGTCTCCGGCGAGGTGAGGTGGCGGTCGGTTTTTAGTCACGCGGCGCAGTTCTCACCCGGCCCGGCAGTGGGCGTTTGAGGTTGTTCCCGGAACCTCGCGGCCTCTGCCGGGCGGGGCGGCTCTTGCCGCAGGGCTTGAGCTGAGGCCGTTGGCCCGGTGGGCGATCGCGTGTCTCCCACGGCACCTCGCGGCCTCTGCCGGGCGGGGCGGCTGTGGCCGCAGGCCTTGGGTTGAGGCCGTGGCCCGGCTCCGGCGGGAGGCCTCGGGCGGAGTGGGTGGGCGCAGTTCTCAGGTGGCGAGGGCGGTGGTGCGGCGGAGGTGGAGTGGCGGGCGGCTTCGAGTCACGCCGCGCAGATCGCTCACCGGCCCGGCGGTGGGCGACCGCGTGTCTCCCACGGCATCTCGCGGCCCCCGCCGGGCGGGGCGGCTGTGGCCGCAGGGCTTGAGCTGAAGCCGTTGGCACGGTGGGCGATCGCGTGTCTCCCGCAGCACCTCGCGGCCCCCGCCGGGCGGGGCGGCTGTGGCCGCAGGGCCTGAGCCAGTCAGCCGGCGGCCAACAGCGGCAGGAGTGCGTCCGGGCGGTCCAGCGGGATGATGTGGCCGCAGTCCTCGATGAGGTGGGTGGTGAGGTCGTCGGCCACCGGGCGCAGCTGGTGTGCGAGGGCGTTGCCCACCGGGTGGGCGCCGATCGCCACCGTGGGCACGGTGAGCCGGCCGGTCGCCGTGGCGGCCGCGAGCTGGGCCGCGCTCTCGGGCATGGCCCGGTAGTGGCCGAAGGCGCACCGCAAGGCTTCCTGGCCGGTGTACGCCTCGGTGAAGTGGCGGCGGATCGCGGGCGGCACCCCGCGGCCGCGCGTGCCGGCGTCGAGGAACCAGCCGAGGTACTCCGCCTCGTGGCCGGCGAGGACCGTCTCGGCGAGACCGGGCACGGCGTGGAACCCGAACCACCACGGCGGCCGGAACTCCTCGGCCCCGGGCAGCCCGCCGAGCAGCGACTCCATCAGCACGAGCCGGCGGACCCGCTCCGGCCGCCGCATCGCGAGCAGGAACGCCGGTGGGGCGCCCGCGTCGATGCCCACGACCGTCGCAGCCGGCTCGTCCAAGGCGTCGAGGAGCGCTTCGGCGTCGGCGGCGAGGGTGCCGGCGTCGTAGCCGTCGCCGGCGCGGGTGGTCGCCCCGAGACCACGCAGGTCCGGGGCGATGACCCGGTGCCCCCGGGCCAGGTGCGGGAGCACCGCCGTCCACAACCGCCACGTGTGCGGAAAACCGTGCAGCAGCAGGAAAGCCGGTCCGTGGCCGGTGACGGCCACGTTGATCTCGATGCCGTTCGCCGTGACTCGCTGCTCGCGCACGCCGCCTCCTTTAGGGTTACCATTGGTTACCAGCTGAGGTTAGGTAACCGAAGCGACCCGGCCAAGACGGCACTTTCCCGACAGGTGGTGAGCTCCAGGTGACCCCCTCGCCCAAGGGCACGCGCGGCGACCTCTTCGACCCCGCCTGCCCGACCCGCCGGCTGCTCGACCGGATCGGCACGAAGTGGACGTCGATGGCGGTCAAGGTGCTGGCCGAGGCGGCGCCGGACGAGGTGCGGTTCGCCGAGCTGCAGCGCCGTATCCCCGGCGTCTCGCAGAAGATGCTGTCGGTGACCCTGCAGAACCTCACCCGCGACGGCCTGGTCGAGCGCCGGGTGGAGCCGACGGTGCCGCCGAAGGTGCACTACCGCCTCACCGGCCTCGGCTACTCGCTCGAGGTCCCGCTCGCCGCGCTGCGCACCTGGGCGGAGGAGAACATGCCGGCGATCGACCGGGCGAACGCGGCCGCCGAGCCCGTCCGGCCGTAGGCCGTTGCCGGCGAAGCGGGCACGCGTGGGCCGGCGTCCGGACGCCGGCCCACGCGCGTCGGTCAGGAGATCTTGAACGAGCTGGCGCGGTCGTTCATCGAGCCGAGGTCGGCGGACTGGTCCAGCCACCCGGTGGACGTACCGGTCGCGTTGCTCCCGTCGAACAGCTTGATGTCACAGTGGTTGTAGGTGCGGACCGAGCTGACCAGGTCGGCCGCGGTGCCGAGGTTGCCGCCGCCTTCGTTGTCCGTCGTTCCCGACGTGCAGCCGACGTGGTAGGCCGGGTTGAAGATCACCACCTGCGAGCCGGTGAAGCCGGCGCCGTAGTACAGGATGCCGACCACGAGCCCGTCGCCCGGCGTGCCTTGCTGGCAGCCGAAGGTGTTGTCCCGGACCGCGCAGTACAGGGTCGAAGCCACGCTTTCCGGGTGGGCGGCGGTCAGCTCCGCCACCGTGACCGGCGTGGCGCTGCCGACCGCCTCGACCCGCATCTCGTGCGGCGCCGCCCCCGCCGGACCGGCGGCGGCCAGCAGCGTCGCGGCACCGGCGGCCGCTCCGGCCGCGCAGCGCTTCCAGGAAACGTTCATTTCGGGTGCCTCCCTCGTCATGAGCCCGGCTTTCCGTGCTCTCGCGGCCGCGGGCGCAACCGCGTCGGGGGAACGCACCGCCAGAGGAACCGGTTGAGCACCCACGGCCGCGATCACCCGATCGAGGCGGCGGGTGGCACCGGTTTCCGCGCCATCCGAGAGCTGGCGAGCGTCGGCCTGGTCGGGGCCGAAGTCGGGTGGTGGACGGGTGTGGCGTGTTGCGCACCGGCTTCCGCGCCACTCGTGAGCTGGGGTGAGCTCGGCCTGGTTGGGCGGAAGGCGGGTGGTGGGCGGGTGTGGCGTGTTGCGGCGCGGACTTCGGCCGCCAACTTGCGACGCCGCCGGGCCCGCGCCACCCCGACCCAGCGGCCCGGGTGCCGTCGAAGACGGTCACGCCGTACCGACCGGATGGTATGTTGCCCGCGTGATCGAAGCGGCGCGCCGGACCTGGCGAGTGATCGAGCCCTACCACGGAATGATCTACTTCGCCCCGGAAGCCGCGGCCGCCTACCGGCAGCTCGGCCTCGGCGGGCGGGCCGGCTACTTCGCGTCGAGGTCCGCGGCGCTCGGTGCGGTGCCCGCCCCGGTCGTCGTCGCGACCTTCTACAACTTCAACCCGGTTCTCGTCCGGGAGTCGATCGCCGCCGCCTGGTCCGCCACCGATCCGGCCGCCGTCCTCGTCGCGCGGTACGCCGCGGCCGACCAGGCGCTGCGCAGCGTCCTCGGCGACGCCGTCGGCTCGGACGGGATGCGCCGGGCCGCCGCGCTCCTGCGTGAGGCCGCCGAATCGATCGACGGCGACGTCACCGGCCGCCCGCTCTTCGCCGCCCACGCGGCCCTGCCGTGGCCGAGCGAACCCCACCTGGTGCTCTGGCACGCGCAGACGCTGCTGCGGGAGTACCGCGGCGACGCGCACGTCGCCGCCCTGCTGACCGCCGGTCTCAACGGGATCGAAGCCCTCGTCACCCACGCCGCGTCCGGTGCGGTTCCCGCCGGGACCCTGCGCACCTCCCGGTCGTGGTCCGAAGAGGAGTGGAACCGGGCCGTCGACGGCCTCCGCGAGCGGGACTGGCTCACCGCGGAGGCAGACCCGGCCTTCACGCCCGCGGGCGCGGCCCGCCGGGCGGAACTCGAGCGCGTGACGGACGAGAACAGCACGGCGCCCTACGCCCACATCGGCGAGTCCGCCTGCGCCGAGCTGCAGGAACTGGTCCGCCCGTTCAGCCGGGCGCTCGCCGGAAAGTTCATGCCCTGGGTGCTCGCCCGGCAGTAGCGCCCGGGACCGGACCAGGGTGTCTCCCTGGGGCGAACGGGGGCCGCCGAGGGCCACTCTGGGGGTCGAGCGGCGAACCCGCCGCCGACAGACAGAGGAGCTGCCCGTCATGGACATGAAACTCGAAGTCGTGGTCCTGCCCGTCGCCGACGTCGACCGGACCAAGCACTTCTACAAGACCCTCGGCTGGCGCGAAGACGCCGACATCGTCTTCGGAACCTCTAGGGTGGTCCAGCTGACCCCGCCGGGGTCGGCGGCGTCGGTCCACTTCGGCACCGGCATCACCGACGCCGCCCCCGGGTCCGTGCGCGGCACCTACCTGGTCGTGGCCGACATCGAGGCGGCACGGGCCGAGCTGGCCGGGCACGGCGTCGCCGTCAGCGAGGTGTTCCACCGCGACGAGACCGGCGCCTTCGCCCCGGGCGTGCACCCCGACCACGGCACCTACGGCTCGTTCGCGTCGTTCAGCGACCCCGACGGCAACACCTGGCTGCTCCAGGAGATCACCACCCGGTTCCCGGGACGCGTCTCCGGCGCGACGTACGACTCCACCGACGAGCTGGAGCAGGCCCTGAAGCGGGCGGCCGCCGCGCACGGCGAGCACGAAAAGGAAACCGGGCAGTACGACGAGCAGTGGCCCGCCTGGTACGCCCGCTACATGACCGACCACCAGGACGCCTGAAACCCGTGCACACCACCAGGCCGCCCGAAGGCGGTGGGCACCCGACATGCGCGAGCCAGGGCCGGCCGATGCCGTCCGGAACGTCAGGCCGGCTCCACCGCGGCCGGCGTCGGCTGCTGGGCCGGCGGCTCCTCGGCGGGGAGCCGGCGAAGACGGCGCAGGCCATCGAGGCGCGGCACGCGGAGGCGCGCGACGACGTGTGATCGGCCGGGACGGCGCTGCGCTACTGTTCGATCGCCCGGCACCCTCGTCCCGCCGTCGCCGGCCGGCCGTGGGAGGTGCGCATGCCGGGGCGTGGACCGGCGCTGATCGGACGGGACAGCGAATGCGCCGCGCTCGACCGGCTGCTCGCCGACGCCCGGTCGGAGCGGGGCCGGGTGCTGGTCCTGCGCGGTGAGGCCGGGATCGGCAAGACCGCGCTGCTGGAGTACGTGCACGCGCAGGCGCGGGACTTCCGCGTCGCGCGCGCCGCCGGCGTCGAATCCGAGCAGGTGATGGCCTACGCCGGGCTGCACCAGCTCTGCGCGCCGTTCCTCGACCGGCTCGACCGGCTCCCCGGACCCCAGCGCGAGGCGCTCCGCACGGCGTTCGGGCTCGATTCCGGCGCCCGCCCGACCCGCTTCCTGGTCGGGCTGGCGGTGCTGACGCTGCTCGCCGACGTGGCCGAGGAACAGCCGCTGCTCTGCCTGGTCGACGACGTGCAGTGGCTCGACCGGATGTCGGAGGTGGTCCTGGCCTTCGTCGCGCGCCGGCTCCTGGCCGAGCGGATCGTGATCGTCTTCGCGCTGCGGGAAACCGGCCGCGAGCTCGACCTGGCCGGGTTGCCGGAACTCCCGGTCGGCGGGCTGGCGGAGCCGGAGTCGGCCGCACTGCTGGCCTCGGTGCTCAAGGGACCGGTGGACGGCCGCGTCCGCGACCGGATCCTCGCCGAAACCCACGGCAACCCGCTGGCGCTGCTGGAACTGCCGCGCGCGTGGACGACGGCCGAGCCGGCCGTCGGCTTCGGCCCGCCCGGGACGGTACCGCTGGCCGGGCGCATCGAAGACTGCTTCGTCAAGCAGCTGGCGCCGCTGCCCGCCGACACGCGGCGGCTCCTGCTCATCGCCGCCGCCGAACCCCTCGGCGACGCCACCCTGCTCTGGGCCGCGGCCGGCGAGCTCGGCCTCGGCGCCGACCCCGCGACCGCGGCCGAGGCGACCGGGCTGATCGAGTTCGGCCGCCGGATCCGGTTCCGCCACCCGCTGGTGCGCTCGGCGGTCTACCGGTCGGCACCGGCCCGGGACCGGCAGGAGGTCCACCGGGCACTGGCGGCCGTGACCGACCCGGACCGCGACCCCGACCGCCGGGCCTGGCACCGCGCCCAGGCGACCGTCTCCCCGGACGAAGACGTCGCCGCCGACCTCGAACGCTCCGCGGCCCGCGCCCGGGCCCGCGGCGGCCTGGTCGCCGCCGCCGCGTTCTTCGAGCAGGCGGCCCTGCTGACGCCCGAACCCACCCGGCGCGCGGACCGCGAACTCGCGGCGGCCGCGGTCAAGCGCGACGCCGGTGCGCTCGAAGAGGCGCTCGAGCTCCTCGACTCGGCGTCGGCCGGACCAGTGAACGCCGCACGGGCTGCCGAGATCGAGCGCCTGCGCGGGCAGATCGCCTTCGACCAGCGGCGCGGCGGCGACGCGGCCCGGCTCCTGCTGGGCGCGGCGGAGCGGCTCGCCCCGCTCGACGCGAACCGGGCGCGGGAGACGTACCTGGAAGCCCTGGCCGCCGCCCTCTGGGCCGGTCCGGAGCCCCGCGGTCTCCTCGCGGCGGCCCAGGCCACCCGGGCCGCGCCCCCGGCGCCCGTGCCACCCCGCGCCGTCGACCTCGTCCTGGACGCGCTGGCCACCCGCTTCACCGACGGCCTCCGGGCCGCGGCGCCGCTGCTGACCGGGGCACTGGCGGCGGTCCGCGCCCTCGACGTCGAAGCCGAAGACCCCGGGCGGGTGCTCTGGTTGCTGGGCAACCGGGCCGGCGGCATGATCGCCACCGAAGCGGCGGACTTCGCGGCGGCGCGGGCGTTCGCCGAGCGGCAGGTCCGGCTCGCCCGCGACGCCGGCGCGCTCGTGCAGCTGCAGTTCGCGCTCAACTTCCTCGCCGTCAACGAGCTGCTCGCGGGGGAGCTCACCGCGGCGGCGGCGTCGGTCGAAGAGGACCGCGTGATCGCCGGCGTGACCGGCAACGCCCCGGTCGGCTACGCCGCGATGCTGCTCGAGGCGTTCCGTGGCCGGGAAACCCAGGCGCTCGAGCTGTTCGAGGAGACGGCGCGCCAAGCGTCGGCGCGCGGCCAGCTCCGGCTGGTGACGTTCGCCGACTACGGCCGGGCGGTGCTGTACAACGGCCTCGGCCGCCACGATGCCGCCCTGGCGGCCGCTCGCCGGGTGTTCGACCTCGACGTGGTGGGCTTCCAGGGCCTCGTCACCGCCGAACTGGCCGAGGCGGCGTCCCGGACCGGCGACGAAACGCAGCTCCGGGCCGCGGCCGGACGGTCGGCGGAGCGCGCCGGGGCGGCCGGGACCGCGGAGGCGAAGGGCCTGGACGCCCGGGTGCGCGCACTGGGCAGCGCCGACGCCGACGACCTCTACCGCGAGTCGATCGCCTGCCTCGAGGCGACGACGCTGCGCGTGGACCTCGCCCGCAGCCACCTGCTGTACGGCGAATGGCTGCGCCGGGAGGGCCGCCGCGTGGACGCCCGAGCGCACTTGCACACCGCCCACGAGCAGTTGTCGGCGATGGGCCTGGCGGCGTTCGCCGAGCGCGCCCGGCGGGAGCTGCAGGCCACCGGCGAGACCGCGCGCAAACGCAACGCCGAGCCGACCGGTGAGCTCACCGCCCAGGAGTTCCAGATCGCCCGCCTGGCCGCGGAGGGCTACTCCAACCCCGAGATCGGCACCCGGCTGTTCCTCAGCCCGCGCACGGTGGAATGGCACCTGCGCAAGATCTTCACGAAGCTCGGGGTCAGCTCGCGCCGCCAGCTGCGCGACACCGCCCTCGCCGGTGCGTGAGGCGCGCACCGGCTGCACCACGGCGTGACTTTCCGGTTGCGTCACAGGCGGCGCTGCGTGGCCCGAAACCGGCCTACCATGGCGCGATGGCGACGGGGGAGCACGCGTTCGGCAGACCGACTCGACGTCGTCCTCCTCCGCCGCCCTCGCCGCCGGCCGGGCCCGCGGTCGCCGAGCGCGACAGTGGATTGCCGACCGGACATCCGGATCCGGAGGCCGCCGCGCCGGGATTGCGGCGGCTGCGGGCCGGCGGGCGGCGCTGGACGTTCGCGCTGCTGGCCGCCGCGGCCCTGATCGGCGGGTGCTTCGCGGTGCAGCACGAGCTGGACCGGGCCGCCGACCTGTTGCTGCGCACGGGCGTGCACAGTGACGGCACCGTCCTCGCGGTCCGGCGCAAGTCGAAGGCCGGGGCGTTCATCGAGGTCGGTTACGTGTTCGGCGGCGCGCCGAAGCGGGTCTGGATCGACCACACCTCCGATCGCGAGTACGCGGTCGGCGACCACGTCGTCGTCGCGACCGACCCCGCCCGGCCGGCCCGGGTCCGCACCGCCGACGAACCCAACGAGGACCGGGCCACGAGCAGCGCCGCCGTCCTGATGCTCATCGCCGGCGTCGTGCTGTTCCCGGTGGGGGTGGTCCGCCGGATCCGCTGGGGCCAGCGCCTGGCCGCCGCCCGCCGCACGGGCTGGTACCCGGCGGAGGTGACCATCGCCCCGCACCGCCGCCTGACCGCCGCCGACCACCACCCGCCGGACCTGCGGATCACCTACCGCGACGGACCCACCATCGACGCCCGCGGCGCGCACGCCTACGGCGTCGCCGAACTGGCGGACCGGCCGCGCCGGGCGGTCTGGGTGGCGGGGACCGGAGATAACCTGGCCGTGCTGTTCCCGGCCGGGGTCAAGGGAAAGCGGCCGTACCTGGTCCCCGCCAGGGTCGTGCCCGACCGCTGAGAGCGGACCGGCTCCCGACTCATCCGCCGTGTCGACCCTCCGATCACGCGTGTCGACCCTTTGATCACGCGTGTCGACTCTCCGATCACGCGTGTCGACTCTCCGATCACGCGTGCCGGCGCTCCGATCACGCGTGTCGACCCTCCGATCACGCGTGCCGGCGTTCCCGTCACGCGAACTCCGCCGGTGCGCGGTCGCCGTTGTTCGTCGTCGGCAGCAGGTGGAAGCCCGCGCGGTCCGGGCGGATGTGGGAGCCGCCCGCGGACGGGTCCGGGACGCGGTGGCCCGCGGCCTTGATCGCCGCCTCGTCCAGTGCGATGCCCAGGCCCGGGCTGTCGGCCAGGATGAACGCGCCGTCGGCTACCTCGTGGGCCACCGAGACGCCCACCGGGGGGCGGAGGTCCTGCAGCTCCGTCACCAGGTGGTTCGGCACGGCCGTCGCCGCGTGGACCAGGCCGACCGGGGTCGTGCCGATCGGGCTCACCGGCAGGTCGTGCGCGTGCGCCAGCGCCGCCACCCGGAGGAAGTGGGTGATGCCCCAGCCCGCCGCCGTCTGGACGACGTCGACCGCGCCCGCCGTGATCAGCGGGCGGTGCTGCTCCAGCCCCGTCAGGTTCTCGCCGGTGGCGATCGAGGCGCGGACGCCGTGGCCGACCGCCGCGTGGCCGGCCACGTCCCAGCGCCGCACGGGTTCTTCGATCCAGGTCAGGTCGAAGGACCGCTCGAGCTCGCCGACGTGCCGGACGGCCTGCTTGCGCGTCCAGTTCTCGTTGACGTCCAGCATCAGGCCCGGCCGGGGACCGGCGCCGGCTTCGACGAGGACGTCGCGGACCAGGCCGAGGCGGTGGTGGTCGCGGTCGATGTCCAGGCCGCCCTTGAGCTTCGCCGCGCGCAGCCCGTGGCCGGCGTAGGTCCGGTACAGCCGGGCCAGCTCGTCGTCGTCCAAGGCGATGTCGAGACCCGACGCGTACGCGGGCACCCGGCGGTCGCGCCCGCCCAGCAGCCGCCACAGCGGTTCGCCCGCCAGCTGCGCCTTGATGTCCCACAACGCCGTGTCGAAGGCGCCGATGGTGCCGAACACCGCGCCGGCGTGCCCCGCCTTGAACGTCCGCCGCAGCATCCGGTCGTAGAGGGCGATCACCCCGCGCGGGTCTTCGCCCTCGATCGCGGCGAAGACGGTCTCCGCCAGCACGTGCGAACCCAGCCCGACCCCGCTGACGCCTTCGTCCGTTTCGACGACGACGATCGGGGTCCGGACGATCCCGCCGGCGTGGACGCCGTTCGCGTCGCCGATCGGGCGGCCCCAGTCCTGGACGGTCGTGAGGGCCCGGAAACCAGTGATGCGCATTTCATCCCTTCGTGGACCCGGCGGTGACCCCGTCGGCGATCTGGCGTTGCAGGAACAGGTAGACGAGCAGGACCGGGACCGCGGCGATCAGCACCCCGGCCGCGAACGTCGGGATGTCGGCCGAATACTGCCCGCGCAGCGCGGTGACGCCGACCATGAGCGTGCGGTGGTCCGCGGACGGCATCATCACCAGTGCGATCAGCACGTCGTTCCAGCAGAACAGCGCGTTGAGCACCCCGACCGACAGCAGCGCCGGCGCGCCCAGCGGGAGCATGATCCGCCAGTAGACGCCGTAGACGGTGCTGCCGTCGACGCGGGCGGCGTCGACGATCTCCGGTGGCACGGCCGCGTAGTAACTGGTCATCAGGAAGACCGTGAACGGGAGGAACTGCGCCACGTAGGCGAGCACCAGCCCCGGGTAGGTGTCGATGAGCCCGCTGTCGGCCATGATCCGCGCGAGCGGCACCATGATGACCTGGAACGGCACGAAGAGCGCGGCGAGGATGCCCAGGAACACCGCGGACGACCCCCGGAACCGCAGCCGGCCGAGCGCGAAGCCCGCCATCGACCCGAGCAGCAGGAGCACCGCGACCGAGCACGCCACGACGACCACCGAGTTCAGGAAGTACCGGGACATCCCCACGCTGGACCACGCCCGCGCGAGGTTGTCCCAGCGCAGCGAGCCGGCGGGGGAGAACCGGTCGAGGGTGTATTCACGCCGGTCCTTCATGGCGACGTTCGTGGTGAACACCAGCGGGTAGACCGTCGCCAGTGCGAGTGCCGCCATCGGGATCGCGGCCAGCCGCTTCGTGAGCCGGGAACCCGCCATCAGTCCTCCCTCCCCGCGCGCCGCAGGATGCCGATCTGGGCCAGGCCGACGACGAGCATGATGAGGAACAGCACGGTCGACGCCGCGGAGGCGAGCGCGGGCTGGTTCAGCTGCCCCTGCTGGATCCAGACGTAGTACTCGGGCAGGTAGGTCGAGCCGGCCGGCCCGCCGTTGGTCATCACGTAGAGCAGGCCGAACATCGACGTCAGCATGCCGATCATGGTGGTGACGAAGACGAACTGGATGGTGCGGGACAGGCCGGGCACGATGACGTGCCGGATGGTCTGCGGCAGCGACGCACCGTCCACTTTGGCCGCGTCCAGCAACGACGAGTCCAAAGTGGAGAATCCGGCGAGGAAGACGACCAGCGCCATCCCGAACGTCGCCCAGACGTGCACGCCGACGACGGCGAAGATCGCGACCCCGGGGTCGCCCAGCCAGTCCACCGGGCCGAGCCCGACATGGCCGAGCAGGGCGTTGACCGGCCCGTCGAAGGCCAGCAGCAGGTTGAAGATCGCCCCGACGATCACCGGGGAAAGCACCGCCGGGAAGAAGTACACGCCGCGGTAGAGCCGGTGGCCCGGCACCTTCAGGTGGATGAAGGTGGCGAGCAGGCCGGGGATGGCGACGGCGACCGGGAGCAGCAGCACGAGCAGCCCGACGTTGCGCAGCGCGGTGCGGAACAGCGGATCGCCGAACAGCGTGACGTAGTTGTCGAAGCCGACGGCCGTGCCGTTGCGGTCGCCGTCCCCGGTGAAGGAGAAGTTGACGCCGAGCAGCAGCGGCCACAGCCGCAGCAGCACGACGACCAGCACGGCCGGGGCGACGAGGACGAACGGCGCGAAGCGGTCGAGCCGCGTGCCGCGGGGGGCGCGCCGGGGCGGCGCGGTCACCCCGGTGGGCCGGGCCGGGGCCCGGTCCACCGGGGCCGGAGAGTATCCGGTCACGTCGTCAGCCCTTGTCCGACGCGGCCAGCTGCTGCAGCGCGTCGTCGACGCCGACCGACCCGCTCAGCAGCTGCTGCGACAGCCGTCCCATGAGGTCGAGGGTCTTCGACGAGAGGGCGACGTGCAACGCCGGCTTGCCGGTCTTGACCTCGGAAACGATCGTGGCCACGGCCGGTCCCGCCGCCGAGACGTCGATCGAGGTGTCCGCGGCGATCGCGCCGCTGTCGGCGTAGAAGGACTTCAACGCGTCGGTCGAGCTCAGCGACCGGACCAGGTCCGCGGCCAGTTTGGGATCCTTCGTCCCCTTCGCGACCGCGTAGCCGATGCCGCCGTCGTAGGGCAGGCTCGGGGTGGCGGCCGGGTTGACCTGCGGTGCGGTCATCACGCCGACCTTGTCCGCGCCCAGGAACTCGGCGAAGTCCTTCCAGTGCCCGACGTCGGACATCAGCCCGATGACGTTGGCGGCCTTGCCGGACTGGAAGAGCGCGAACTCGTCGTTGAACATCGCGGTGGAGTTGGGGCCGTCGGTGTTCAGGCCGGTGTCGTTGGCCTGCTTCCACAGTTCGAAGATCCGCTTGACGTCGGGCGAGGTCCAGTTCCGCTTGCCGGCGATCCAGTCGTCGTACTCCTGCGGCGTCAGGCTCGCCGAACCCAGTGCCGACAGGAAGAACTGGATCCCGTCGCCCTCCTTGTTGCCCAGTGCCAGGCACTTCGCGCCGGTCTTGGCGGAGATGGTGCCGCAGTCCCGGACGAAGTCGTCCCAGGTGCGCGGCGGGGCCGCCGGGTTCAGCCCGGCCTTCTCGTAGAGCCCCTTGTCGAAGTAGAACGGGTGCCCCTGCAGGGTGACCGGCTCGGCGTAGACCTTGCCGTCCTTGCCGAACGCGTCCCAGCCGCTGAGCCGCGACCGGTCGTCGGCGACGTAGGTGTCGAGGGGGACGAGGTCGGCGACGCGGTCGCGGATCTGGCCGCCGCCGTTGAAGAGCATGACGTCGGGCCCGCGCTTGGCCTGGATCGCCGCCCCCAGCAGCGTGTAGTACTGGTCGTAGGGCTGGGCCACGAATTCGACCGTGACGCCGGGGTGCTGCTTGGCGAACTCGGCCTTGGCCTTCGCCACGTAACCGGCGGCCTTGGCGTCGCCGGACTTCCAGTCCCAGACCACGAGTTTCCCGCTCGCGTCGCCGGTCGGGGCGGCCGGCCCGGCGGCGCTGCCGCATCCCGCGGTCAACGCCAACGCCGCGACGACGGCGGCCGAGAATAGTGTGCGCTGCTTCATCGCTGCTCACTTCTCCAGACGGTGGCCGGGCGGGGAGTGGCCCGGCGAGTGCGCTGAAACGTAACTCGTATGACGTATGACGTCAACGGCGGCGCTGTGTAAGCTGCTGCTGCGTCCGACGCAGGTCGACGCAGTGCGACCGGAGGAACGATGACGGCATCAGACCGGCAGCCCGCGGCCCCCCAGTGGGCGCGCCGGCCCGCGAACCTGGCGAGCGCGGTCACCGCCGAACTCGTGGACCGGGTGGTGCGCGGGGTCCACCCGCCCGGGACGTCGCTGCCCGCCGAACCGGTGCTGTGCGAGAGCTTCGCGGTGAGCCGGACCGTGGTTCGCGAAGCGGTGAAGCTGCTGCAGGCGAAAGGCCTGGTCCAGGTCCGCCAGGGGGCCGGCACGGTGGTGAACCCGGCGTCGATGTGGAACATGCTGGACGAGCTCGTGCTGGCCGCGGTGATCGCCGAGGACGAGACCTCGGCCGTCCTGGACGACCTGGTGGTGACGCGGCGGCTGCTCGAATCGGACATGGCCCAGGTCGCCGCGCGGACCGCCGGGCCGGAGGTGGTCGCCCGGCTGGGCGAGCTGGTGGACCTCATGGACGAGCTCGTCGACGACCCCGACGCCTACCGCGAGCAGGACCTCGCGTTCCACGACACGATCATGCAGGTCTCGGGCAACCGCCTGGCCCGCGGCGTGGTGCGGGCGCTGGAGAGCCAGGTGGTCAACACCGCCCGCTACGTCGGCCCGGGCGAACGCGCCCTGTGCGTGGCCTCGAACAAGGGCCACCGCCGCGTTTACGAACGGATCGCGGCCGGGGACGCCGAGGGCGCCGGGAAGGCGATGTTCGACCACATCACCGAAGCGTGGCTCGCCCGCCGCCCCGCCTCCGCCGGCGACCCCGCCCGCCTGGAGCGTTGACCGCAGTCCGTCCGGAAGGAGTCCGATGGCCCAGCGCTACGGCATGCTGATCCGCTTGCGCCCGGAGCGGCGCGAGGAGTACCTGCGGCTGCACGCCGCGGTGTGGCCCGCCGTCGAGGAGACGCTGCGGGCGGCGAACATCCGCAACTTCACCATTTTCCTGCACGAGGACTTGCTGTTCGGGTACTACGAGTACGTCGGCGAAGACCACGACGCCGATCAGGCGCGCATCGCCGCGGACCCCGAGACGCAGCGGTGGTGGACGTTGACGGACCCCTGCCAGGAGTCCCTTTCCGCGCGTGACGGGGGTTCCTGGTGGACACCCATGGCGGAGGTCTGGCATCTCTCGCCGGGCCCGGCGATCACGCCTCCGTAGCCGCGACGGATCGCTGTATCGTCCACACAGGACAGTCGGGACACTCGGCGCCGGTCGCGGCGGAGGCACGGCTCACCGGAGTTCGCCGAGCAGCCGGCGTGCGGCCGCCTTCGCGCCGTCGGTGCGGACCTGCGCGCCCAGCGCCTTCGCGCGCGCCCGGGTTCCGGACGCCAAGGCGGTGTCGAACGCCGCGGCCAGGGACTCCGGCGTGGCCGCCGGGCCGTCGAGGGCCGCGCCGACCCGGTGGGCGGCCACTTGGCCCGCCCAGTACGGGTTGTCGGCCAGCCGGATGGGGACCACGACCTGCGGCACCCCCGCCCGGGCGGCCGTCTGGGTCGTGCCCGCGCCGCCGTGGTGGACCACCGCGGCCAGCTCGCCGAACAGGCGCTGGTGATTGACCTCGCCGACGGCGAAGCAGCCGGCCACGGCCAGCTCGGCCCAGCCGCGGGAGACGAGCACCCGGTGGCCGCGGGCGCGGGCGACCTCGACGGACCAGCGGGCGATGTCCGGAGCCGGGGTGATGCTGCCGAACCCCACGTAGACCGGCGGCGGCCCGGCCGCCAGGAACGCGGTCAGCTCGTCCGGCAGCGGCCGCTCGTCCGGCAACGTCCACGCACCGGTCTGGACCACTTCGAGGCCCGGGGGAGCCGCGCCCAGCACCGGGTCCGCCGCCAGCCACGGCCGCTCCGAGCAGACGTGGTCGCGCACGTTGTCCACCGGGGGCAGGCCGAGCGCGGCCCGGTGGGCGTTGAGCGGCTCGCGGAACTGCGCGTTCACCCGCCGGGCGTCCAGCTCCCACCGCGCCGCGTTGTCCGCTTCCGACGGCTCCGGCCAGCCCGGCCGCGGGGGCGGGGCGTGGTGCGGTGACGGCAGGTTGACCGCCGCATAGGTCGCGTAGACGTAGCGGATGCCCGCGGCCTCGGCCACCGAGCGCGCGGCGACCTGGGCCAGGCCGGCCGCCACCAGCGCGTCGCAGCCCGCGACCGCCGCGGGGAGGACGTCGAACTGCGTTTCGAGCAGCTCGGCCCGGTACCGGGTCAGTTCCGCCGCGGTCGGCGGGGCCGTTCCGCGCATCAACGCCCGGACCGGCGGCCCGGCCGGCACCGCTTCGATCCCGAGGCCGTCCAGCCGGTCCGTGAACTCCTCGTCCGGCGGGGTGCACATCCGCACGTCCGCGCCGAGGGCCCGGAGCTCGACGGCGAGAGCCACCAGCGGTTCGACGTCCCCCCGCGTCCCGTACGTGGTCAGCAGCACCCGCATCCGCGTCACCGCGCCGTCCCGGCGTAGAAGCCGACCGGCATCGTGACTTCGGCGCTCGACGCCCCGCACTCCAGCATCCACAGCGCCGCGGCCGGGCCCAGTTCCCGGCCGAGCGCTCCGAGTGCGGCCGGGTCCGGCGCCACCGCGCGCGCCTGCTCCACGCCGCGCGCGAACGCGGCCGGGTCCCAGCCACCCGCGTCGCCGTCGCCGAGGGACCGCGCACCGGCGGTCAGCGTCGTGACCGGCAGCGGGCCGGGTACGCCGAGCAGGCCGTGGGTGCGCTCGCCGACCAGGACGCCCATCCAGTGCGAGCTCTCCGGCGTCGGCCGCGGACCGGTCCACCGGGGGCGTCCGTCCATGTCCGGCAGCTTCGCCGGCGCCCCGGACACCGCCCAGCGGCCCGCCCACTCCACGGCCAGCCCGGGCGCGCTGCGGGTCGCGGGGTTGTGGAAGCGGGCCATGTCCCACCGGTTGCCCACCGCCACCGCGGCGAGGTCGCGGTGCGGCCAGACCCGCGCTTCCCACCAGAAGCCCCACGGGAACGCCGCGGTGTGCCCCCACCACCAGTCCTCGCCCAGCTCCGGATCGGCGAGCTCCAGGGTCAGGCCGGAGAACGACCGGACGCCGTGCGGGCCCGGCCGCTCCACGCGCGGGGAAGCCATGGCGGCGAGCGAATCCGGCCCGACCAGGCCGCGGTCGCCGCGGGCGGTGCGCAGCAGGGATTGCAGCAGCCGCGCGAAATCGGCGGCACTGGTGTGCATCCCGACACCCGGGTAGGCCGACGTCCGCAGCGGCGGGCTCGGCAGGCACCAGTCACCGAAGGCCAGGTACCCGGTCGCCCCGCCGGCCGGGGCGCGCGTGCCGTCGTCGATGTCGGTGTCCGCCATCCCGGCCGGCGCGAACACCTCCCGGTGCACGCGGGCGGCGTACGGTTCACCGGTCAGGTGCTCGACGACGCCGCCGAGCACGCCGACCCCGAAGCTGGAGTACGAGTACGGTCCCGGCGCCGTCACCAGCGGCAGCACCCCGCCGTACTCGACGGCGCGGCCGGCCTCGTGCCGGCGCCGGACGTAGTCGAGGACCGGCTCGGCCGGCGCGGTGGGCGCGACGGCGGTGACGATGTCGCTGTAGTAGCCGGCCTGGTGGGCGGCCAGCATGGCGGTGGTGGCGGGCGGCGCGCCGGCCCCGCGCAGGCCCGCGGGCAGCACCTGGTCGACCGGGGTGTCCAGCCCGGCCAGCCCGGCCTCGACGAGCTGCAGGAACGCCAGTCCGGTGACGGGTTTGGTGAGCGAGCCCGCCGGCGCGACGGTGCCGGCGGTCATCGGCGTCCGCGCGGCCAGGTCCGCGAACCCGGTCGCGGCCGTCCGCAGGTCGTCGCTCGTGGCCACCGCGACAGCGAGGCCGGGCGTGCCGGTGACCGCGGCCAGCCGGGGCAGGACGGTCTCCAGCGCCGCCAGCACGTCGTCGAGCATGCTCATCCTCCGGTGGTGTTGTAGTTGACGATCCGCGCCACCATCAGGGCGCGGGCCCCGGCCAGCGGGCTGTCCGCGTCCCGCCGCGCCACGTCCGGCAGCCGGTGGGCCTGTTCCGCGCTGACCGCCACGATGCCCCAGAGCGCGTTGAAGCCCGCTGGGTCGGCCGGCTTTTCGGCGGCGGCCTCGACGGTTTCGCCGGCCACCGTCAGCGCGCCCATCTGCCGCAGCACGCCGGGATCCCGCTCTTCGGCGGCCACCACGCTCCAGCCCGCCACCTCCGTCTGCCGCAGGGCCGACAGCAGGCTCCCCACGCCGCTGACGACGATGTCGGGCAGGACCAGCGCCACCGGCCCGGACGTCAGCGGCAGGGCGCACCGGATGGCCCCGTCGAGCCCCGGCTCGGCCACGTCGTCCTGGTAGACGAAGACCAGCTGGAACGTCCCGGCGTAGCGCGCCAGGTACTTCACCGTGTCGAGCTTGTGCGGGCCGAACACGACGACCACGCGCACGCACAGGCCGCTCTTCACCAGCTCGACCACGGCCTCCAGGCTGCGGTCCAGCACGGTGACCCCGGGCGCCAGGCAGTGCAGCTCCTTCGCGTACGGCGCGCCGAACCGCGTCCCGAACCCGGCGCAGGGCAGGATGACCGAGACGTCAGGGGTGGGGGCGGTCACCGCAGCCGCACCTCGAGGGCGACCCGGTGCCGGGCCCGTGGCAGCGGCACCCACGCCGGCTCGCCCACCGGCCGCACCGCCGGGAACCGCTCGAACAGGCTCCGCAGCGCGACCTCCGCCTCCACCTTCGCCAGCGCGACGCCGAGGCAGAAGTGCGGCCCCCAGCCGAAGCCGACGCTGCCCTCGCGGCCGCCGTGCTCGGCCTGCCAGCGGACGTCCGCCGCGTGGGGGTGGGCGAACCGGGCCGGATCGCGGTTGGCCGCACCGAGCACCGCCTGGACCGCGTCGCCCGCGCGGATCCGGACCCCGCCCACCTCGATATCCGTTGCGGCGTAACGCAACCGCGCCAGCTGGACCGGACCGTCGGTGCGGACCAGCTCCCGCACCGCGGCCGGCCACAGCTGCGGTTCCGTGCGCAACAGCTCCCGCTGCGCCGGGTCGCGCATCAGCGCGAGCGCCGCGTTGGACAGCATGTGCGCCATCGTTTCGTGCCCGGCGAGCACCAGGAACACCACGAGGGCGACCGCGTCGACGTCGGTCAGGTCGTCCTGGGCGACGACCTCGCTGAGCAGGTCGTCCCGCGGTCCGGCGCGGCGGCGGTCCACCAGCGCGTGGCAGTAGGCGAACATCTCGCCGAGCGTCGGGGTGATCCGCGCCGGATCGCCGTCGACCAGCACCTTGCCCCAGCGCCACCAGTCCGCCCAATCCGCTTCGGGCACCCCGACCAGTTCGCACACCACCGCCATCGCCAGCGGGTACGCGTACTCGTCGAGGAGGTTCGCCGTCGCGCCCAGGCCGTCGAGCAGCTCGTCGACGATCTGCTGCACCCGCGGGCGCAGGGTGGCGACGCGGGCCGCGCCGAACGCGTGGCTGATGCTGCGGCGCAGCCGCGTGTGCTCGGCGCCGTCGAGGCTCAGCAGGCTCGCCCGCAGGTACGGCAGGTGCTCCGGCGGCGTGCCCAGCGCGAGGAACGTCTCCTCCTGCGTCTGCGCGCCCCGTCCCGGCAGGCCGGTGGGATCGTTGCGCACGGCCGGATCGGACAGCACCGCGCGGACCTCGGCGCTGCCGGTGACCAGCCAGCCCTCCTCGCCGCCCGGCAGCCGGGCGCGGCAGACCGGTGATTCGGCGAGGATGCGGTCGTAACCGCCCATCGGGTCGTCGAGGACGGCCGGATCGCGGACGTCCACCACGGGTTCGGACGACATGGAACTCCTGTCAGCCTTTGAGCGGGCCGCCGTTGATGGCGACGCGGTGGCCGAAGCGGGTGTGCGGGTAGTAGTCGTAGATCGCGTGGTGCTGGACGCAGCGGTTGTCCCAGAACACCAGCGTGTCCGGCTCCCAGCGCACGCGGCAGGCGAGCATCGGCCGGTTCGGCACGACCGAGAACAGCAGGTCCAGCACGGCCTGGCTCTCGTCGGCCGACAGCTGCGGGATGCGCGAGGTGTAGGCCGGGTTGACGTACAGCAGCGGCCGGTCGGTCTCCGGGTGCCGCACGACGACCGGGTGCTCGCTGACCGGGGGTTCGTAGCCGGCCGGGATCTTGTGGCCGCGGAAGGCGTGCGCGCCGTCGTGGACGGCGGTCAGCCCGGTCAGCAGCTCCTTGAGCTTCGGCGACAGCATGTCGTAGGCGAGGTGCATGTTCGCGAACAGCGTGTCGCCGCCGCTGCCCGGCTCGGGCATCCGGGTGATGTGGAGCATCGAACCCAGCGACGGCTCTTCGTCGGCGGTGCCGTCGGCGTGCCAGCCGTTGCCGAACACGGTGGCCGACTCCGGCGCGGTGGCGACCTCGAGGATGTAGGGGTCGCCGTGCTCAGGCGGCGGGTTCACCGGGCGCAGCTCGCCGAAGCTCGCGGCCAGGCGCTTGTGGTCGTCCGCCGTGATGTCCTGGTCGCGGAACACCAGCACGTGGTGGTCCAGGAAGGCCGTCTTCAGCTCGGTGAGCTGCTCGTCGGTCAGTTCCCGCGTCAGGTCGAGGCCGGTGACCTCGGCGCCGATCACCGGGGTCAGGCCCCGCACGGCCAGGGTGCGGTAGTCGCGCGCCGGCCGCGTGGTGATCCGCTTGACGGCCTCGAGTTCGTACTGCTCCATGGTGTCCTTTCCTCCGGTGGGTCTCACCGTCCGATGGCGGCGGCGACGGCGGTCACGTGCGGGGCGCGCACGATGCCGTAGTGGGTGGCGGGCAGGTCGTGCCAGCGGCTCGGTTCCGGCAGCAGCGCGCGCCAGCCGCCGCGGTCGGCCACCGGCAGGCCGGGCTCGGGTTCGGTGGCGAGCCAGACGTGGCTGGGGGTCGCGGCCAGCCGCGGCAGCTGGTGCCCGGCCATGCTCGCCAGGTTCGCCCGGCATGCGCGGGCGAGCTGGTGCGCGTGCTCGCCCGCGGTGCCGCCGGAAGCACCCAGCTCGCGCTCGAAGACCGTCTCCAGCTGGGCGTCGCTGTAGTCCGCGGCACTCGCGCCGGGCGGCGGCGGGTCGATGAGGTGCAGTGCCCGCACCGGCTGCCCGGCCGCCTCGGCTTCGGCGGCCATGCCGGCCGCGACCCACGCGCCGAACGACCACCCGGCCAGCTGCCAGGTGCGGCCGGGCAGGTTCGCTCGCAGGGCCGCGTGATAACGGCGGGCCCGGTCCGGAACGGACCATCCCGGCGGTTCCGGCCGGCTCAGCGCCGGGTCGGCGATCACGCAGACGCCGAGTTCCGGCGGCAGCGCCTCGACGAGCGGGCGGTACGCGTGGACGTCCCCGCCGACGGGGTGCACGAGGCAGACGACCTCCTGGGCCGTCCCGGCCCGCCAGACCTGGACGGCGACCTCGCCGGTGCCGGCCGCTTCGGTGAGCTTCGCCAGCAGCGCCGTCATCGTCACCTCCGGGCCGAGCCACGCGAGGTCGAGGTCGACGCCGTACAGGCGCTTCACCGACTCGACGACGTCCAGCAGGGTCAGGGAATCGGCGCCGAGGTCGTACAGCGGCACGTCCGGGTCGAGCTCGGCGACGCCCAGCAGGGCGCGCACTTCCTCGGTCAGGTCCGCTTCGGCCGGTTTCGCCGCCGGCGTGGTGTCGCGCTCGTGGAAGGACCGGGCGGTGTCGAGACCGGTCGTCGCGACGAGGAGCTGGGGCAGGCCCGCGCCCAGCGCGCGGGCGAAGGTGCGTCGCCCCTCTTCGTCGCCGAGGCCGACGGCGAGGTGGGCCTGGTGCCGGGCGTCGGTTTCCAGTGCGGTGACGGCCATCCCGCTGTCGCGCCAGACGTCCCAGCCGAGGGCGAGCCGGGCGGTCGGGCCGTCGCGGTGGGCGAGCGCGTCGAGGAACCCGTTGGCGGCGGCGTAGTCCAGCTGCCCGTGCCCGCCGAACTGGGCCGACAGCGACGAGCAGTAGACCGCGAACGCGGGCCGGTCGCGCTCGATCAGCTCCTCCACGAGGAGCGCGCCGGCGAGCTTGACCGACTGGGTGCCTTCGCCGCGGGTGGCGATGAGACCGCCGTCCGGGTTCCCGGCCGCGTGGACGATCCCGGTGAGGGGACCGGGAACGTCGTCGGCGGTCACGGTGGTGAGGTCGGCGGCCAGCAGCTCGACGCGGTCCGCCCACGGTTTGAGCGCGTCGGGCAGGAAGGGGTGCCGCGCGAGCAGGACGACGCGACCGGTGGTGCGGGTCAGCAGCTCTTCGGCGACGGCCGTCCCGATACCACCGGTGCCGCCGAGCACGAGGTGGGTCCCGCCCGGCAGGGCGGGCTCGCCGGCGTCGACGGGCGCGGTGCCCGGCGTCCACCAGAAGCCGCCGCGCCGGGCCGTGCGGTCCGGCGGGGTCGGCCCGGTGAGGAGGTCGGCGAGGAGGTCCAGGTCCGGGGCGGGGAGGTCGGCCCAGTGCCCGGGGACGCCGGTCTCCTGCGGTCCGACGGCGGTGATCCCGGCGAGCAGCCCGGCTTCGGGTCGCGTGACGGCGGTGTTCGCGGGCACGGCCCCGGCGGAGATCCACCAGGTCCGGACCGGCCGCCCGTGTGCGGCCCGCAGGAGCGCGGCCGGCGTGTCGAGGCACGCCCAGGTCGCCTGGCTCAGGGACTTTTCGCCGAGCGGGCCGGCGATGCCCAGCGGGAGCGTGTGGAGCCAGTCGATGCCGCTGCCGCCCACGTCGTCGAGGACCCGGCGGAGGTGCGCGGTGTCGGCGGGGTCGGCTTCGAAGGTGTCGGGGCCGAGGCGGGTGAAGCGGTCTGCCGCGTGGACCCGCACGACACGCGGGTAGGCGGCATCGAGGGCGGGTGCGGCCAGCGGACCGTCACCGGAGATGACGAGGACGCGATCGGTGCCGGCGGCGGTCGTGGCGCGCCGCAGCCGGACCCAGGTCGGCTGGTGCAGCCACTCGGCTTCGGGCAGCCGTGCGGTGGCGGCCCGCCGGGGGAAGTCGAAGTCCCGCACGGCGAACGCGGGCGGCGGGAAATCCCACGGCGCCGGCGAAGCGGGCGGTCCCCAGTCGACGGAAGCACCCGCCACCCACGCGGCCGCCAGTTCGGCGGACGCGGAGGGCGCACCGGCGATCGAAGGGCCACCGGGCGAAGCGGCACGTTCACGGGAAAGCGTCGCTTCGGACCGGGCGCTTTCCCGGGGGAGTGGCTCGCCGGGGGTTTCCCGGGGTTCGGCCGTGCGGAGCCACTCGACCGCGGCGGCCGCGTCGGAGCAGGCCGCCGCCATCCGCCACCGGGCGGGCGGCCGGCCGGACTGCAGGTGCCGGAGAACGTCCACATAGGACTGCGGATGCGCCGACAGGTACGCGGCGACCCGAGCCGCTTCCAGCCGCACCGCCGCCGCGCTGCGGGCCGAAAGCACCAGGCAGCGCACGGGTTCCGGGCGCGACGGCGGCACCGGGCGGACCGCCTCCAGCACCACGTGCGCGTTCGTCCCGCCGATGCCGAAGCTGCTCACCCCCGCCACCCGCGGGCCCGCGGGCCACGGTTCGGCGGCCGTCGGCACCCGGAACGGCCCCAGGTCCAGTGCCGGGTTGGGGGCGTGGAAATCCACCGTCGGCGGCACGATCCCGTGGTGCACCGCCAGGCTCGCGCGGATCAGGCCCACCACCCCGGCCGCCGCGCCCAGGTGACCGAGCTGGCTCTTCACCGACGACAACGCGCAGCCCGCCGAGTCCGGCATCGCTTCGCGCAGGGCCGCCACCTCGATCGGGTCGCCGAGCCGGGTGCCCGTTCCGTGCGTCTCCACGTAGCCGACGTCGGCACCGGACCGCCCGGCCCGCGCGAGTGCGGCCCGGATCGCCGCCCGCTGCCCGGCCGGGGACGGCGCGCTGTAGCCCTGCTTCACCGCGCCGTCGTTGGTCAACGCCGACCCGGTGATCACCGCGTACACCGTGTCGCCGTCGCGGCGGGCCGCCGAAAGGGGCTTCAGCACCACCACGCCGACGCCGCTGCCGCCCACCGTGCCGTCGGCGTCGTCGCTGAACGGGCGGCAGTGGCCGTCCGGCGAAAAGATGTGCTGCGGCCGGTACCGGTACCCCGCGGCCAGGGTGACGTCGACGAGCACTCCGCCCGCCAGCATCACGTCCGCCTCGCCGCCGCGCAGCATGGACGCCGCCTGGTGGACCGCCACGAGCGAGCTCGAGCACGCCGTCTGGGTCGTCAGCGCGGGGCCGGTCAGGTCGAGGTGGTACGCCACCTTCGTCGCCAGGAAGTCCTTCTCGTGGTGCAGGGCCAGCTGAAAGCCGTCCGGCAGGGCGGCCGGGTCCGCCTCGCGCAGCATCTGCTGGAAGTACGTGTTCTCGCCGCACCCCGCGATCAGCCCGACGCCGGCGCCCGACGTGATCCCGGCGTGCGCCAGCGCCTCCACGCACGCCATCAGCAACTGGCGCTGCTGCGGGTCCATCAGGGCCGCGTCGCGGTGGCTGATCCCGAAGTGCTCCGGGTCGAAGCCCAGGGGATCGGCCAGGAGGCTGCGCGCGCCGACCAGGCCCTCGGCGGCGGGGATGTCCTCGATGCCCCGGCGGGCGGAGACGACCAGGTCCCAGAACGCCGCGAGGTCCCGCGCGCCGGGCAGCCGGACCGCCATGCCGACGACGGCCACCGGTTCGCCGGTGGTCCGGGCCGCCGGGGCGGCTTCGGCCGCGCCGCGTTCGAGGTGCCGCGTCAGGTCCCGGAGGGTGACGTGCTCGAAGAGGTCCGCCACGGTGAACCGGTAGCCCGCTTCCGCGCACCGCAGCTGGAACCGCATCAACGACAGCGAACTGGCGCCGGCGGCGAAGAACGTCTCGTCGGGACCGATCGGCGAGCCGGTCACCTCCTCGAACAGCGCCGCCAGCTCGCTCGACGGCCGGGCCGCCGTCCGGTGCAGGTCCGTCCCCGGCGTGCGGGCCGCGGCGTCCCGGTCGAGTTTCCCGCTCGGCGTGCGCGGCAGGGCGTCGACGACGCGGAACCGGTCCACCCGCGCGTGCGGCGGCAGCAGCGGCACCAGGAAGCCCGCCAGTTCCCCGGCCGAGGGCGTCCGGCGGCACTCGAGGAACGCCGTCAGCCGGTCGTCCTCGGCCGCGACGACCGCGTTGACGACGTCGGGGTGCCGCAGCAGCGCCGCCTCGACCTGCCCGAGTTCCAGCCGGTGCCCGCTCAGCTTGACCTGCCGGTCCGCCCGGCCGTCGAAGTGCAGCAGCCCGGCCCGGTCGAAGTGCGCGAGGTCGCCGCTGCGGTAGTACAGCTCCGGCAGCTCGGCGAACTTCTCCGGGGCGACGTCGCCGAGGTAACAGCGGTTGGCCGCGAGACCGCCGATGAGCAGCTCACCGACCTGCCCCGGCGGCAGCGGCGCGCCCGTGGCGCCGGCGACCCGCAGGACCGCGTTCGCCACCGGGCGGCCGATGGCCGGTCGCTCGGGCCACTCCGCCGGGTCGCCGTCGAGGGTCAGCGCGCTGACGACGTGGGTTTCGGTCGGCCCGTAGTGGTTGTGCAGGCGGGCGCCGGGCAGCCCGGCGAACCAGCGGCGGATGGCCGGGGTGCACACCAGCTGTTCGCCGGCGGTGATCACGTCCCGCAGCCGCGCCGGGTACCGCCCGAGCCGGACGCCGTGCTCGGCCAGCAGCTGCAGGGCCACGTAGGGCAGGAAGATCCGCTCGATCCCGGCGGTGTCCAGCTGGTCCAGCAGCGCGGGGACGTCGTGGCGCCACTCGGGGCGGATCAGGTGCAGCCGCCCGCCACCGCAGAGCGTTGTGAAGATCTCCTGGAACGACACGTCGAACGACAGCATCGAGAACTGCTGCGTCGCCGCGGGTGGCGCGTCCTGCCACTGCAGCAGGTTGGCGAGCGTGCGGTCCGGGACGCGCACCCCCTTGGGCACGCCGGTCGAGCCCGAGGTGAACAGCGTGTAGAGCGGCCGTCCGGCGTGCCGGGCCGGGACGTCCGGCACCGGCCCGCCGTCGAGCGTGACGTACCGCCGTTCGACGTCGGTCTCGAACCCCGCACCCGGCGCGAGCAGGACACAGCGCGGCCGGACGCGGTCGAGCATGGCGTGCAGCAGCTCCGGCGGGTACGCCGGATCCAGGGGCACGGCGGTGATGTTGAGCCGCGCGAGCGCCAGCAGCGCGACGACGTGCTCGGCCGAGGGCCGGAAGTACAACGCGATGTCGGTGGCGTCCTCGGGCAGGGTGGCGGCGAGCCGGGCCGCGTGGGCGTCGAGTTCGGCGTAGGTCAGCGTCGTGCCGCCGGTCAGCGCCGGGGCGCCGGGCGTCCTGGCGACCTGCCGCGCGAAGCCGTCCGCGATGGTCTCCCAGGTCAGCTCCGCCGGCTCGCCACGGCCGTGGTCGCGGTGGTCGGGGGTCCGGGCGTCGCCGTGCAGGGCGCGGTCGAAGGCTTCCCCGAGTTCCCGTGCCTCGGCTTCGGTGAAGTGGCCGTCGCCGTACTCCCACAGGCAGTCGAAGCCGTCCGGCCGTTCCACGACCGACAGCGTGAGCGCGCACTTGGCCTCGGTCGCTTCGATCCACTGTGGACTGACCGAGCAGCCGGGCAGCCGCAGCGCTCCGAAGTCGGTGTTCTCCAGGACGAACAGGTAGTCGAAGGCCGCGTACGCCGGGTCGAGGTCGGCGAAGGCGACGTCCTGGTGGTCCAGCGCCGCGGCCGCGGTCTCGCCGAGCCGGCGCAGCTGGGCGTCCAGGTCTTCGCCCGGGGCCACCGACAGCGGCAGCCGCACGGTGTTGGCGAACATCCCGACGGCGTCCTCGAACGCCCGCACCGGCCGGTTCGCCACGGGTGCGGCGATCCGGGGGCGGGTCCGCCCGGTCACCGCGTACAGGCTCCACGCGAACACCCCCAGCAGCAGCTGGAAGCGCGTCAGGCCGAGCTCACCGGCCCAGTCGTCGACACGGTCACGGCTGATGCGGGTCGTGTGCAGCCGCCCGGCCGAGGAGGCTTCGGCGAGGGGCTCGGCGTCGTCGGCGCGGTCGGTCAGCTGGGCGCGGTAGCCGGGGGAGGCGAACCAGCGCGCCTGCCACGCGGCGAAGTCGAACGTCGTGTGCGCGTCCGGCCGCGGTTGTCCTCCGGACAACTCCCGGAACAGGACGTTCAGCGACCAGCCGTCGACCGCGATGTGGTGCAGGCACAGCAGGAGCGTCCCGTCCGGCCGCCAGGCCGCGCGCAGCACCCGGCCGGACGCGAGGTCGAAGGGCGCGGTGAAGAAGTCGCCGGACGGCTCGGTCCACGGGTCGTAGGGCGCCTTCGCCACCTGTCGCAGGCCGCCGGAGGTCGCCTCGAACGCCGTCCGCAGCGCCGGGTGCCGCTCGACCAGGCCGCGCACGTCCCGGCGCAGCGCGTCGAGGTCGAGGTCGCCGGTGATCCGGAAGGCCAGCGGCACGTGGTAGGCGGTGGACGTCGGGTTCCGCTGCTGCAGCAGCCAAAGCCGTTGCTGCTCGCTGGTGGCCGGCGCCGACGTCGCCGTGGTCGGCGCCCCGGGTGCCGGGTACGCCGCCCGCCCCGCCGAGGAGACGGCGGCGGCGAGGTCGGCGAACGTGCCGCGCTGCACCACCGAAGGTGCCACGTCGGCACCCCAGCGGTCCCGGATCGCGAACCGCAGCCGCAACGCCTTGAGCGAGTCGCCGCCGGACCGCAGCCAGGTGTCGAGCGGCCGGAGGGCGGGAACGCCGAGGACGTCCGAAACGACGTCGAGGACTTCACGCTCCCACGCCGTCGCTTCCCCGCCGGTCTCCGGCCGCCACGGCGGGAACCCGCCCGCCAGCAACGCGGTTTCGTCCACCTTCCCGTTCGCGTTCCGCGGCAGCTCGTCGACGCGGAACACGTGGTGCGGCCGCATGTAGGCCGGCACGGTTTCGGCCAGGTGCGCTTCGAACGCCTCGAAGGACAGCTCGCCCGCCACGACGTAGGCGAGCAGTTCGGCGGTGGCCGCGCGGCGCACGGCGACGTGGACCTGCCGGATCTCCGGGTGCGCGAGCAGCCGCTGCTCCAGCTCGCCCGGCTCGATCCGGAACCCGCGCACCTTGACCTGCCGGTCGGTGCGCCCGACGTAGGCGTACCGCCCACCCGGCAGCACCCGGACCAGGTCGCCGGTGCGGTAGAACCGCGCGCGGCCGTCGTCCAGCCACGGCAGCCGCACGAACCGCCGCCCGGTTTCGGCGGGCAGGCCGCGGTAGCCGAGCGCGACGCCGGCACCGGAGAGGTACAGCTCGGCGACTTCACCTTCGGCGGCCACGCGCTCGTCCGGCGGCTCGTCCGTTCTGAAGACCGCGACCGCGCCGGTGCCGGGCAGCGGGCGGCCGATCGGCACGACGTCGCCGTCGAAGCCGCGCGGGATGGCGTAGCTGAGCGCGAACGTCGTCGTCTCGGTCGGGCCGTAGCCGTTCTGCAGCCGCGTCGGCGATCCGGGGTTGGCCCGGTACCAGCGGCGGATCAGCGGGGCGTTGAGCTGCTCGCCGCCGATGACGACCCGGCGCACGGTGGCGAAGCTGCCCGGCACGGTCTCGGCGACCGCGTTGAACAGCGTCGCGGTGACGAACATCGTGTCGATGCGCTCCCGGACGAGCGCGTCGGCGAACGCCTGCGGGTCGCGGACGGTGTCGTCGTCGAGGACCACGCACGTGCCGCCGGTCAGCAGCGGCACCCACACCTCGAAGCTGATGGCGTCGAACGCCGGGTTGGCCAGGCAGGCGAACCGGGTGCCGATGTCGAGCCAGCCGGGTTCGGCCAGGCGCAGGATGCCGGCGTCGCGGACCTCGACGCCCTTCGGCCGCCCGGTCGTGCCGGAGGTGGCGAAGAGGAACGACGCCGGCGCGGGGCCGGCGGGCACCCCGGCTTCCGCCGGCTCGGCGAGCAGGTCGGCGGGGGACAGCGGCAGCAGATCCGGCAGGCCGTCGTGGACCACGGCGGCCGCGCCCGCGTCGGCGAGGATCACCTCGCGGCGCGCGGGCGGGCTCTGCCGGTCCAGCGGCACGACCTGACCGCCGAGGCGCAGGACCCCCAGCATGACCTGGACCAGTTCCGCCGAGCGCGGAAGGGCGACGGCGACCGCGTCCCCGGAGCGGATGCCGCGGCGGGACAGGGCGGCCGCGACGGCGGCGGCGCCCGCGTTCAGCTCGGCGTAGGTGAGCCGCCGGGTGCCGTCGGACACGGCGAGGGCGTCCGGGTGCCGCAGGGCCCGGTCGTGGACGCGGCGGGCGATGGACGTCACCGGGCCGCCAGCTCGGCCGAGACCAGCTTGGCGACGAGCGGCAACGCGTCGCTTTCCAGCATGTCCCAGTGGCCGCAGTCCGCCGGGACGACCGCGAACTCGCCGCGGGCGCGGCGGCGCCAGAACTCCACGGTCCCGGGCACCGGGTCCTCGCCGACGGCCTGGACGAAGACGACTCTCGCGGCCGTTTCGCCGGGATCGTGCTCGCGCGCGGTCCGCCGGTTGTGGTTGTAGGTGCGGTGGTAGCGCTCGATCTGCGCGTCCTCGATCCCGGGGTACATGCCGTTGAAGCGGACCAGTTTTTCGCGGAACTCGGCCGCGGGCACCGGCTCGATCGCCGCCTTCGCGGCCGGGTCGTCGGTGGCGGTCGTGTCGAGCAGGACGACGCTGACGCGCGGGTGGTGCTCCGCGAGCCGCCGTCCCATCTCGTAGGCGACGAGGCCGCCGTACGAGAGTCCACAAAGGACCAGTGTCTCGTCCGGGAGCGGGTCGACGAGCCGCAGGTACTCCTCGGCCATCGCCTCGACGCTCGGCAGCGGCCCCTCGCCGGGGTTGAGCCCGGGGGACTGGATCCCGACGACGCCGGCGTCGTCGGGAAGCAGGGCGCTGAGCGGCAGGTAGCAGAACGCCGTGCCACCGGCCGGGTGCACGCAGACGACACGGGCGCGCCCGGCCCCGGGGCGGAACTCGATCAGGCTGCCGCGGTCCGGGCGGTGGTCCGTGCGCAGCAGCGCGGCCTGCGCCTCGATGGTCGGGTGCAGGATGACGTCCCGGATCGGCAGCTCGCGGCCGAACTCCGTGCCGATCGCGTGGGCCAGCTTGATCGCCGAGATCGACGTGCCGCCGACGGCGAAGAAGTCGTCCGAGACACCGATGGCCGGGTGCAGCAACAGGTCCCGCCAGATCCGGAGGAGGGCGAGTTCGACCTGGTCGCGCGGGGCGGCGGTGTTGACCGCGGCCGGCGCGCTCGCGCGGGCGCGGGCCAGCACGGCGTCGCGGTCGAGCTTGCCGCTGCGGCTCAGGGGCAGCCGGTCGAACTCGGCGAACACGGACGGGATCATGTAGTCCGGCAGGCGGCCGGCCAGCGCGGCCCGCCATTCGTGCGGGGTCCGCCCGCCGCCGGCGACACCGGCCACGAGCCGCGGCTCGCCCTCGCGGTCCACCAGCACGGCGGCCTCCCGGACGCCGGGGACGGCCAGGAGCGCGGCCGTCACCTCGCCCGGCTCGATGCGGAACCCGCGCAGCTTGATCTGGTCGTCGCGGCGGCCGGCGTACTCGGCTTCGCCGCCGGGCAGCCACCGCGCCAGGTCCCCGGTCCGGTACATCCTCCCGCCCGGGACGAACGGGTCCGCCACGAACCGTTCGGCGGTCAGTCCTGGCTGGTTGAGGTAGCCGCGAGCCAGGCAGTCGCCGGCCAGGAACACCTCGCCCACGACCCCCGGGGGCACCGGGCGCAGCCGCTCGTCCAGCAGGTACAGCCGCGAACCGGGCAGCGGCCGCCCGATCGGGGCCGGGCGGTCCCGCGGCTGCGGGTCGAAGTGCGCGGTGGCGTAGAGCGTGGCTTCGGTGGGCCCGTAGCCGAAGCAGATCCGCAAGCCCGGCAGGGCCGCGGCGAACCGGGCGAGCGCGGCCTCCGGCAGTGGTTCGACGCCGGTCAGCAGCTGCCGCAGCGCCAGCCCGCGGACGCGGGCGGGATCTTCGTCGACCCACCGGACGTAGGCGGGCGGCAGGAACGCCTGCACCACCCGGTGGTCCCGCAGCCACGCCATCAGCGCCGCCGGATCGGGCCGGACGTCCTCGGGCACGACGTGCAGCACGGCGCCCGTGGTCAGGGGCAGCAGCAGTTCGTGCACCGAAGCGTCGAAGCCGATGCTGGACCACGCCGACGTCGCTTCGCCCGGTGTCGCACCGAAGCGGTCCAGCCACTGGTCGAACAGCGCGAGGACGCTGCGGTGGGTGACGGCGACGCCCTTCGGACGTCCGGTCGACCCCGACGTGTAGATCACGTAGGCCGTGTCGTCGGGGCCGGTCTCGACCGGTCTGCGGGTCTCGTCGCCCTCGGCTTCGAGGTCGGCGACGTCGTCGCCCAGGACCAGGACCGGACGCGCGTCCTCGACCATCGCCGCCCGCCGGGCCGCGGGCTGGGCCGGGTCGAGCGGGAGGTAGGCGGCTCCGGACTTCAGCACGCCCAGCACCGCGACGACGAGCTCGACCGACCGTCCACTGTGGATGGCCACCACCCCGCCGGGCCGGGCGCCGCGGCGGCGCAGCGCGTTCGCCAGCCGCGTGCTGCGGCGGTCCAGCTCGCCGTAGGTGAGGGTCCGGTCGTCGCAGACGAGCGCGGGCGCGGCCGGGGTCGTGCCGGCGTGGGCGGTGAAGCGGTCGACCAGCCCGCCGGGCCGCCGGTGCGGCCGCGGACCGGTGCTCCAGGCGCGGAGGATCTCGCGGCGTTCGGCGTCGTCGAGGAGTTCGTAGCTCGCGATGCCGGCGTCCGGTCGCGTCGCCAGCTGGTCCAAGAGCCGGACGAGGTAACGCGCGTACCGCTCGGCGGTGTCCCGGTCGAAGAGGGCGACGGCGTAGTCGAGGTGCCCGGCGACGTCGCCGTCCTCCTCGGCCAGCCCGAGAGCGAGGTCGAACTTCGCGGGGGCGTGCTCGACGTCGAGGGGTTCGACGATCACCCCCGGCAGCTCCAGGACGTCGTGCAGCGTCGGCACCCAGGCGAACATCGTCTGGAACAGCGGGGTGTGCGCCGGGCTGCGCGGCGGGTTCACCAGCTCGACGACCCGTTCGAACGGCAGCTCGGCGTGGTCGATCGCCCCGCGCAGGGCCGCGCGGACGTCCTTGAGCAGGGTGGCACCGGTCGGCGCGCCGGACAGGTCGGCGCGCACGGCGAGGGTGTTGACGAAGAACCCGAACGTGCCGGGGTACTCGCCGGCGGCGCCGCGGTTGGCGGTCGGGACGCCGACAACGATGTCAGTTTGCGCGGAAAGGCGCCCGAGGAGGATGGGCGAGTTCAATCGGTCGATGCAACACCGGGTTGTTGCAGTGAGCGTAGCTGCTCGGCGAAGACTTCGGCCGGGGTTCGCCAGTCGAGGATCTTGCGGGGCCGGTTGTTGATCGTGTGAGCGACG